>NZ_CAJXPA010000004.1 GCF_913058035.1 uncultured Paraglaciecola sp. | reverse complement strand
ACTTTATGTTTTAAAATGGAATGTAATTCTCTTTTAAAAACTAGATGGTAATTTTATACTAATTATTAGGTTAAAGTGAATATTCGCTAGCGAATTTATAAACAATCAACATTTATACTGGTTATTAACAATAACAAGGCCTAAATCATTGGTTAGATGTTCCTATGATGGGTGAAGTATTGATAACCTTGCTAAGGTAACGCACAACCAGATCCGATCAAAGTGATTGATATTTCGGTGTTTTCACCATCACCACAGTATTATCTGGTGTGATTTATAAATACGTCTACAGATCTAATACGCTGGATAAACCCAAAAAGTTATGGTCGTTTTTTAATCACCACTGATTGTGGGATTTTTTGTTCTGTTTGATGATATTGTTCAGGTAAATTAGATTTTTTATTAATCCTATTTTGAATAAACCCCTCGATGCTAGGCTGTTTCGAACAGTCGATATTTCCTCCAAATATACTTAATAATACGACGGTTGTTTTCTTTGTACTGCTGCTGCAATCTGCACGTACTTTAAGGTTATCTTTAAATTTTTCACCTTCGGACATAAAAGGTTCCTTGACGTCAGTATTTATCACAGGTGAATTTTTACGTTGTTGGTAATATTGAGATGCTTGTTCAGCTAATCTATTTTGTTGTTGTTGCTGAAAACTTTTTAGATGGCGTCTTGCCATGTTTGTTGTAGGCGTAAGCATCTCTAAACTAGCTGTTGGTGCCATGTTTTTATCAGCAAACGTTATCGTATTAACGTTATCACCTTGTTTCGGTTTATCTTGTAACTCTTTCTTCATCTCATCTTGGTCATCAGGTGGCACTAATTGGGATAAGACAGGGATTGTTGGTATTTTAAGTTTTGAATCGGATTCAACCAAGCTTTTGTCTGGTGCTTCAGAAACGGAGTTTGCTTCTTGTGGTTCAGTAGACAAAGGTGTTTTTTCTTTAATCACATCAACAGGGGTTTCTGGAATGGGGGTGGGCAAATCAAATATTAGTGTTGCTTGAATCACATCTAGATTTTTCTGTGGTGAGTCAGACATAGAAGGAAACATAATCGACTGGGCAACCACATATATAACAATCAGGTGAAGGAGTATTGATAAAAGTAAAAACGAATTTTTTTTAAACACTGATGCTAGCGCATGTCCTTAATGAATACCTACAATTGAGTAGAGTACCCTGTATTGGTTTAGTTCAAAATAGCCATATTCAAAATAAGGTGTTTTATCTAACTAGATCGAATCCAGCAATTTAAAGGCGTGGTTTGTAGAATCGGACATTAATATGACGGATTGGCTATCAGAAAATATACCTTTGGTAATTTTTTCTATCACAGCGTGTTCATTTTTGTTTGCTGCTATCACAATTGTGATTTTACCTAAATTTTCCAAGTCCATCTTTCCCAACATCGAAATTGTAAATGTGACTTCTGACGTTAGTGTTACGCCAGAAATGTTGGTGTAGTCGATAAAAAATTTTTCTGATATTGGTTAATGATAGCTTTGTATTCTTTGTCTTTTAACATAAACATCAAGCCTAATGCGTCAAGATTGCCATCGATGTTTTTAGAAATAAACATGTCGTATTGGAATATATTTTATCCGTTAATATGAAAAGCTGAGGATAAACCGGACTTAAGTACATCACACTGATATCTCAGTCTTAGTCACTGTAAATTCATCAATACTAGAACATATTTTCAAGTGTGCACCAATTTGATCCTTTTTTTGACTATTGCACCAAATAATCACAATGAAATGTAACATTCAACTTTTGTTACTGGTTAACTATATGATTTTATTGATAAAAAAACATGGCATAGGTTTTGTTGTAGTTTCATAAAATACTTGCAACACATGACAACAAACTGGGAGCTACACCATGAAATTAGTTACTGCGATCATTAAGCCTTTTAAGCTCGATGATGTGCGAGAGGCAATCTCCGAAATCGGGATCGATGGTTTGACTGTAACCGAAGTCAAAGGCTTTGGACGTCAAAAAGGTCACACCGAATTATATCGTGGCGCTGAGTATCAAGTGGACTTTTTACCGAAAGTTAAACTTGAAGTTGCCGTACAAGACGACCACGTCGAACGTTTGGTAGAAGCCATTGTTGGCGCTGCTAAAACCGGCAAAATTGGTGACGGTAAAGTATTTGTTTATGATTTAGAACATGCTGTTCGAATTCGTACTGGTGAAACAGATGGCGAAGCCATCTAGACTTTAGGAGAGAAACTATGGAAATTACTTTTGAATTGGGCTACGCCATAGATACATTTTACTTTTTGATGTGTGGTGTGCTAGTTATGTGGATGGCAGCTGGCTTTACAATGCTGGAAGCTGGCCTAGTTAGAGCAAAGAATACGACAGAAATACTAACTAAAAACGTTGCGCTTTATGCGATTGCTTGCATCATGTATATGGTGTGTGGTTATTGGATCATGTACGGAGGAGATGGAGGAATAAGCACTGCCACTCCATTCTTGGAAGGAATATTATCTGACGGTGCAACAGGTGTAGCTGAAGATGCGGCTACTTACGCACCTGCTTCTGATTTCTTTTTTCAAGTGGTATTTGTGGCTACAGCTATGTCTATTGTTTCTGGCGCAGTTGCAGAGCGTATGAAGCTTTGGGCATTTTTAGCCTTTACAGTGGTTCTAACTGGCTTTATTTATCCTATGTCAGGTTCTTGGACCTGGGGTGGCGATTCGGTATTTGGTTTATATACCTTAGGCGATATGGGTTTCTCTGATTTTGCGGGTTCGGGTATTGTGCACATGGCTGGTGCTTCTGCAGCTCTTGCTGGCGTATTGTTGCTAGGCTCACGAAAAGGCAAATATTCAGAAGATGGAAAAGTCAATGCAATACCTGGCGCTAACTTACCTATGGCGACCTTAGGTACCTTTATCTTATGGATGGGTTGGTTTGGTTTTAATGGTGGTTCAGTGCTAGCACTAGCCAGCGTAGAAAGCGCTAACGCTGTTGCAGTGGTATTCTTAAATACTAATGCTGCTGCAGCTGGTGGTTTAGTTTCTGCTCTCATTTTAGCGCGTATTTTGTTTAAGAAAGCTGACCTCACAATGGCCTTAAATGGTGCTTTGGCTGGCTTAGTTGCTATTACAGCTGAGCCTTCTACACCTAGTCCTATTCAAGCTACCTTATTCGGTGCTTTGGGTGGTATTTTAGTTGTGTTTAGTATCCTTGCTTTTGATAAATTGAAAATTGATGATCCTGTAGGTGCTATCTCTGTTCATGGCGTAGTGGGCTTGTTAGGTCTGTTACTAGTACCTTTCACAAATCCTGAAGCAGCCACTTTCAGTGGTCAGTTATTAGGTGCTGCTACTATATTTATTTGGGTATTTGGTATTAGCTTTATAGTGTGGGCAATATTGAAAGCTGTGATGGGTATCCGTGTCACCGAGGAAGAAGAGTTCGAAGGCGTAGATATGAGTGAGTGTGGCTTAGAAGCTTACCCTGACTTCACTATTTCACGTAATTAACCTTCAATCGTTAATCAAAAATTTTAAAAAGCGAACAAAAAATAATTAAGCTGTAAAAAGCACATTAAAAAGTAATTATTGATTAGATATTTATTAGCCCCACATTCGTGGGGCTTTTTTTATTTTAGAATAACGTGCTTTGAGTCACTTTTCCGAGGTTAAAATTGCATTATTTAGGGTCACTATCTTATAAATATGATGGGACATTTTTTGCCTCCTAAAGACTAAATTAGGAATGCAACATATGACAGAGCCACTGCTGTATGTATTTTTGTATGTGGCTAACTCCTCACTACCGGTTTCTTTGTGCAATTTCATTGAATAATTAAGTTACAGTAGTTTAACTCAGTGCATTGAACTACAAAATCAGAGTATCCTAATTATATTGTTAACCTTAAATTCGTGGCCAATGAAAATATCTATATTAATGAGTCTGTTAACCCTGATGTTAGGTAGCTCTAAAAGTTTTGCTTATGACCGGATCACGGGCGAACCTTTTGCCTCTCGTTCTGAAGTGATTGCCCAAAACGCTATGGTGGCTACCAGTCAGCCATTAGCCACTCAGGTAGGTTTGGAAATCCTTAGACAGGGCGGTAATGCCATAGATGCTGCCATTGCCGCCAATGCTATGCTAGGACTAGTTGAGCCAACTGGCAGCGGGATAGGTGGTGATTTATTCGCTATTGTTTGGGATGCTAAAACTCAGAAATTATATGGACTCAATGCATCGGGTCGCTCACCAAAGTCGCTCACCTTAGAGCATTTTAAGTTACAAGGGCTAGACAGTATTCCTGCCCATGGGCCTTTGCCCGTATCTGTTCCCGGTGCAGTAGACGGTTGGTTCGAACTGCATGCTAAGTTTGGTAGCTTACCCATGACCAGCATCCTTTCACCTAGTATCGAATACGCTAAAAATGGATTTCCTGTTAGTGAACTCGTTGCTTATTACATGCAGCGTAGTGCGCTTAAACTGAGTGGTTTTGAAGGCTTTAAAGAAACGTATATGCCCAAGGGTCATACACCAGTGAAAGGTCAGTTATTTAAAAATAAAGGATTAGCTGTTACCTACGAAAAAATTGCAACGGGTGGACGCGATGCCTTTTATAAAGGTGATATTGCTCGGTCGATAGCTGCATACATGAAAAAACAAGGTGGCTTTTTAAGTTATGACGATTTAGCCAGCCACACTTCTGAGTGGATCGAACCAGTCTCGACAAATTATAAAGGTTATGATGTTTGGGAATTACCGCCAAACGGTCAGGGCATCGCCGCTTTACAAATCTTAAATGTGCTAGAGCAGTTTGATGTCGAAGGTATGGGTTTTGGCTCAGAACAATACATTCATAGTTTTGTCGAAGCAAAAAAACTGGCGTTTGAAGATAGGGCAAAATATTATGCTGATCCTGCGTTTAATAAGATCCCAGTTGATTGGCTAATCTCAAAAGAATATGCCCAACAACGCCGTAAGTTAATTGATAATAATAAAGCCAGCAAACGTATTGATGCAGGATTGAATGAAGGAGATACCATTTACCTCACTACAGCAGATAAAGATGGAAATATGGTCTCGCTTATTCAAAGTAACTATCGTGGTATGGGGTCAGGTATGACACCTACTGGTTTAGGTTTTGTGTTGCAAGATAGAGGTGAAATGTTCAGTTTAAAAGAAGGCCACTTTAATGTTTATGCGCCAAATAAACGTCCCTTTCATACTATCATCCCTGCTTTTATTACTCGTAATGGTCAACCTTGGGTCAGTTTTGGCGTCATGGGCGGTGGTACACAACCACAAATGCATGCACAAATTGTAGTCAACCTCATTGATTTTGGAATGAATTTACAAGAGGCAGGGGATGCACCCAGAATGTTACATTCAGGCTCCAGCCAACCCACAGATGAAGTGATGACTGACGGTGGTTATGTCAGTTTAGAGACAGGTTTTAATGCCAAGGTTAAACGTCAACTTATTAAAAAAGGCCATGTTATACAAGATGTACTGGGGGCTTTTGGTGGATACCAAGCTATTATGCGCGATCCTGAAACTGGCATATATTATGGCGCGTCGGAAAGTCGGAAAGACGGCCAAGCGGCTGGCTATTAACTTTGTAGAATACGAGTAAAACATTATGACTCAAGCTCAAAAGGGCATCTGTGCAGAGCCTAATATTCACGCACTTTTTTTGACTTTCACTGTCATAGACGATGATGTTCAGGCCATGCGTGTAAAATTAGCCCGCACCTTAGACTTGTTTACATATTTTGATGAGGAATATTACGAAGCAATGGTGTCAGGTGTTTTGGCCATAGGCACTGATTATTGGTACGAGTTGTACCCTGATATTATCCCAAAAGAATTAGCTCCATTCCCCGCCATGAATTGCGACGATCGCAGTGCGCCGAATTCGCCCGGTGATTTGTTTATTCAAATCAAAGCAGATCGTATGGACATTTGTTATGCCATAGGTATCGAGATCATACAGTTGTTTAAAGTCCACGTTGACTTGTATGAAGAGGTGAGGGGTTTTCGATATTTAGACGGGAGAGACCTGACTGGTTTTGTAGATGGCACTGAAAACCCTCGTGGCATGCACAAATTTAATGTTGCGATAGTCGGTGATGATGATCCTGATTTTGCTGGAGGCAGTTACATTCATGTGCAGCGCTACCGACACAATATGACAAAGTGGCAGTTACTGCCTGTGGCAAACCAAGAAGACGTGATCGGCAGAACCAAAGCTGACAATACTGAATATAGCAGTGAAAAAAAGATGGCTTCGTCTCACGCACAGCGCTCTATTTTAAAAGATGAGAAGGGTAATAGCATGGAAATGCTCAGGCAAGGTATGCCTTACGGTGATATGTCGGTGCAGGGGTTATTTTTTGTTTCTTGTGGTAAAAGCCCTAAGCCTTTTACCACAATGTTGAATAGTATGATTTTTGGCGATGAGGAGGGAATTTACGATAAATTCCTCGATTACACCACAGCTGAAACTGGCGCAGCGTTTTTTGCGCCATCTACTACTTTTATCAAAAAACAAGCGAAGAAATAAATATTGTTGACGTTAGGCGTTATGAAATCAGTTCGATGAGTTATGTTAAAATTAGCCATAGGTATAGTGAAACAGTAGCTTTGAATTTTTGCCCCTCACGAATGAATATTGATTTAAAAAGATGTGGTTAGGTTTACTCTAAACTGTGAAATATTAGATGCTTGTTGACTGCAAAAAAATGCTTTGTAGATTATTGTGATAGTAGATGACTGTACTGCACGGCTTACAATAATATCGACCCATCCCAATCTTCGGCAAGCTGCGTATTTTGCAATTTAGCACACTGCTCTAAGTGATGAATAGCCAGGGTGTCATTAGGATTGATTTCTAGGGCTTGTTTGAAATGAGTGATTGCCAGTTCCCATTTTTGAACTTTTCGATAATTCAGACCCAGTTCAATCAGTTTGGCGTTAGCTAATTTCAATTTTTTTATGTTAACGTCTTGATGATCGATTATTTCATATACTTCTATTGGGGTTTTTCTGCCTTTAACTCTGACCCAATCTAACAAGCGATATTCAAATACGCCTTTGGCTTCTGCTTGATATAGAGTTTGTGCACTAATGACAATGTCCGTATTGTATTTTGGGGCTAAGGCCTCGAGCCGAAAGGCGATATTGACACTATCGCCCAGAACGGTAGTGTCCATGCGATCGTCAGAACCAACAGTGCCAATAATCACTGGCCCAAAGTGAATGCCAATGCCAATGTTTATGGGTGGATAGTTAGAGTTGGCGCGATGTTGGTTATACAGGTTGATTGCATAACGCAAGTCGAGTGCAGCACGAATGGCGTCTTGGGCTTTATCGGTATTGGTACCTGTTGGTCTGTCGAATAACGCCATTACAGCATCGCCAATAAATTTGTCAATAAAACCTTTGTTTTTATGAATAGGTTCGTTCATACGTAAGAAGTAGGAATTTAAAAAATTCATTAACTCTTGTGGCTTCATTTGTTCAGATAAACCGGTGAAACCGCGAATGTCTGAAAATAAAATAGCTAATTCGTCTTCGTCTGCACGGCCCAGCTCTAATGAGTCGGAGCCATGTTTGGCAAAGTGGTCTACAAACTGTTTAGGTACAAACTTACGAAAAGTTTGACTTAGAAGCATTGCCTCTTCGGATTTATCTTTATATTGCCTGAGCGTTTCTTCGGTTTGCGATTGTTGGTCTTTTTGTTGAGCGCTTTGTTTTGAATCTCGTTGGGCGTTTTCGACAATTGTTGAAGTAATAACAGTCAAGCGCGCTGTTTTTTTAAGAAGCACCACTAGCACTATTGAGTACAGTGCAATGATTAATAATAAAAACAACGGTAATGGTTGTATTACTTGCTCAAGCATTAGGTGTAGATTATCTCCCTATCACCAACGAGTGTCATCGTTGTTTAACTACAACTAGCAGCAACATTAGCCAGTACTTTATCGGCTATGTCTAAAGTTTGTTGCACAATTTCGTCAGTATGTGCTGCAGATACAAAACCGCCTTCGTATGAGGCTGGTGCAAAGTAAACACCGTTCTCTAACATACCATGATAAAAGAGATTAAATTGCTCGAGGTTGCAATTAGTGGCTTGTTGGTAGTTAGTAACACGTTCTACATCTGTAAAAAATATCCCAAACATGCTGCCAGTGTAGTTAACAGACATTGGGATACCGTGTTTGTTCGCAACTTTTTTAATACCTTCAGCTAAATTTTTGGTGGACCGTGATAGTTGCTCGTATAAACCATCTTTTTCGATTTCGCCTAAAGACGCTAAACCAGCGGCCATAGCTACGGGGTTACCTGACAAGGTACCTGCTTGATACACCGGCCCGTCTGGAGAAATATGCCTCATAATTTCGGTTTTGCCACCAAATGCACCTACCGGCATCCCACCACCGATCACCTTGCCTAAACATGTGAGATCAGGCTTTATCTTGTATTTTTCTTGAGCGCCGCCTCTTGATACTCTGAAGCCTGTCATTACTTCGTCAAAAATAAGTAAAGCGCCGTATTTGTTACAGATCTCTCTCAGGCCCTGTAAAAAACCATCTACCGGGGGAATACAATTCATATTACCAGCGACGGGTTCTACAATGATACAAGCAATATCTTCTGGGTATTGCTTGAACGCATTAGCCACAGAAATAAGGTCGTTATAATCTGCTGTGAGGGTATGTTTAGCATAATCAGCCGGAATACCCGGTGAACTAGGTACCCCAAAGGTTAATGCCCCCGAGCCTGCTTTAACGAGTAACGCATCGGCATGGCCGTGGTAACAACCTTCAAACTTTAAGATTTTATCGCGACCGGTGAAACCACGCGCTAAACGTATGGCGCTCATGGTTGCTTCTGTACCTGAGTTTACCATCCGCAATACTTCCATCGACGGTACTAGTTCAGAGACTTTTTCAGCCATAAGTACTTCTGCTTCTGTCGGTGCGCCAAAACTTAAACCATTGGCGGCCGCATCAATGACGGCCTGACGGATAACAGGGTGATTATGGCCTAACACCATCGGTCCCCAAGATTGTACATAATCGATATAACGTTTGCCGTCCACATCATAAATGTACGGGCCATCTGCTTTGCTGATAAAAGGTGGTGTGCCGCCCACTGCCTTAAAAGCTCTAACTGGGGAGTTAACACCGCCGGGAATATGGAGTTTGGCGCGTGCGAAAAGAGTTTCTGATTTTTGCATAGTGACTTCTTTTATTAGTTAAATGTTTTACTGATAACCTACTGATAACTTACTGGTAGCTTGATAACCGTTTGTTCACTGGTTATTTACGTGCCAGAGCACTTCTCGATCAAACTGAGTAACAATATTTTCTACTCCAAGAGTAAGGGCAAATAAAGCCATTCGCACTAATACACCGTTATCAGTTTGACGGAATATAGCGAGGTTAGGATTAAGGTTTAAATCATTGTCCAGTTCGTTAGCTTCTGCACGGGAGTCGCGAGGTAAGGGGTGCATGATAACTGTCTTTGACTGAAAATGTTTGGTATAAATTTGTTGATTTAAACGAAATTTTCCTCGGTATTGATTGGCTTCTTCCTGCGAAGGAAAACGTTCTTCCTGAATGCGTGTTTGATAGCAAATGTCTGCATCTACACTACCTTCAAATTGATGTGTAATATTGCATTGATGGCCTGCGTTTTCAATTGCATCAACAATAGAGGCGGGCATTGCTAATTCTTTTGGGGATATCAATGTAAAACAGATATTTTTAAATAAACATAATAACTTAGATAACGAGTGCACCGTTCTACCGTATTTTAAATCGCCAATCATAGCGATGTGCATACCATCTATACTGCTGCCATGGTCAAGTAACTCTTTTTGGATAGTGTACAAATCTAATAACGCTTGAGTGGGGTGTTCATTTGCACCATCGCCACCGTTGATAACAGGTATTCGACTACCTTCTGCAAATTCAGCAACAGAGCCAGAATCAGGGTGACGCATCGCTATAATGTCGGAGTAACCACTTAAAACTCGAGCAGTATCATATAAAGACTCACCCTTGGCTAAGGCTGAGTTACTTAACCCTGTCGTTTCGCGTACCTCACCGCCTAACAAGTTAAATGCAGTGCCAAAACTGACTCTTGTTCGGGTACTAGGCTCGAAGAATAAGTTGCCTAAAATAGCCCCGTCTAACACGGTTGTGCGTTTTTGCCGTTTTGCATAGGGCAACATTTGATGAGCTACATTAAATACTCGTTCTATCGCATCGCGGTCAAACTGATTGACCGACAGGATATTATTACCTTTAAAATTCATCTGCTGCCCATCTTATACAACATTATAAATGAACATTTTATCAAAATTATTCAGTACTCTCTAATGTCAATGTCATTAATTAGCTATTAAAGTCATTTAATAGCCTGTAAGGGATCAAATGGCTTTAAAATAATGAGCTTAATAAAGTTTAAAGTTTAAAGGTTGAAGGGAGGCTTTGGAGTCAGTTTAGATTTAACACATACAAATCCTCAACTGCTGAAGCGTTATACATATCATTCATGCTTGTAATATTGAAGTTGGTTCTACGTTACTGAAATCGTTAATTGTATATAATCGACCCATAACATTAATACAATATTATGGGTCGATTACCGTTTAAAACTGTGAATCATCTTTGTTGGATTCTGCTTTGATTCCTGTGACTTTTTTGACTTTTATTTGGGCGCGAAGCTTTTATGGGCCTAGATTTGTTTTGTTTATTTGTGCTAACACGATAATTGTTAGTTTTTTTATTACTACTAGGTTTGTAAACGTTTGTTTTATTATGCGTTGTTACTGAATGACGTTCTTCTGTGTTAGCTTTTGCTCTTAGGGATGCATATTTTTGTGACTGCATATTGCTGTTTTTTGTGTTGTTTAATTTTGTTGTTTGATTGGAACGATAATTATTTTTGTGATGCTGTGTTTGTTGATTTTTACCTTGATTAACAATCCGTTGTTTATTACTCACTGATTTATTTGTATTTAGTGTTTTTGTATTGAGGGCTATTTGTTGCTGTTCATTCAACGCTTTTTTTACCCGCACAGCCCTGTTTTTGACATGTTTAGTCGTATAGTTATCAATGTTTAAAACTCTCTGCTTATCAATCTGTTGGTAACCTTTAGTTTTACTGGCACCATCGATGTTACGCACAATACGCTGCCCATTAACTCGATGTTGTGCACCACGTCTATGTTGTTGGTTATGGTTCCAACGAGGATATTCTTTAACTCGAACAACTTGACGATTGTTATGACTATTCGACCAATACCTGTCCGCATGACTTCGGTAATGATAGTTAGCGACAACATGGCGATTATGCCAATGGAAACCACCAAAATAAAAACTGGGGCGAATATTAAACCCTGTGCTCCAATACAAACCAGCATTAAAAGTGCTGTGGCTTGGTCTATGCCAATAATATGGCTGATGATTTTGCCACCACCAATTACCATAAACAATTCGTGTGTCATAGTAAGGCACATAGACCACCTCTTTGCGCACGGTTTCTATGACAATTTGGTCTTGTTCTTGCTCTACATTGACGTAGTCGTTACCAGTCAAGTTACCCTGCTCGTATGCTTTGTGACGCAGGTTCTGAACACTTGCTAATATTTGTTGTTCATTTATCAGGAATGCGCTACCTAGTGATTGTAGCCAATCCAAATCCTCACTGAGTTTTTGTAATAGGTCGTTAAATGGGACTAAGGCTTGAACGCTGGGGTCCCAGTCTTTGTCTTCCACCGCATTGAGGGCTTGTTGTTCATTTAAATCTTCATTTGCTGAGCGCCACCTAGCGGCCTGTATCACCTCTAAAGGATAGGTTGAAGCCACTAAAATATGTGAGAGTAACGTATCAGGATAAAGAGCAATTGGCGCTAACATCTGGTCGAGCTGAGCTTGGTCTAGCATCGAAGTGTCAGACGACTTTAAGCTTGATTCTTGCTTTGCTTGTGCAAACTGCACAGCGCTTGAGATAAACAAACATAAAACACATAAATAAATAAATAGATATTTGGTTTGGTTTCGCACAACCCTTTCCTTCTGTAATCGAAACTCCATCTCGGTAATGAAATGGAGTTAACACTAAGACTGTAAGATAGGTTATACATTTGTCAGCCTTAACCATGGCTGAACGTCCATTAAAAAAACTATTTAAGTAAATGTTTATTGAACTGATGGCCTAACTTTTCTGTCTTAGTGCGAATATAAGTTCTATTGTCATCCGTTATCCCATGGTCAATTGGGGTGCGTTGTGCCACATTGATACCCATATTAGATAAAGCCAAACTCTTTTTGGGGTTATTAGTCATTAGATTAACGTTTTTGATATTCAATTTATCTAACATCAACTTACATATGCCGTAATCTCTTATATCAGCATCAAAACCCAAGTGTTCATTTGCTTCGACTGTATCCATGCCTTCATCTTGCAATTGATAAGCACGGATTTTATTGAGCAAGCCTATGCCTCTTCCTTCTTGTCGCAGATACAACAACACCCCTTTACCCTGCTGAACAATGTTCTCTAACGCTTTTTCTAGTTGAGCACCACAGTCACAGCGGGTACTAAATAATGCATCACCAGTCAAACACTCAGAATGGATACGAATAGGTACCACATCTTTTACATCCCATTCACCGTAGGATAGGGCAATGTGTTCTTGCGCTAATTCATTATCAATAAAACCATGAATATGGAATTTACCCCAATGTGTAGGTAACTTGGCTGAACTAACATATTGATATTGTTCTGTTTTAGGCTTCATATTTTGTAAAAAGTACTTAATTAAAAGAAAAAATTGCGGGCAATTTACCCATTTATTGATTAATTTGATTACTCAAAAATCACATTTAATTACATGTGTTTGTCGTAAAGAGTTCACTATATGGTCATGATTAAGTCTTTTACAATGGCTTATGATTATCTATGCTGAGTAAAATCAGTCAGTGCATGAGGCTTCGCAATGCCATACCCCTGAGCAAAATCAACACCCATTTTACCCAGTTCGACCATTATTTCAGTTGATTCAACAAACTCGGCAACTGTTTTCATTCCCATTGCTTTAGCCACATCATTGATCGAATTCACCATCGCCATATTTACGGGGTCAACCAGTATGTCTTTTACAAAACTACCATCTATCTTGACCAGATCCACAGGTAAGTTCTTCAGATAGTTATAAGACGAAAATCCACTACCAAAATCATCTAAGGCAAACAAACAACCCAATTTATGGAAGGTGTTAATAAATTCTAAAGTTTCATCCATTTTAAGAATAGCCATGCTTTCGGTAATTTCAAAACATACTTTTTTGTAAGGAATTTTATACTTTTCAAAGGCATTCAACACAAACAGTTTAAGTTCTTTATCCGCTAAGGAGTAACCATTCAGATTAATACTTACTCTTGTCAATTTATCTTTGTGTTGCATGTTATGTGACAACCAACTGAAGTAATTTTCTACTACCCAACGATCTATTTTAGATGTGAGATTATATCGCTCGGCAGCAGGTAAAAAAACACCAGGAAGAATAATGTTGCCTTGTTGATCTCGCATTCTAAGTAACAACTCATAATTATGTCCTTCAGCACGTTGCGTTAACGCTTGATAATGTTGATAGTATAGTTCAAAGCTGTTGTTTTGAATGGCGTGATTAATATGTGACACCCAAGACATTTCAGACTCATATCGCCGCATATGCTCATCTTCAGTCGAATATGTATGTACTTGATTACGACCCCGTTCTTTAGCTAAATAACAAGCTGAATCAGCCATACTTAATAATTGCTCCGGAGTATTAATCTCAGAATGCCAAGGCACTTGACCAATACTAATACCTAATGTAAAAATTCTATTTTCCCAAACAAAGCGAAATTCTTGTACCGTATTAAGTATTTTGTTGGCCAGTAAGTAGGCCATTTGTGCATTATCACCTTCAAGTAACACACCAAACTCGTCACCGCCAAGTCTTGCTAATGTGCCCTTGTCCATGACTACGGCATTAAGTTTTTGTGACAGTTGTTTGATCAACAAATCGCCTGCCTTGTGACCACACGTATCGTTTACTACCTTGAATTGGTCTAAGTCCATGTACAGTAATGTTAGGTCACTATTTTTATTTTGCGCATTAAGTAAGCTACTTTGAAGTCGACGTTCAAATTCGCGTCTATTATAGACTCCTGTGAGTGAATCATGTGTTGCCAGATATTCGAGGCTAATATTTGACTGCTTTCGCTCAGTTACATCTGATATGGAACCAAACAAATATTGCTTTTCATCTTCTTGTTTTATTTGCCCGGAGATGGAGAACCAAAATTCACTGCCATCTTTGCGTATACCTTTTATCTCCTTCCCAATAACCTTGCCACCTTTATGTATTTCTCCAAGCAAAATCGCACGATCATGAGGGTTAGCATAAAACTGGTCAGCGTTATCTACCTCCCGCAACATCTCAGTTTCATCGGCGTAACCAAATAGAGAACACATTGCAGGATTAACGCTTATTAATTGGCCATCAAGATCAGAAGTATACAAGCCCTCCGCTGAATTCCTGAATAAGTCGTAAAAGTGTCGTAAATCTTTGATGGTTAATTGTTGTTGAACGTTGTGACGGTATGTCAAAACACGTTCATGGGCTTCAATTGCTAGGGCAATCAGCATAATGCCCAACATGATTACCATAGCAAACATTAGAGATATAGTTTGTGTTAAAGCAATGCCAGATAAAAACAATATCACTTGACCAAAGCCACTCAAGGCGATGCATGTTAGTCCCAATAAGCAAACTAAGTTAGCAATTTTTTTATCAGGTTTATGATAGAAAAAACCCAATAATCCAATAAGTGCTCCAGACAGAGCAGACATCAATACTGAAAATGTAATTTGTTGCCCGCTTTCAGTGGAAAAAGCCATGCCTAGAGTAATAAACCCGAAGCTATACAAAGCGTAGCGCCAAATTGTTGGGACTCTTTCTATAATTGCAAAAGTGACTTTTGCTGACGTTAATAACAACAGACCAGATAATGCACAACTGAGATTAGAGATGTAGGCAGTAATCCCCGTTATTTGACCGAGTAATCCCTTAGCGTTTAAAAACAACAATAAAAATGCAGCGCTAGAAAGGGCAAACCAAAAACGGACTGGACTGCGCATAAAAATGTAAGTAATCAAAAAGTAACAGGCCAGCAAAGCAAGCCCACCACTAATAAAGCCAATGATGGCTAAAAGTAGTTGCTCTCTTTCGACGAGTGATGATTGAGTGTCTAAGTCTACAGAAAAAACTAACGGACCATCGTCGTTTACTCTCAAATAAACCGTAATGACCTGTTGAGCGGAACTTATTGGTGTAATGAATAATCTGTGTTTAAAAGGTCGTGTCGTATGGTCTCGACTACCACCCATTAGGAAGGAACCTAGAATACGATTTTTTTCATCTAATAAAAAAACATCAACATAATCCAAATGAGGATTGCCAACAGTTAAAAAGTACTGTTCTTCATCAGGGTCATCAAACACAATACTAAATTTACCCCATAGGCTTTTATCTTGACTCACTTGATTAGGTATATAACTGGGCTGCCAATCTTGTAAATGTTGAATGTCTGACAATTGCATACTTTTTTCAGTCACCAGCCAATCAATTTTGCCCAACAAGTCTATATGAGAGCTGTGTTCTGATATCACCACCTGCTCTGATGCCATGTTGTTTGAGTGCCAAAAAACACTTGTAAAACAGAGCATTAAAACAATTAAGTAGAGTGATTTCATGATTGCCTTGAAGATTTAAATCAATGTATACGTTGGCGTATATTGACTGTTAATGCCACTACTTTTATAAAAATATCTAGTTAGATAAAGGATAATCAAGCTAACTACTAAGGATGTTTCTAAATTTTTTACCAAATTGTGGAGATGAGTAGTGATTTTTGGTACTCATAGATTTCTTTGTATGGTTTTTTAGTGCGTCTATTAACGACTGAAACGTCTCAAAATTGCCCTCTTCTGCTTGGTCTACAACTTTCTGAGCCAAATGATTTCTCAACACGACATATGGGTTGTGATGACGTATCTGCGTTTGTCATAGTCTTTGGCTCACACCTTGCTCACTTAAAACCGATATGCAGTGTTTGACCTATTCATCAAACCTTTCTCTATGGATAAACAGGTCACGCAAGCTTTGATTATTGCTAAACAGATCAAATTGGATCAGTTGTCTAAACGCTATTGAGGTGTCTTCTCAACGACTAAATTATACATCCAAGTATTAATAATATGTGAATAATTTTGCTCGTAAGATGGCATGAACAGAAGGCCTAATTTATTTCGCACGAGTGTCGAATACTCATTTAATAGAGTTGACTCGTAAATGTTTAAAGCTTGCTTTATTTCATCTGTTTTAGGTGCGAAGTGAAAGTCTGATGTCATGCGTTCATATGCCACAAACCTATCCACGGTTGACTATCAAAAGAATATCAATCTTTAGGGTCACAGCGATTACTGAAAGTTGGTTCGAAATCATCCGAAAATGCATAAGGTCCATAATCGAAAGTGATAATGTGAATAAAGATGTTATCTATAAATTACGTCATACTTTTTCACAACAGAACAGCGATTTGATTGACCATGTTCAGGATACAAGGCTTTGAATAAGTGTGCTAATACTTCCATTCAGATGGAAGTTTTAATTCCATTGCAAGATTATGGAAAAAACCGCTAAGTGTGAATTTATCAATTTAATTGGCTTGACTTCACTACCCAGTGAAGTAAGTTCTTCAGCAAAAGTGTGGGATAACTCCATACAAAATGCTTTTTTATAACACTTATTATTTACTCACACCTTTGGGTCTAACAGAAGGAGTCGACCATGAAAAAAAATCATATCAACTTATTAAGCATCGTTTTTGCTACAACCGGGCTTGTTTCTCAACCAGTATTTGCAGCAGATATTAATATGGGTAAAGCTAAATCTGTCACTTGTGCAGCATGCCATGGCAATAATGGGATTTCTATGATCCCTATGTATCCTAACTTAGCTGGGCAAAAAGAGCAGTATTTGGTTTTGCAGATAAAAGCATTTCGTGATGGAGAGCGCAAAAATATGGTTATGTCTGCCATGGCTTCGGGTTTAAGTGATACTGATATTATTAATTTATCTGCATATTATGCGAGTTTAGATCCGGCTGGAAAATAAGTGATCTTGTATAACGTAGTTTTTCTAATCATTGTCACTACCTCTACTTCAACGAGTAATAAATGACTGAAAATTTTCAAGCCATTACTAAATTTATTGTCGAAATCGAAAAATTAAAAAATATTCAACGTAAGATTAAGCCTGTTGGTTTGTCACGTTATGAAAATAGCGCTGAACATAGCTGGCAAATTGCTTTGTTGGCTTTGACACTACTGCCCTACTCAGGGCAAAACCCTGATCCATTAACTGTTGTCACTATGTTGTTGTTGCACGACATAGTAGAAATCGATACAGGTGATAAGTTCGCTTATGACGCTAATCATGATGACTATGATAATGAGTTGATATCGGCGCAAAGAATCTTTGCTATTTTACCCAGCGAACAAGCACAAGCGTATCTCAAGCTATGGATTGAATTTGAAATGGCACAAACACCTGAGTCGCAATTTGCTAAGGCAATAGACAGATTAATGCCGGTGATACAAAACTTACATAATGGCTGTCAAAGTTGGGTTGATAATGACGTATCTGTGAGTCAAATATTGCTCAAAAATTCTGTGATTGAAAAAGCTAACCCACAATTATGGCAATGGGTGAAAGAGCAGGTCATAGAGGCAGGCGAGCGATTGGGTTTGAGGCGTTAACCTACGATACACACAGATATACAAACTACAGTGGTCTAAGTCAATGTCGGTGCGTATAAAACCTCTAAAAATCACTTACTAAGGAACCCATATGATAATACTTCATCACTTAAATAATTCTCGTTCACAACGTATTTTATGGTTGTTAGAAGAGCTTAACCTTGAATACGAAGTCAAGCATTATCAAAGAGATAGTGTAACTAATCTAGCGCCTAACACGTTGACATTAATGCACCCTTTAGGTAAATCCCCAATCCTTACGGATGGCGAAATCACTGTAGCCGAATCCGGTGCCATAATCGAATATTTAGTCGGTACATACCACAAAACAAGTGTGGGTCAACTCGTAGATCCGCAGCGTGGTTGCGAGGTTCATAGGCAATATACATACTGGCTACATTTTTCTGAAGGCACGTTAATGCCTCCTTTAGTGGCTAAATTGGTGCTGGATAGAGTACGGACCAATGCCAAACCATTTTTTGTTAAGGCGATTGCTAACAAAATTGTTGATAAATTAATGGCTGCTTATTATGGGCCGATTATCGCCAAGAACATGGACTATATTGAAAGCCATTTAGCCCATAATGCTTGGTTTGCAGGTGAAGAATTATCAGGTGCAGATATACAAATGAGTTTCCCACTTGAAGCTGCAGTGGCTCGAGGCAACGGAAAAAATTTCCCAAATATCACTAATTTTGTTGATAAAGTACATGCAAGACCTGCTTATCAAGCCGCTTTAGAAAAAGGCGGAAAATATGATTATGTTTAGTGTGGTCGACTAACTAGTAAAATCACTAGGCAAGTGAATGATTTCTACCGGTGAGCCGAACACGTTCCAACCTTTACTCTTTGTCTGGAAGTTTTTTAGATAACTCCATCTCTTGCATGAGTTTCATGGCTTCCTTGGGAATGATTTGGGTATTGTCTTTTCCTAGATCTTCGTCATCGGGCAAAGGCTGCCCAGTAAAAGCATGTAAAAATGCTTCACACAATAATTCAGAATTAGTGGCATGCCGTAAATTGTTTACCTGTCGACGAGTTCGCTCGTCAGTAAGTACTTTTAAAACTTTAAGCGGAATAGACACAGTGACTTTTTTCACCATCTCACTTTTTTTACCGTGCTCTGCGTATGGGTGAATGTATTCACCGTTCCATTTTGTTAAATTAGCCATTTTTTATCTTTAATCTTTCTTATGCACTGAAATTCTAACCATTACTAGCAAAAGGTCAATGATAGACTGCTAAACATCTTGACGGCTTTACGTTCAAAGCTTATTTTAGACGTCTAAACGGCTAAATATTTTGGAGAATCCTATGCTGTCATATGCACAGGGGATAGACGCGTTAAATCAATCATTATCAGAATTAAAAGGAATTGATGTATCGTTTGAATTTTTTCCACCTAAAACAGAATTGATGGAACAAACGTTGTGGAAATCTGTAGAGCGCTTGGCGCCGCTTAAACCCTCGTATATGTCTGTGACCTATGGCGCAAATAGTGGAGAACGTGACAGAACTCATGATGTGGTGAAACGTATTCAGACTGAAACGGGTATTCAGGCAGTACCTCACCTGACCTGTGTGGATGCGACACGTGAAGAACTCATCGAAATTGCCAAGGATTATTGGCAAAGTGGGATCAGAAAAATTGTAGCTTTACGTGGTGACCTACCACAGGGTGTTGAAAAACCCCAATCTTATGCTTCTGACTTGGTGGCGTTGCTAAAAGAAGTGGCAGATTTTGAAATTGCAGTCGCAGCCTATCCTGAAAAACACCCAGAAGCGCCCAATAGTCAATTTGACTTACTCAATTTGAAGCGTAAAGCCGACGCCGGTGCTTCCGAAGCAATAAGTCAGTTTTTCTTTGATGCAGAAGTCTTTTTACGTTTTAGGGATCGCGCCGCGGCAACTGGTATTGACTTAGATATTGTGCCTGGAATATTGCCTGTGACCAATTACCAAACCTTGCAGCGTTTCGCAGGTTTTACTAACGTACATGTGCCACAGTGGTTGCATAAAATGTACGATGGTGTAGATGAAGACGATCAAACCACGCGTAATTTGATGGGGGCTAACATTGCCATGAACATGGTGAAAGTGTTGGCTAAAGAGGGAGTCAGGAAGTTCCATTTTTACACTCTTAATCGTAGCGAACTGAGTTATGCTATTTGCCATATGTTGGGTCTTAGAGCAGACTAGGGCTAATAGGTCGATAATTAGGTCATAAAAAAACAATGCTGCTGCCATCATTTCAGATACCAAGTTTTCAACAATGCCTGGTAACAATAAAAGGATTTTTATTGTTGTTCGTTTCTCATTGTAAACAAGACAAAATAACGGTATCAGCGGGGCATTTGGCCTTCGTATCTTTGTTGTCCTTGGTCCCTTTTATCATGGTGTTTTTTACTATTTTATCAGCGTTTCCAGCTTTTGCAGAAGCGAGAGGCGATTTAGAGACGCTGATTTTTAATAGTTTTGTGCCTACCGCTGGTAATCAAGTACAAACTTACATGACCGAGTTCGTTAGTAATGCTTCAGGAATGGGGGCGGTGGGAATATTGTCTTTGGTCATTGTTGCTTTAATGTTGATATCGAATATTGATAAAACTTTAAACAGTATTTGGCAGTCTCAAAATGAACGACCACTTATTTTTACCTTTGCTATTTATTGGATGGTGTTGACGTTGGGACCACTTTTGATGGGTTCGAGTGTCATTATGAGTTCTTACTTAATTGGTTTGGCTAATTACGCAGAAGAATTTACGCCTGGGCTAACAACTGTGTTGCTCAAAACATTGCCTTTTATCACTTCTATTAGCGCGTTCTTTCTGATTTATATGTTAGTACCCAATAAAAAAATAGACCCAAAACATGCCGCATTTGGGGCATTAGTGGCGGCGCTTTTATTTGAAACCAGTAAAAAAGCATTTGCTTTATACGTCACTAGTTTCCCGTCATATCAGCTGATTTACGGTGCGTTAGCGGTGATACCTATTTTATTTGTTTGGATATATTTGTCATGGGTAGTGGTGTTGATTGGAGCAGAAGTGACGCATGTATTAGAAATGTTCTTACACGACGAGGCAGAAGACATTTTTACAGAAAATGACGACGAACTTAGTCCGTCATCATAAACTTTATGCCGCATTCTAGTTAAATAAATTACTGGCTTTTCATACTGGAAATAAAACTATTTGATTCAGCAATGGCTTTGTTCATTTCTGATACCAACCGATTTATCTCTTTCTTAACTCCGTTAAACTCGCCATGCAATGCACCTATAGCACTGGCGTTAAGGTTGTGTTTTAAATACAACACATTATCACTTAAAGCCGATAATACGGGGTCCATTTTGCTTTCTGCTTTGCGCATTGCATTAAGCAATGATTGGTATCGGCGTTGGGTGTCTTTTAGTTTACGTTGGCTATCTCGTTTGAGTGTTGCATTGGTGTATTTTTGCAGTTCTTGCTGCCATTCATCGAATAGTGCCTCTGCAACACTTTCGACCTTATCAATTCGAGCTGTTACCGAGGCTGCAGAGTCTTCACTGGCTTCAAATTGATCTTTAAGCTGCTCATAAATACCTTGTAATTCACCACCATTAAAATTGATTAACTGACTAAATTCATCCAATGCCGAGCTAAATTGCAGCTGAGCATCTTCTTGGGATTCTTTAGCATCTTCTACTCTGTCGATTAAAATATCGCGTTTTTCAACGCCTACTTTTTCCCATGCAGCGTAATAAGCGCTTTGACATCCTGATAATAAAACAACTAATGTTACTAAGATTAGTTTTTTCATGTTTACCTTCTATATCGAGCGGCATCAATGATTGCCCATAGATGGAAAATAAAACCAAAGACGGCCATAAAAAACAAAATCCCAGTGGCTGCAAGTGAATAATTAACGCTGACCAAAATGAAGAAAATGATAGCTGCTAAAATTCTGCCTTGAACGAGTTGCCCCAATCCAGGAATAAAAAAACTACATATGGCGGCTAATACGTTGCCACCTGAACCTTGTCCTGACATATTGTCTCTCCGTTAAAATAACTTTTCATGTGCTTAAGTATTAAATTAAAGCATTACAGAACAATTAACAAATGGGATATGTAAATTCGTATGACTCAACTTTTTCCCGACATTCAAGCATTTTCATCAGAAATGTTAGTGGTAACCAATGGATGTTCATTATATATCGAACAAACCGGTAACCCTAGAGGCATCCCCGTACTTTACTTGCACGGTGGTCCAGGGGCTGGAATTGGGAAAGATTATCGCCGCTTTTTTGATCCCGATAAATATTGGATAATTGGTTTTGACCAAAGAGGATGCGGTAAATCCACTCCTTTTGGGGAGCTTGAAAATAATAATAGTCATACTTTGGTTGACGATGTGCTGTTGATTCAGCAACATCTTAATATTGAAAAATGGGTATTATTTGGTGGTTCTTGGGGGTCAACGTTGGCTTTATTAGTTGCTATTCGTCAGCCTAAAAGTGTTACAGGACTCATCTTACGTGGGATCTTTCTAGCACGAGAGCAGGACTACACTTGGTACCTAGAGTCTTCAGGTGGTGCTGCACAGCTTTTCCCAGAATATTATCAGGACTTCTTAAAGCCAATTGAAGGTAGGCCTTTGGATGTGTCAATAATTGATGCATATTATCAGATATTCACTAGCAATAATAAAGTACGAAAAATGGCAGCGATTAAAGCGTGGTGTTTATGGGAAACCCGGATAAGTCGCCTGCACAGTATGCTTGATGAAAACCAATTAGTTTCAGATATACAACGAGCAGTTAGTTTAGCTATTTTAGAGTGCCATTACATCAAGCATCATTGTTTTATTCCTGAAAACTATATTTTACAAAACATAAAAAAAATTCAGCATTTACCTGTCAGTATTATACATGGTCGTTACGATTGTGTGTGTAAAATTGAAGCGGCGTATTCTTTAAACCAAAATTGGCTAAACAGCCGGTTGACTATAGTTCCTAAGTCAGGTCACAGCGCAGGAGAAAAGTTAATTACTCAAGCGTTATGTTCGGCTAGCCAAGCGATGGCTAAATTCTTAGACGACCAACCGTGATTGGCTTAATTCAACGAGTAAGATATGCAAAGGTAGAGGTTGCTGGCAAAAATGTTGGCGAAATTAAACACGGTATATTAGTTTTGCTGGGGGTTGAAAAAGACGATGACAAACTTAAGACGAAAAAGTTAAGTCAAAAAGTAATGAACTATCGAATCTTCTCTGATCACGATGGCAAGATGAATCTTAATTTACAACAAGTAAAAGGTGAATTGTTAGTTGTTTCACAATTTACTTTAGTGGCAAATACACAAAGCGGTAACCGTCCCAGCTTTTCTTCTGCTGCTTCCCCTCAATTAGGACAAGAACTTTATGATTATTTTATCAAATGTTGTGTTCTCGAAGGTTTGTGTTGCCAAAGTGGTGAATTTGGTGCCGATATGCAAGTCTCGCTGGTGAATGATGGGCCTGTCACTTTTCAACTTAAAGTATAGTTTGCTGCAATTTGTTTTATACGTTTTAATAACCAGTACGGTTTTGCGTTTAGATCGCTCAGTTTTCGATGTGTGAGAAATATAGGATCCCTGTGTTAGATGTATAAAATTGATATACCTATTAGTGAACAAGACTTTGACGACTATTTTATGTGTCGTTGGAAAATGTTACGTGAACCTTGGAAGTATCCATTAGGTTCCGAAAAAGATGAATACGAGCAAGTCAGTCAACATCGTATGATCCGTAACCTCAATGGCGAAGTGGTCGCGGTTGGAAGAGTCCATATGAATTCTGCAGAAGAAGCTCAAGTACGGCATGTTGCTGTTGAAAAGGCTTCCCAAGGCAAAGGCTTGGCGAAAATGTTAGTCGCCTCATTAGAAGCAGTAGCCAGAGCAGAGGGGGCTATCCGTATTGTGACCAATAGTACTCAGGCGTCTATTGCACTATTTACCAGCTTGGGATTTATAGATCAAAGTGGAGCACCCAAAGAACTAGGAGAACAGCAACGCCAGCAAATGGTAAAAAAACTAACTGATCCCAGTAGTATTTTGTTGCATCCCAAGTGGTGTAAGTTATTAGAAAGTACTTGGCATGAAACTATTCCTATTAGTAAACAGATGGGGATAAAGTTACATCAATATACTGGGCGAACACTAGAGACTCGGGCGTCTTTGAACAAAAATATAAATTTACATGGCACTATGTTTGCGGGCAGCATTTTTTCTCTGGCAACTTTGACCGGTTGGGGAATGATTTTTTTACAATTAAAAGAAAAAGGGCTAGATGGTGAAATTGTGCTGGGGGACGGCAATATTCATTACCACAAACCCATCACCATGCAGCCTAGAGCCTTGTGCAATATTGAGTCATTGAATGGTAATTTTGACCTTCTGGCTAAAGATAAAAAATGTAATATTAAGCTGAATGTCGCTATTCTAGATGGTGATAACCCAGTGGCTGAATTTTCTGGAGTATTTTGGGTGATACCCAATATCAAAAACGAAAAATAAGTGAGTTTCAGCATAAAAGAAGCGTGTAACTCACGCTTTTTTTTGGATGCAAAGTAGGTGAATCTCGGTTAAGTTACCATCGCGTTTTGAAGTTTTTTCATCGCGTTCTTTTCAATCTGGCGCACACGTTCTGCAGATACTCGATATTTGTCCGCTAAGTCTTGCAATGTGGTCTTGTCATCAGATAACCAGCGAGTTTGGATAATATATTGGCTGCGGTCGTCAAGTGTTCTAAGCGCAGCATGCAGTTTTCCTGACGCACTTGAATTTGTATCAGCATTGATAACGTCAGACTCTACATCTGTTGTTTTATCTTCAAGAAATTGGACTGGTGCAAAGCTGCCACTTTCGTCGTCATCAGCAGACAAATCAAAGGCTTGGTCATGACTGCTCATACGAGCTTCCATTTGTAATACTTCTTTTGGGCTTACACCTAAGTCCTCAGCAACTTTTTGTACCTCTGCATGAGTGAACCAACCAAGACGTTTCTTGTTTTTGCGAAGGTTAAAAAACAACTTACGTTGAGCTTTGGTGGTAGCAACTTTAACGATCCGCCAGTTCTTTAATACAAATTCATGTATTTCGGCTTTTATCCAGTGCACAGCAAATGAAACTAAGCGAACACCAACCGTTGGGTCGAAGCGTTTAACCGCCTTCATTAAGCCAATGTTACCTTCCTGAATTAAATCAGCCTGAGGTAAACCATACCCAGAATATGATTTCGCAATATGCACCACAAAGCGTAAGTGAGACATAATAAGCTTCCTAGCGGCTTGTAAGTCGCCATCCTGTTGTAAGCGCTCAGCTAGGCCACGCTCGTCCTGTGCTGAGAGCATCTTAATGCTACTTACAGCTTGTATGTAAGTCTCGATACTTCCCGTCTGCGGGACGGTCAATGTCAATGCGCGTAAATCTGTACTCATAGTTACCTCGTATTACATTTTAGCTCGCGATTCTAGCAAAAAAACTACTACTCTGCGACCTAATTTCGTTCCATTAATTCTGGAGTTATCTGTTATTGACTAAATAGACCGTTAACTTCTAAAAAAATTCAAAAAATTCACTTATCAGCTCATAAATATATATTTTAACCTTCAAAACAAGAATACATGTGCTAAGAGAGTACCTTTTAGGAATATTATAATTACGGTGTTATGGTATGTATCAGATCAATGTTTACCATTAAACAGTAATTTTGGAAAGATGAATAATCGATGTTTACATATATAGCGCGACAAGCAATATTGAATAAAAACAAGGAATTGTACGCCTACGAGTTATTATTTAGAGACGGCGAAAATAATTGTTTCCCAAATATTCCTCCAGACGAAGCAACATCAAAAATTTTAACGGATAGTCACTTAGATCTTGGTTTAGAAGACATTTCCGCGGGCAAACCCGTTTTTATCAATTTTCATCAAGACACACTTTTGCACCGTTTTCCAACTTCGCTTGACCCAAAAAAAGTAGTAATTGAAGTGGTAGAGACAGTTAAACCTACCGCTGAACTAGTTCAAGCTTGTGCAAACATTAAAGAGTTAGGTTATAAAATAGCCTTAGATGATCATGATTTTGACCCAATGTGGGATGTACTCTTACCTTATACCGATATTATTAAAGTAGACATTGTTGAGTGTGATGAACAAGTACTTATCGATAATATTGGTAAGTACCTGGGTTCTAACATTAAATTAATTGCTGAAAAAATTGAGACTTTGCAAGAATTTGAAAAATATCGAGACATGGGATTCGACTATTTTCAGGGATACTTTTTTGCTAAACCAGAAGTTATAAAACAAAAAAAACTGCCTACTTCTAAGTTATCATTGATTGAACTAATAGCTGCGAGCACTTCAGAAGATTTTGAGCTTGATAAAATTAGCAATATTATTCAGCGTGATGTGTCTTTGTCATACAAGTTGTTGCGATTTATTAATAATCCCCTTGTCAATAAATATAATGAAATTAGTGACTTGCGTCATGCATTGAATTACATGGGTCAGATAGAAGTTAAAAAATTTATTGCACTACTAGCACTGGCAAATTTAGGTGACAATAAACCAGTCGAGCTCATTCACTTATCATTGGTCAGAGCTAAATTTTGTGACTTAATCGGACAGGCAAAATCAATGAATAAGAACCCCCCTACGGGTTTTTTAGTAGGACTATTTTCGCTTTTAGACGCATTACTTGATCAACCTATGGAGGATATCGTTGAAAAATTGCCTATTGGCGAAAATATAAAGGCGGCCCTGTGTGGTCGTGAAAACGAACTAAGACAATTTTTAGCTTTAATTAGAGCATTTGAAAGTGGCTATTGGAAAGGCATTGCTACCATTTCAAGTGAATTATCACTCGACTTGAAAATGACTCAAGCTTTTTATAATGAATCGTTAAAATGGGGTGTCGCAATGAGACAATCGGTGAGGGACTAATTTCAAGGTTAACCCAAATAAACAGAGGTGTATTCAAGCCCTTTTTTTTAATGCTATGATGGCTTGAAAGTGGCATTTAAAACATGTTAATTGATGCGCGTGGTCTGATATTATCGACCCGAAAAACCGCCATAATAAATATACACAAACAGGATAGACATGTTTGCATTTATAGCCCGCCAACCAATATTAGATAGGGATAAGCAAGTTTTTGCCTACGAGCTTTTTTTTAGAGATGGTAAAAATAATTGTTATCCTAGTGAAGAAAGAGATGAGCAAACGAGTAAACTTATCGCTAAAAATTATCAAACACTTCATTTAGATGATATCTCTTGCAGTAAAAAATCTTTTATCAATTTCCAATCTGAAACACTAATGAGCGGTTTGCCTGCTTCTCTTGATCCAGAGAATGTGGTGGTAGAATTAGTCGCTGGAAGAAGCGACGCCAGTAGCCTTTTGGATATGTGCAAACATGTAAAAAAAATGGGTTATAAAGTCGCTTTAGAAGAATGCAACCTGAAACCAAATTGGAACGATTTTTTGCCTTTTATTGATATGCTTAAATTTAATACTAATCATGAAAATTTGGAATTTTTAGCGACAAACGTCAACCGTATTATGGATGCAAATGTGCAATTGATTGCAGATCAAGTCGACACGCAAGACAGTTTTAGTATTTATAAAGATGTGGGCTTTGATTATTTTCAAGGATATTTCTTTGCTAAGCCGGAATCAGTATCTAATAAAAATTTACTTACATCCAAACTTACTTTAGTAGAATTAATGGGTGCAAGTTCTAGTGAGTCATTCGATATAGAGAGTATTAATAGTGTTGTTGAGCATGATGTTGGTTTGTCTTACATGCTGTTGCGATTTATTAATAACCCCACTATAAATAAGCGTTACAAAATAACTTCATTACGACATGCTCTTAATTATATGGGTGAGGTAGAGATTAAGAAGTTTATCGCTTTACTCGCCTTGGCTAATTTATCTGACAATAAACCTTTAGAGTTACTTCACCTATCGTTAGTTCGAGCAAAATTTTGTGATTTATTAGGTTCTGAAAACTCCATCGGTACTAACCCTCCTGTCGCATTTTTAGTAGGTTTGTTTTCAATGCTGGATGCCTTACTTGATCAAAAAATGGAATTCTTGGTTGAGAAATTGCCTATAGCTGACGAGGTTAAGGAAGCTCTATGTGGTGGCCAAAACGATTTATCTATGTATTTGTCCTTAGTTAAAGCATTTGAAAGTGGTAATTGGCTAAAAGTAATCAGAATTTCAAAAATTCTTGAAATTGATCAAAAGCTTCTACATAGCTTATTTAATAAAGCTATTCTTTGGGGAAATGGTGTTCGCCGGTCAATATCTCCTCACTTTCCAGAATCTAAAGCCTAGCATTTCAATAGGACAACAACTTGTATGAATAAGCTGCTCAAAGAACACATAGTGGTCGCTCAAAACGCATCTGGACGAAACATGAATGTGCCTTTGTATCGATTTGTTGGCAAACAGCCTGGACCAAAAGTGTATATCCAGAGTTCAATCCACGGTGCTGAGGTGCAAGGCAATGTAGTTATTTATCAACTTATTCAATGGCTAAAAAATTTACCAATATGTGGAGAGGTGTTGTTGGTGCCAAACTGTAACCCGGTTGGCACCAACATCAAGGCAGGTGAATATACCTTAGGGCGTTTTGACCCAGTTAATGGCACAAACTGGAATCGTGGTTATTATTATGATGACGCTTTTATTCGTGAATTTGCACATAGTATTGATGATGAGGAAGCTGTTCAGTCTATCAAATTTCGTTTTCGAAAAAAAATGAAACAACAATTACAATCTAGACTAGACGAAACATGGGGTATTGGTCTGGCCCAGCATCTTAATTTGAAACTGCAGCAACTAGCCTTTGATGCAGATTATGTTTTGGACTTGCATAATGGCCCCGTTTCCACACGACATATTTACGTTCCCGAATATGCTAAGGCTTCAGCTAGTTTATTCAATATTCCCCATGTGATATTTATGCCTAATGTGTTTTCAGGAGCCTTGGATGAAGCTACATTTTGTCCATGGTGGTTGCTGACAGATTTAGTCAGTAATCAACGTCAACAACCAGTTGATTTTGCAGTTGAGGCTTTTACGTTAGAGATGGGTAGCCAAGAAGTCATTAATTTTCAAGAGGGTGAATATGATGCTAAAAGTATTCTGACTTACCTAACTGCAAAGGGATGTTTACCTGGCAGTTCAACTCTGCCGGAAAATATGACACGTAAGGCCGTCACACTAAATCACTACAAGACACTTTTTACTCAGCAAGGTGGCATAGTGGAATACATCGCCAAACCAGGTGATATTGTCAAAAAAGATGAAGTATTAGCTAGAGTGCTTAATGTTGATAATTTAGACTCAGATAGAGCAACAACAGACATATTAGCGCCTTGTGATTTGGTCGCAATTTTGCATTTCCCCTCAGCTTCTGTTCTAAGTGGCACCCAATTGTACAAGTGTTTTACTGAGTATTTTGAATTGTGAGTGACGTTGATGAAATCATGAATAGGTAACATTGTTTCGTTACCTAGTCATAAATCAGACCACGTTTCAACATGGTTAACTTCTTTTCTTACGGTGGTGACATTAAATATAAAGCCTCAAAAATGTTCTGTAACACTACAGTCAGCGTGTGGAAAAATATCGTTTTCGCTGCTGAGATGATAAAAGCTTATAAATCAGGTAATGAAGCTTGGTATTTTGGAATCTTGCGATTGTGAGTAGACAGGTATAAACCATCAATTCAACCTTGCCACCATAGGCTTGAAAGTTTACATGTAACGATACGTCCTTAATCGCTTATTCGTTTTGCAATTTTTTTTCTCTACCTGGACAAAAAGTGCCTAACACAGCTCCTTTTGCTGCGCCTGTCACACTGGGCACGCTGCCTTGAATATTGTTAACGTAAGCATAGGCAAGCCAAGCAAATGCCATGGCTTCAACTGCATCAGCTTCTACGCCTAATTCGTCTGTAGTGTATAGCTCACATTCATGTAGTGAAGATTCTAGCTCTTCCACTAAAAACTCATTTTGAACACCACCACCGCAGATATACACTTGTTCAACGTCTTTAAATTGTAGAACTTGCTTAGCAATCGTGTCGGTGGTCAACATTACTAATGTTGCCTGCACAACCTGTGGATCGATTTGACGAGCTATACAACTTAGATTTTTATCCAACCATGGTAAGTTAAATTGCTCACGTCCGGTACTTTTAGGTGCGGGCAATAAAAAATAGGGATGTTTGGACAATAGTTGTAACAATTCTGGATCTGCTGAACGTTGCGCAGCCCATTGTCCTTTTTCATCATAACTTTGACCTGTATGTCGCCTACACCAGGCATCTAACAAGGTATTACCAGGACCAGTATCAAATCCAATAATATCATCAGAGTCACATTTGGGTAGGTAAGTAATATTTGCTATTCCACCAATGTTCACTACAGCTATTGATTTTGTTGGGTCAGCAAATACTGCTTTGTGAAAAGCCGGTACTAAGGGTGCACCTTGGCCACCTAAGGCGATGTCTTTTCGCCTAAAGTCAGCGATGACATCAATACCTGTTAATATTGCTAAAGTATTAGGGTCGCCAATTTGTAAGCTAAAGCTTAACTCCCCAAGAGGTATATGCCGAATAGTTTGCCCATGCGATCCAATAGCTGTGATTTGGTCAGGACGAATATAGTTGTCCTTAAGTAACTGTAGCGACGCCTCAGCAAATATCTTAGCTATAGCTCTATCTGCATGGCCCATCAGTTCTATTTCATTTTCGCTAGGTGCGCATAGTCGATGTAATTCATCACACAAATTAGATGGAAAAGGGAAGGTTCGACAATCTAGTAACCTCGGATGAGAGCCAGAAAAGTCAACCAATGCCACATCGACTCCATCGATACTGGTCCCAGACATCAATCCTAAATATAGTTGTGGCATAAAAGCCCCTAATTCATTGCCAACATAATACGCTTGTTATTATTTAACTGCTGTAATCTAACTGTGGCGATATCAATAAACTTAGTCTTCTCTTTTTTGGCGATAGACTCAGCTTTTGGCAAGTTGACCGTGCGTGGGTTGCGATGCACTCCATCGACTAAAAATTCATAATGCAAATGTGGTCCTGATGCTAAACCTGTCGATCCTACCGTGCCTATCAGTTGTCCTTGTTTAACTGTCTGACCTCTTTTTACTTTGCGTTTAGTAAAATGAAGGTATTTAGTCACATACTTTTCACCGTGTTGAATAAATACATGGTGACCATTGTATTTGTCATAGGCTGATTTAATCACCCTACCATCACCTGCAGCAATGACTGGTGTGCCCCTGTCAGCTGCGTAGTCTACTCCTCTGTGTGCTTTCCAGCGTTTTTGGACGGGGTGGAAGCGATTTTTCTTGAAGCTAGAGCTTATGTATCTAAAGTTAACCGGCGCACGCAAGAAGCTTTTGCGCATACTGCGACCTTCAGGTGTATAAAAGTTTCCATCATTATAACGTATGGCCGTATACGCTTCACCTTGGTTGACAAACTGCGCAGCGACTATGTCTGCATTTTCAATAAATTCACCATTGATATAATGTTCTTCAAACATCACATAAAAGCTATCACCAGCCCTAAGACCTAAGGCAAAATCAATATCCCAACCAAAAATACCCGCTACTTGCATGATTTGGTTATCGGTTAAATTTGCCTTCAGGCCCGCATTCCAAAAACTGTTGGTCACTTCGCCTTGGGTGTAATTTAAGCGAGTATCAACTTCGAGAGTTTCAATTTTGCTGGTGAACGTATTATGCTCATCTTTACTGATAATTAATGTATCCGTGCTTGAGAACGGATATTGTAGTGTGATTATTTGACCCTGTGGGTCTATTTGTAATTCTAATACCTCACCAGGCATTATTTTAAGCAGTTTTTTGGCTAGTTCACCTGCTTTGCTGACACGATATGTTTGCTGAGGTGACAAACCATTGCGTTTGAATATCATGGCTAAATTATCGCCCTTCTTGACAACAACTGAGTTAACTTCATTTATTTCTTTAAGACCGGAATCCTTTTGAACAGGAAACGTATCAAAGTTAATTTCTAGATCATAACGTTTCCCTATCTCTAAAGTAGAACCCAAGTTTTTGAACGCACTGACAGGTTCAGATGGGAAAAGAAACAAAATAAATAAAAAACCAGCAACCCCAGATATAAGCCATCTATGTGGTTTAGGTAGGTTTTTGAAAGACTTTTTAATCACAAATACAACACAAGATAGAAAACGTATGCAGAGAATATATGGATTACAGATGATTTTCCAGCTACTGCTGGTTTTTTGAACAGATTTTCTGTGTGTGTAATCATTTTTAGTTAACGTAAAAAATGTCATAGCCCTTTCATTGCTGGGGCTTGGCAAGTAAAATAAAGATAGTAGAATAAAAAGCATATTTTTAACAAGGCTATAAAAATGACGGATTGGCAAAGTGCGATGGCTGAAATTCAGCGCGGAGCAGAAGAAATATTATTAGAAGATGAACTGATTGCCAAACTAAAAGAAGGTAAACCATTAAAAATCAAAGCTGGTTTCGATCCTACCGCACCAGATCTACATTTAGGTCATACTGTTTTAATTAACAAACTGCGCACTTTCCAGCAGTTAGGTCATGAGGTCATTTTTCTGATTGGTGATTTCACTGGCATGATCGGCGATCCTACGGGCAAAAACATTACTCGAAAGCCATTAACAAAAGAAGACGTATTGACCAACGCTGAAACTTACAAGGAGCAAGTATTCAAAATCCTCGACCCAGTAAAAACGACTATTCGATTTAACTCCCAGTGGATGGATAAATTGGGTGCTGCAGGTATGATAAAACTTGCTTCTAATCAGACAGTTGCGCGTATGTTAGAAAGAGATGACTTTAAAAAACGTTATACCACTGGACAACCTATAGCGATCCATGAATTTCTCTATCCTCTTGTGCAAGGTTGGGACTCCGTTGCGTTACAAGCGGATGTTGAATTAGGTGGAACGGATCAACGGTTTAATCTTTTGATGGGTAGAGAATTACAAAAGTCTGAAGGTCAAAGGCAACAAACAGTATTGATGATGCCTTTGCTTGAAGGGTTAGATGGTGTGCAAAAGATGTCTAAATCCTTGGGTAATTATATCGCAATTACTGATGTACCCAATGATATGTTTGGTAAAATAATGTCTATATCAGATGATTTAATGTGGCGCTATTACGACTTATTGAGCTTTACTCCTAAAAATGAAATCGAAGTCATTAAACAAAATGTTGAAGCAGGGGCTAACCCGCGAGATACAAAAATTGAGTTAGCAAAAGAGTTGATCGCGCGTTTTCACAGTAAAGAAGATGCAGATTCGGCACACCAAGATTTTATTCAACGCTTTCAGAAAAATGCCATCCCTGATGAAATGTCAGAGTTTGAATTTTCACTACCAATCGAAGGCCTAATGATCGCGAATGTATTGAAAGACACAAGATTAGTCAATTCAACCTCTGATGCAATGCGCATGATTAAGCAAGGCGCAGTGAAGATTGATGGTGAAAAAGTTGATAACATTAAACATCAGTTTGACCGACCTCTTCAGGCCGTTTTGCAAGTTGGCAAACGAAAATTTGCCCGTATAAATTTCAAATAAAAAATCAGGTAGACCCGTTTCATTGAGAGTAGGCCTACCTAAATATATTCCGATTCATGTTATTTTGCATTTATCGTTCAGTGTTGGTTTTACCCAAAGAACGTTTCTTGGTTGGTAAATTCAAGTTACTTAAATACATATCCAGTGCTTCGACAGAAATGTGTATTTCTCTCACCGATAGCCATAATGAGTAAAGCAGTAGCACAAGACTAGAGGCGAATATTGAACTTCCTATTGTTTGATATTCAGCATAAATTGCTAGCATAGATAATACACATAAGAAAAAACTGCCCATACCAGCACCTTGCATATTTTTGATTAACTGAATACGTGAGCGTAGATTTTGAATTTGTTCCTGGTCATTTTCGTTATTATCACTTAAATCAAAATTTCTTATAATGCTAGCAAGGGCTAAAAAGCGGTTGGTATAGGCAAGCAAAAGTAAAGATATTGCCGGAAATAACATGGCTGGAGTGGTTAAAGTAATATTCATAACAAATTTTACCTTCCACCTAATAATTTAAACAATAACTCTGTTTCGTTATTTTTCAATAGATAGCCCCGCTTTTAACCAGCCTTGCATATCACCTTCTAGATGTCGTAGATTTTGGTAGCCATCCTCCTCTAACGCTTCGGCGGCTTTACCTGCTCGGTAACCAGAACGACAATAAAGCACTATTATTTTTTCCTTCGAGAAAGTCAAAACAGTAGGATCACCAATAATCTTACTCAAAGGTACATTTATCGCATTCGGTACATGCCCTTGTTGGAATTCTTCAGGTGTGCGTACATCTATTATCGCTACGTTGTTTGAGTCTGCCACAAGTAGTTCTTGTTGGCCGATATTACTGACATTGGCAGAATAAGCTGTAAAACTTAGTAAGCCCAATACCCAAAAGGTGACGCGGTTAAACATAAGATATTCTCTGTCTAGTTAAGTAAATGTTGATAATAAATAGTACGTTGCACAGTGTAAAGGGGATTAGCAATTGCCAAGTCAATTACCTAGTCACTAAAAATGAAAGCGTACAGCCCATAAAATACAGCGTTAACCATACCCATGTTGCACGATTTGTTGCCGCTATAGCTCTGATATTATCTGATAGGATGACTGGCCTGTTTCCACCACATTTACTGGAGAGAACTTTTCGCTGCTCATAATAAGCTGGTCCGCCGAGCTCGATACCAAAACTTGCCCCACACAAATTTAAGATAAACAAATGATTACATTGATAACTAATACGCTGAAATAACGCTTTTGTGCCTTGGTTAATGTTGACAACTAACACAATACTCAAACAGGCTAACTTGCTTGGTAACCACTGTAATATATTAACAACGTGCCTTACAGGCCGTCCAAAATGTCTAAACTTAGGTAACTTATTATTCCAACATAAAGATAATTCGTAGATTAAGCGATAGGTTAGGGCACCCATACCTCCCGATATAAAGTACCAGAAAATCACCGCACAATACTGGTAGCTATATCGTAACAATATTGACTCAATATTGGCCTTGACCATACCTAAGGAGGACATCTTCTGTGTTTCCCTTAACACTATTTGTGATAGTGCATGTCTCGCTAACATTTTTTTTTGTTTGGATAATGCAGCAGTGACTCTGCGTGTTTGTTTAGTAATGTCTTTGAATCTCAAAGCAACAAGCAACATTAAGGCTTCAAAAAAAATAGGGTATTCAGAGAAGTATTTAATAACTATTAATATACTACAAAAAGGTAGAAGCAAAACGATACAAGCTAATGCGCCTGACATTTTTTGTTGCCTTTTAGAATTTCGTTCTGCAAAAAGTACTTTAGCCTGCATTCCTTTTGCCAATATTTTTATAAAAGTGATGGGGTGGAACTTGTCAGGCCAAGGTAAGTAATGTTCAATCAATACAACCAATAACAATACCCAAAATGGCAAAAAATGCTCGCTCAGCAGGGTATTGATAAGACCATGCACTAGGCTAATCTTGCAATAGTTTGCATGACAAGGTTGGCTGAATTTTTAGCTGCTTGATCGAGGTAAGCTTCAAAAGAAACTGTCGAAGTTTTGCCAGCAATGTCAGACAAAGAGCGGATCACCAAAAAGGGGGTACCTAATAAATAGCAGCTCTGAGCAATAGCCACACCTTCCATCTCTACTGCGCAAGCAGAAGGGAAGTTTTTCTTAATAACCGCTGCAGCTTCATCGCTTCCGACAAAGGAATCTCCTGTACAAATAAGCCCTTGTTGTACCTGTACGTTTTGTAAATTAGCAGCAGCTTGAGAGGCGTGCTTAAGTAAATTTTTGTCGGATTCAAAATATGCCGGCATACCTGCAGTTTGACCAAGTTCGTAGCCAAAGTGAGTTAAGTCTGCATCGTGATGGCGTAACTCCGTCGCTATTACGATGTCGCCAATGTTGAGATGACTCGAAAAACCGCCAGCTGAGCCAGTGTTTATGACAAAATCTGGAGCGAAATGATGAACTACAACACTAGTCGATACGGATGCTGCCACTTTACCTATTCCGCATTTGACCAAAGCCACTTCTGCTTCACCCAGTTTGCCAATGTATACCGTAAGGTGATTAAAATGTCGTTCTTGGCAATTTTCTAAAGATGCACGAATAAGAGTTATTTCTTGATCCATCGCACCTAAAATAGCTATTTTCATATTGTCTTCTTTATTTGAAATTAGTTGATGAGATTGTTACCTAAGTCTATTACGTCTGCTTAGTTTATAAAACAACTCAAAAGTTTGAAAAGCTTATTATAAACACAACGTATTCTTTAAGTGACAGGTAATGCATGAGAAGCGCGACTATCTTACTTGTAATTATCATATCTATTAGTTGTCAGGCCCTTCGTATTGTGTCGAGTGAACTAACAATATTTTGTTATGTTCAAACATTTGAAAATTTGAAAAGGTTTTGTAGAAAGTAAAAATATCTTTAAATCAGGATGAAACTAAAACTCTTACTAAAAAAGTGTTATTAAGAGTTTTTAAACCGAGAGAATAAATTTAAAGACTGGTTTGGCATATTTTTCTTTTTAAAATTAAATTTCAATGTATTTTGCGCCAGCAAATACCGTTGCCAATCAAAATTTTAGAATAAAATGACAAACTGTTCGCCAATGTTAATTACTATCCACGCATTACCAAAGCAACTTGGGTTTACTGGATAATTTCAATATATAGATTCTTGAGTACTAGTTAATAAGAAAAAGGCAAGGTGCTTAATTGGGTATATTAATTAAAAGACTCTGTTTCGCTACATTCGGGAAAACATACGATACTCGTCTCAAAATTTTGAGGCCTATTTTGATGCATAATCCACTCGTCAGGACTTATTCAGAACACGACACAAACTCAATTATGTGGTTGCCATTTTGTCATGGTAGTGGCGCTGCTGCGCTTTTAAAACCCACTGCGTAAAAACGTTTGTATCGATGTACGAACATCACGGAAAAGCCAACGTTGTCAAAGGTAGGTTATTTGTAGACGTCTAAACAATCATTTTTTATATATCGATTTGGACGAGATAATGTTTAAAAAATGATGGCGGCTAATAGACCAAGAAGAATTCCAGTGCGCTTCAAAGTTAAATAAAAAGTCATTCCGAGGCGTTCTTTGGGTTAGATAAAACCCATTTCGAATTAGACAACTTTTAACAAAGAGATCACTACTTGAAGCTTGTTCAAAAGAGGTCAATAACTAAAATGGAAAATTTGATTTAACACCATTTTATGATGAACCAATTAGCAGTTATGCCTAATGACAGCTATGTTTATAGTACTTAGATTCTGCTGGGAGTATTCATCATGCAACCGCTTTCATTTATTCAGAATGTTTTCATTTCGATTATTGCTGGTTCATTTTTAATGGCATGCCAGTCTTCAATAATCAAAATCCCTCCTTCTGAGCATTTGTTATACGACCAAGGTTTTACAGGTTTTTCAGAAGTCAGCATCCAGTCAGAAAAACAAATTTTTTATTTAGATGATACCGCCAAGGCATTCGTAGCCTCTACTCTTGAGCCAATGAATAATAAAAATGCTCAAATGGAAGCATTAGTTAAAGCTATATTTGACCGCTCTAAATTAAATTTACTTTATCAAGGCGATGCAAATACCAATGCAAATGATACCTTTCATTTTCAGGCTGCGAACTGCTTATCACTGTCTATCATGACCTATGCGTTAGCGAGCGAAGCAGGGTTCAACGCCTACTTTCAAGAGATAATGATCCCTGAATATTGGACCAGACGTGCAGGTTTTAGTCTGCTAAACGGACATATTAATATTAAAATTTTGGCTCCAAGACAAGTTGATGTTTTTGTAATTAATAACCGCAGTTACCAGGTTGATTTTGATCCTCAACCTTTAAGATATGGGTTCCCCAAAAAAGTGGTCACTAAACAAGCCGTTTTATCTATGTTTTACAACAACAAGGGAGCTGATGCTTTTTTAAAAAAAGACTTTGTGACGGCTTATGCTTATTTTCGAGAAGCCTTGATCGTAAAACCTAACTTTGATTCTGCATGGGTCAATCTTGGTATTCTTTTCAGACTAAGTGAGTATTTTCCACAAGCTGAAAAAGCTTATCAACACGCACTTGTTATAAATCCTGATAGTTTGACTGCACTTGAAAATTTAGCTTATTTGTATACGTTTACTGGGCGTATTGAAGAAGCTGAAAAGATTTTGGCAAAAGTGTACGCTCAACGAAATAATAATCCTTATTATCATGTCAATTTGGGTGAGCAAGAAATGGAACAAAAACGTTGGGACCAAGCCCTTACTCATTTTCGTAGGGCTCTAGCATTAGACAAAGGAAAACATGAGGTCTACTTTGGGCTTGCTCGCGCTTATTATGAAATCGGCGAGTTGCAGCAAAGTGAACGTTATTTTAAACAGGCAAAAAATAAAGCCAGCAATAAACACGATGCAGACAAATACCAAAGCAAACTAGAATTTCTTAGCAATTTGTAGGTGTTTTTTTGATATTATCGTCCACAAATGTTTACAAAAAACAAAGGCAAGTGTCGGTAATAATAACCAGAGTCTTAATATTTTCACTTTTCAAACCGCCTGAATATTATTACAGGCGGCCACACGTCTAAAGATTTCAGATCAGGCGACACCTAACTCTTCAAGTCGCTCTTTCAGGTAACTCTTAGCTGTATATCTTTCAGACAACACAACTTCTGGATTAGGATGCAAAAACAGAGGCAAGGAAACCCGCGCTTTTTTGAGATCGCTTCCCTGCGGATTAACAACCCTGTGGGTAGTTGATGGAAAATACCCGCCTGATGCTTCTTGAAGCATATCGCCAATATTAACGATTAAGTTACCAAAATCACAGGGCACATCTATCCATGAATCACCGGTACCTTTTACCTGTAAACCTGGTTCATTGGACGATGGTAATAATGTGAGCAAGTTAATATCTTCATGGGCCGCTGCACGAATTGCATCCGGCTCTTCAGAACCATCTAGAGGCGGATAATGCAAAATACGGAGCATTGTCTGTTTACTATCAGTCACCATGCTTGATAGAGATTGAGTGTATTTTGCTGACACTTGTGCGGGTGAATACTTCTCAACCCATGCGAGCAGCTCTGAAGCCAATGAATTGGTATCTCGGTAATAATCTGCTATTTCTTGTTTTAACGTCTCTGGGCAGCGCCCCCAAGGATAAAAGTGAAAATATTCTTTAATATCCTTCTTTTTAAAGCCTTTCGCTGTCTCTGATATTTCGGTGGAAAAAAATCCATCATGTGTATCTTTATTGAAGATGAATTGATTTTTTTCTTCGCTATTAAAAAAAGCTTGCCAGCGGTCATAAATACTACTGACCCTATCTTGACTAATGGGGTGATTTTTCAATACACCAAATCCAGTTTTGTGTAAAGATTCTACAAAAAGTTTATCTGCATTAGGTGCCTTGTAATCTACTGCTACTAATTCCATCATCATTTTCTCCCTACTTATCTTTCTGTTTAAAGGCTGAGGTAGAACCCTGCTAAAGCTGCACTCATTAAATTGGCTAATGTAGCCGCTAATACTGTTTTTAAACCCAATTGAGCAATTTCTTTACGCCTAGTGGGTGCCATAGCACCTATTCCACCCATTAATATGGCAATAGACGAAAAGTTTGCAAATCCACAAAGGGCAAATATGACGATTGCTTGTGTTTGCGGTGATAATTCACTTTGATATTTTAAGAAGTCTAAATATGCGACAAACTCGTTAACCACTATTTTTTGACCGAGAAAACTACCAGCAACATTGGCTTCACTCCATGGCACTCCTAAGGTCCAAGCAATCGGCTGAAATACGTAGCCTAATATTACTTCAAAACTTAAATTTTCTGCTCCGAACAAGCCGCCACCCCAGCCAATGATTCCATTCAGTAGAGCGATTAAACCAATAAATGCTAATAACATTGCGCCAACATTTAATGCCAAGTGCAAACCATTAGCTGCACCAGTTGCCGCGGCATCAAAAATATTGGCGTACTGATTGTCTAGCTGTTCCTGCTCAGTTAATTCATTTTTTGCTTCTTCTGTTTCAGGGATAATAATTTTAGCCATCAATAAACCACCTGGTGCCGCCATAAAACTCGCTGCCAGTAAGTATTCTATTTCAACTCCCATGCTTGCATACCCAGCCATAACTGAGCCTGCAATAGAGGCTAAACCACCCACCATGACAGCAAAAAGTTCAGAACGAGTAAGATTAGGAATATAGGGTTTAATAACCAATGGCGCTTCAGTCTGGCCAACAAAAATATTTGCAGCAGCAGACATTGATTCTGGTCGACTAGTTTTTAAGAAAAACTGCAAGAAACCGCCTATTACACGAATAATCACATTCATTATTTTCAGGTGATACAGAACTGTAATCAGCGAAGAGAAAAATACAATCACCGGCAACACATTAAAAGCGAAGATAAAACCCATCGATTTGTTACCTAACGGACCAAAAATGAAGGTAATACCATCCTGGCTATAGCTAATAATATTTTCGACATAACCGGTTAACGCTAACAAAAATTGTATTCCTGGGGGGAAATACAATACCAATGCACCTACTAATGCCTGAATAGCAAACGCACCACCTACAGTACGCCAGTTAATCGACTTTTTGTGAGACGAAAACGTAAATGCGATAACTAGCATTAGAGCTACGCCTATTAGACTAACCATATGATTTCCTTTTTTATTTTTATTAGTTATCTATAAGATTCTGCTGATTTACAGCAGGCTTTGCTGAATGTGAGATTTTATTACATCAAGTGCAATCCGGTTTTTACCGCCTTGCGTGACAATTACATCAGCAGTAAAGCGGCTAGGAGAAATGAACTGGTGATACATAGGTTTAACAGTTGACTCATATTGTTTGGCTACAGACTCTAAGGTACGACCTCTTTCAGCAATATCTCTTTTCATACGACGAAGTAAACAAATATCTAGGGGTGTATCAACAAATATTTTTATATCAAATAAGGGTTGTAGAGCATCATTAGCCAACAACATAATGCCCTCAATAATAATTACGGGTGCTGAAATTAATGTTTCTGTCTTTTCAAGGCGAGTATGTGTTTTATAACAATACTGAGGGTACTCAATAGACTTCCAGCTTTTCAACGCTTTCAAATGTTCGACTAATAACTCATGTTCAAATGCTTTTGGGTGGTCATAATTATTTTTTTCTCGTTCAACCATTGGTAGATGGTCTTGAGAACGATAATAATGATCTTCTCGTAGAATCTGAACGGGTTTGCCTTCTTCAGAGAACTCTTTTAATAAATTCTCAGTAAACAAAGACTTACCAGAACCAGATGCGCCTGAAATGGCAATAACTAAAGGGGTAGACATACCAAACCGTTTTATCAAGAAATTAATTGGTAGGAAAGATACCAGCGAACTTGCTAAAAGTCAGTTCACAATGTAGATTTTTATACCTGACTCATTGGTCAGGTTTGTTGCCTTTTTGTTAAAACATGCCGATAAGTTGTATGTTTTGGCTTCATAAGTAAGACAGTTTGATGAAATTACGGCATAACTACTATGCCTGCAATAAAAGTGTCATAATTATTCTGTTAAACTTGCAGCTAACGGAAAGAGAAGTCGAATTGAATCGATCAACCAAGCCATCGGCATTGCCTTTTGGCATTCTGTACATACAATAGTTCTGATCATACTTTCAGAACATATAAAACTTAGGAAACACATAATGTTTAAAACAAAAAAACTCAATCGCATAGCGATTGCAGTCGCTATGTCGGTAGGACTATCGTCTGCGGTAATGGCGCAATCAACTACTTCCTCTATCCGCGGTAATGTTGCAACTGAAACAGGAACTATTTTTTCTGGAGCGATTGTAACTATTACACATACACCATCCGGGACTGTGTCAACTGCGACAACAAATGCAAATGGTGTATTTTCTGCACGCGGCCTGCGTGTTGGTGGTCCTTACTCAGTTAAGATCAGTGGCGGCGAGTTCGCTCCTGTGCAATATGATGACCTTTATCTATCGCTCGACCAAGCGTTCGCTCTTCCTGTTACCGTTCAGGCGACAAGCAATACGGAAGTGATCCAAATAACGGGCAGTGCAAGTGCAGTGGCTGGTTTCTCGAATGACGGGCTAAGCACTAACCTTGGGCTCGAAGCACTAGGTGAAGTGACTTCGATTGATCGCGATATCACAGACGCAGCTCAGCTTAATCCGTTTGCTTCAGTAAACGTTTCGAGTGATGGAGATAAGTCATTAACTATCGCGGGTGCAAACAGTCGCTTTAACTCGTTAACGGTAGACGGTGTTGCTTTAAACGACCGTTTTGGTCTAAATGCAAATGGTTACCCAACGCAGGGTTCCCCGATCTCTTTTGATGCTATCGAATCTCTTTCAGTTCAGACCGCGCCTTTTGATGTTGAATATAACGGCTTCACTGGCGGTACTATTAATGCCGTTACTAAATCTGGTACCAACGAATTCAAAGGGTCAATTGGCTACTATAATACAAGCGACTCTTTGAGTGGCGATAAAAACGGTGACGACGACTTCAATCTTACTTTTGAAGAAGATACTTTTGTTGGAACACTTGGTGGTCCATTAATAAAAGATAAGCTTTTCTTCTTCATTGCTTACGACAAGTTTGAGGAAGTTGCTCCTCTTGACGATGGTCCAGTAGGTTCAGGTGCTCTTAACGAAGAACCAGGTATTACACTTGATGATGTGGCTCAAGTTGGTCAGATTGTTTCGGACCTTTGGGGCTTCGACATTGGTGGTTTTAACATAGGCCCTGCCGAAGATGAAAAAATCCTTGCCAACATAGACTGGAACATTAGTAAAGACCACCGTGCAAAATTCACGTACCTCAGGACGGAAGGAAACGCCATTAATGAGCAAAACGGTAATAATTTTTTAGCGTCAGACAATGTTCTCGGTGCATCTTCTACTTGGTATGATCGCTCAGAAAAAGTAGAGAGTTTTATCGGTCACGTATTTTCTGACTGGACAGAAAACTTTTCGACCCAAATTAAGATTGCAAGTACTACACAAGCTACAGGTCAGGACTCTTTGAATGGTGCTGAATTCCCTAATTTTGCGGTATTTTTGCGTGAACTTGATGGTGATGAAAACTATCTTTCGATCGGTCCAGACCGTTTCCGTCATGGTAATTCACTCGACCAAGAGTTCTTACAGTACAAATTTTTGGCTACATACGCAGTCGGCGACCATATAATCAAAGGCGGTTTCGAGAGAGAAGAAGTTGATATAGATAACTTGTTTGCTCAAAATTCGGAAGGCTCTTACCTTTTTGACAGTATTGCTGATCTGGCTAACGCCACTGCTTCTGGACTATTGTATGATAATGCTGTCTCTAACAATGAAAACGATCTACGTGCTATTTGGGGTTATAATTCAAACTCTCTTTATATACAGGATTCGTGGGATGTCAATTCAGACCTGAGCATTGATGCGGGTATCCGTTATGATTGGTACGAGTCTGAAGGTTCAATCCGCGACAATCAAAACTTTAACGACCGTTATGGTTATTCCAACACAACAGATATAGATGGTTTGGATGTGTTTCTTCCACGAATTTCTTTCAAATGGTTTGCTACAGATGACCTGACTGTCCGTGGTGGAATTGGTCGTTTTTCTGGTGGCTCACCCGGAGTTTGGCTTTCAAATAGCTATTCTAACGATGGTGTGATTTCTGACGGCTCTAACGCTTTTGGAACTATTTTAGTACCCACTTCTCCTGACGCGGCAACGGGTCAGTACATTCCGCAAGATGTGCTTGCATCACTAGCAAACGAAGCGCCAGATGGTGGGGTTAATGCACTGAATCCATCGTTCGAAATTCCAACCACAATGAAAATCAGTCTTGGCGCAGCTTACTATGCCGACCTTCCGGTTGTGGGTGAAGGTTGGTTATTATCTGCAGATTTCCTCTACAACAAGCTAGATAATGCAACTTATTGGTATGACCAACGTTGTGAAAATCCAGTAGCGACATCACCAGATGGACGTGGTGTCTATGACTGTAGCGATGGACCTGAAGCCCTCATTGTTGGCTCATTTAACGGCGGTGGTGATAGTAAGTTATATGCGCTATCAGCAACTAACGATTGGGATACTGATTACGGTTCGTTCGACATGTTCTCTAGCTATACTTATTCAGATGTTGAAGATATCGGTTACGGCACATCGTCAACAGCGACATCTAACTACTCTGATTTTGCTGCATATGATCGCCAGTCCCCACGTGAGGGTACGTCAAGTTTCCAAACTGAGCACCTGTTTAAGATCCGCGCTAATTGGAAAAAAGAGTTCATCGCTGGTTACGAAACCAAGGTATCAATGTTCATGACGCGTCGTACTGGTCAACCTTACAGCTATACTTTCAGTGAAAACAATGCCTGTGTGCTTGATATAGGTGGCGGTAAATGTGCACGTGAAAGCCGTAATGATGACGCCGGTCACTTACTTTACGTTCCAAGTGGACCGAATGATCCGATTTTTGCTTCGACTTCATTCGAGGGTGATGCTGCTGCGCAACAAGCGTTCTTTGATTACATTAATAGTTCAGAGCTAGCACAGTATGCGGGTGGCATCGCTCCACGTAACAATGATAACTCTGCTTGGTCAACTATTGTGGATATTCGTATCCAGCAAGAGCTCCCAGCCTTTAATAAAGAGCACACCTTTAATTTGTTCTTTGATATTGAGAACTTTGGTAACCTTCTGAACTCTGACTGGGGTCGTGTTGAGGTTACTGAATATGAATACGAGCGCGATGTTGTTTCGGCTAAGATCGTCGACGGACAATACGAGTATTTTGGATTGAACAGTATCAGAAGTATTGAGAACTTACGAGTACGTCAGCAGTCTGTTTGGCAGGTTCAACTTGGTTTGAAATACGAATTTTAATGATTATTTAATAAATAATTAGTCACTTTAAAAGCCGATCTTTATGATCGGCTTTTTTTTGCAATTCCCAAAAGGTTAACGATGCATAAATTTATTATCTTTATGTTAACGGTGTTCAGCATGTCGTCAAATAGCCAAAGTATTCGAATTGCCACGTTTAATGCCAGTATGGAAGCTACAAATTATGTTGAACAGGAGCAGACGCCAGCAGGTGATGAGTTGCAAAGCAACTTACGCGGCGGTGAACATAAACAAATTAAAAATATTGCTGACATTATTCAGAGAACAAGACCTGATATTGTTTTGTTAAATGAATTTGATTATTCAAAACAATCAGCAACAGATGTACAAAAATTTATAAAGCACTACCTAACACTCTCTCAGGCTAATAATAAACCTATTGATTATCCCTATTTCTATAGTGCGCCGGTCAATACAGGTGTTGATTCTGGATTGGATCTAGATAAAGACGGTATTGCTTCTGGCACTAAAGGCGATGCCTTTGGCTTCGGCTTATTCCCAGGCCACTATGGCATGTTGGTACTGAGCAAATATCCGATTCAATTCGACCAAATCCGTACGTTTCAACATTTCCTGTGGAAAGATATGCCAGATAATTTAATGGCAACTATCAAGGACGAAAACGGCAAGCCATATTACAGCCAACAAGCTCAGCAGATACTACGTTTGTCTTCTAAGTCTCATTGGGACATTCCAATCAAAATTGGTAATCAAACCATTCATTTACTCGCCAGTCACCCCACACCTCCCGTATTTGATGGTCCAGAAAATCGTAATGGTAAACGTAATCACGATGAGATACGTTTTTGGACTGATTACCTATCTGGCAGTGAACAATCGGCTTATATTTACGATGACAATCAAAAACGAGGTGGTTTTAAAGGTGAACACTTTGTTATCGCTGGGGATTTAAATGCCTCGCCAGATGAAGGTGACGGCATTAAGGGAGGTATAAAAGGGCTACTTGAGCATTCGCTAGTCAATGACTTAATTGTGCCACAAAGTGAAGGTGGCAGCGTTCATACGCCTGATAACCCATATTCGGCACAACATACTGCTGAATGGGCAATGCGAGCTGATTATGTTTTACCTTCAACTTCACTTAACGTGACGGGGAGTGGCGTATTTTGGCCTAAGCCAGATGATTTTTTGTTTCGTTTAATTAAAGACCGACAAAGTTCATCGGATCATCGATTAGTGTGGATAGATATTGCCGTTACTAAATAAAAAATTATACACCACAGAGTCAGGTTAGAGCACAAAGGGAAAACAAAAATATGATTAGTTTTTTAAATCATAAATCTTTTCTCTTTGAAGCGAAGCAGTCTTTGTCATCTGTGGTTTAAAATACTTTTACTTTTTTAGCCTAAGATCAAAAAAGGGGCACAAGCCCCTTTTTTCTATTTGCCTTATGTATCTAACCGCTTAGACACCTAGATAATCCAATATACCTTCAGCAGCACTGCGACCTTCGTCAATGGCAGTCACGACTAAATCAGAGCCTCGCACCATATCTCCTCCAGAGAATATTTTAGGGTTCGATGTTTGGAATGCGAACTTGCCATGTTTAGGGGCACGTACTCGGCCTATCTCATCTAATATAATGCCATAGTCACCAAACCAGCTTGCCGGACTTGGTTGGAAGCCAAAAGCAATAATCACTGCGTCAGCTTCAAGCACGTGTTCAGAGCCTTCTATCTTAACAGGGCGACGACGACCTTCTGCATCAGGTTGACCCATTTCAGTCTTAACCATCTTCACACCCATCGCTTTACCATTTTCATCAATGACAATACCGAGTGGCATAAGGTTAAACTTGAAGTTTACACCTTCTTCACGTGCGTTAACGACTTCACGGCGTGAGCCTGGCATGCTCTCCTCATCACGACGATAAGCACAGGTGACATCGGGCGCACCCTGGCGAAGGGCAGTTCTGACACAGTCCATAGTGGTATCACCACCGCCTAGAACCAATACTTTTTTGTTTTTCATATCAATAAAGTCAGTGGGTAGCTTTTCTAGACCTAGTTGGCGATTAACGTTAGCGATAAGATAAGGCAGAGCTTCATAAACACCCGGCGCTTTTTCGTTATCAAACCCACCTTGCATCGGTTTGTAAGTACCCATGCCAAGGAAAACGGCGTCGTAACCTTTTAATAAATCTTCGAAAGGTAGGTCTTTGCCTATTTCGGTATTTAAAACAAATTCCATTCCCATTTCAGAAAATATTTCATGGCGCAGTGCGATGACTTCTTTTTCTAGCTTAAAAGACGGAATTCCAAACGTTAATAAACCACCAATTTTTTCATACTTATCAAAAATAACAGGTTTTACACCGTTACGCACTAAGATATCTGCACAACCTAAACCAGCTGGGCCTGCGCCAATAATCGCGACTTTTTTGTTGGTTTTAACAACATTAGACATATCGGGACGCCAACCTTGTTTAAAGGCAGTGTCGGTAATGTATTTTTCAATGCTACCAATTGCAACAGCACCAAAATCATCATTTAGAGTACAAGCACCTTCACACAATCGGTCCTGCGGGCATACACGTCCACATACCTCTGGCAATGTATTGGTTCTACTCGATAATTCAGCCGCTTCAAAAATACGTCCTTCATTCGCTAGATCTAACCATTGTGGAATGTAGTTATGCACTGGGCATTTCCATTCACAATAAGGGTTACCACAATCAAGGCAACGATCAGCTTGACCCGCTACTTGGGTCGCACTCATTGGCTGATATATTTCAGCAAATTCTTCACGTCTGAGGATAGAGGGTTTTTTAGGTGGATCAATACGCTCTACATCAACAAATTGGTATACATTTTTAGACATGATACCTCCTTACTGTACTTGAACACGAAGTTCGGCAGTAGACCGACTTATGTGACCAAGTAAATTTTTAACGTCACTGGTTTTTGGCTTAACCAGTCTGAATTTAGGTAAATATGTGGCAAAGTTGCTTAATATTTTGTGAGCATGCTCACTACCTGTTGCTTCATAATGTTGATTGATTAGACCTCTTAAGTGCTCCATCAAAATCACTTTGTCCTCGATAGACATAAGCTCTACTAATTCATCGTTTACGCGTTGCTCGATATCATTTTGTTCATCCAAAATGTATGCAAAGCCGCCTGTCATACCTGCGCCGAAGTTTACACCCGTTCGCCCAAGCACTGCCACAATACCACCAGTCATGTATTCACAACCGTTATCGCCTATGCCTTCGACAACGGCTATGGCACCAGAGTTACGCACTGCAAAGCGCTCGCCAGCTAGGCCTGCAGCAAATAATTTACCACCAGTTGCGCCATATAAACAGGTGTTACCTGCTATCACACTTTCATTTGATTTAAAACTAACGCCTTTAGGTGGATAAATAACGAGTTTACCGTCAGCCATGCCTTTACCGACGTAATCGTTGGCGTCACCTATTAAGGTCATTTCTAAACCGCCAGCATTCCAGACACCAAAACTTTGCCCAGCGGTACCGGTAAAGTTCAATTTAATGGGGTCTTCACTCATGCCTTTATTACCGTGATGTTTGGCAATTAAACCAGAGATAATAGCGCCAACAGACCTGTCGGTATTACGAATAGGATAATTGAACACTCCACCAGTTTTGTTTATCACCGCGGTGGTTAAGTCTGATAACAGCAACTGATTCAAGTCGCCTTTATCCATTGGCGCATTAGCACCTTCACTACAAAAGAGTTTAGTGTGGTCGCCTGCTAACGGCTTAGCTAAAATAGGACTAAGGTCTAGCTTGTTCTGTTTTGCCGTTACGCCGTTTAATATTTTTAACAAATCAGTGCGTCCAATGAGGTCATCCAATTTACGTACACCCATTGAAGCCATAATTTCACGCACTTCTTGAGCAACAAACTTAAAGTAGTTCATTATCATATTAGGTAAGCCCGAAAAATAATTATCACGCAGGTTCTTATCTTGTGTGGCGATACCTGTCGCGCAGTTATTCAAGTGACAAATACGTAAATATTTACAACCTAAAGCAACCATCGGCCCAGTACCAAAACCGAAGCTCTCAGCGCCTAAAATAGCGCCTTTAACAACATCTAAACCGGTTTTCAAACCACCATCAGTTTGCACCCGCACCTTGTGGCGTAAACCATTACTTACTAAGGCTTGCTGAGTTTCTGCAAGACCTAGTTCCCAAGGACTTCCTGCGTACCTAATTGAAGATAATGGACTGGCACCTGTGCCGCCGTCGTTACCCGAAATAGTAATTAAGTCAGCATATGCTTTGGCAACACCACAAGCGATGGTACCTACTCCTGGTTCTGACACTAATTTTACTGAAATTAGCGCATCAGGGTTCACTTGTTTCAAGTCGAAAATTAGCTGGGCTAAATCTTCAATAGAGTAAATGTCATGATGCGGTGGTGGAGATATTAACGTGACTCCAGGCACCGAATGCCGCAGTTCAGCAATATATTTGTTGACCTTATCACCCGGTAATTGGCCGCCCTCACCAGGTTTAGCACCCTGAGCCACTTTTATCTGCAAGATTTTAGCATTGACCAAATAGTGTGGTGTTACCCCAAAACGACCTGATGCGATTTGTTTGATGTTTGAGTTACGTTCATTACCAAAACGCTTAGGATCTTCGCCACCTTCACCAGAGTTAGAATTACCACCTAAACGATTCATAGCGATAGCTAAAGACTCATGAGCTTCAGGACTTAAAGAACCAATTGACATAGCTGCCGTGTCAAAGCGTGGGTATAAGTTTTCTGCAGGTTCAACTTCATCGATCGATATCGCTTCTGAATCAGGCGATAAAGCCAATAAGTCACGTAAACAAGCAGTGGGTCTTTCATTTACTAAGGTGCTAAATTTTTGGTAATCTTGGTAATCACCACTTAATACTGACTTTTGTAAGGTTGTGACTACGTCAGGGTTGTAAGAGTGATATTCACCGCCGTGTACATATTTTAATAATCCACCGTGGTCGACGTTTTTACGTTTTAACCAAGCGACACGATTTAAATTAACTTGATCTTGTTGGAAATCTTCAAAATTAGCACCTTGAATACGGCTTGGCACGCCTTTAAAACAGATGTCCATTACCGATCTGTTGATACCCATAGCTTCAAATAATTTTGAGCTACGGTAACTGGCAACAGTTGAAATTCCCATTTTTGACATGATTTTGTACAGGCCCTTGTTTATCGCTTTACGATAATTAACAGTCGCTTGCATTGGGGTCATATCTAAATGTCCAGACTCACACATTTGTTCAATAATTTCGTATGCCAAGAATGGATATATTGCTGTAGCACCCAGACCAATCAATACTGCATAGTGATGCGAGTCTCTGACCGATGCTGTCTCTACTACTATATTTGCATCGCAACGTAAGCCTTTGTCTACCAGCCGCTTCTGCACTGCACCCACAGCCATGGCTGCTGGTATAGGTATGCGTGACGTTTTAATGGCTCGGTCTGATAAAATAACAAACGCAGCACGTTTGTGTGAGACTAAGTGTTCTACCTCATTACATATACGATTAATTGCTGCCTTAAGCCCTTCTTCTGGTGGAAAATTAAGATCGACTACTTCAGAATAATAATGTTCAGGATCGTAGTTACGTAACTGTTTAAGATCGGTATACACCATGATAGGTGAGTCAAACAGAACGCGATCAGCATACCCTGATGTTTCTGTGAACACAGACTTTTCGCGGCCAATACAAGTAGCCAGAGACATCACGTGATTTTCACGTAAAGAATCAATAGGCGGATTCGTTACCTGAGCAAATTGTTGCCTGAAATAATCGTAAATAGTGCGGCTTCTTCCAGAAAGAACCGCCATAGGCGTATCATCACCCATCGAACCTGTTGCTTCTTGACCATCTTTGGCTAAAACCTTGACAACTTGTTCAAGTTCTTCATAACTGTAATTAAACTGTTTTAAATAAGTATTCATCATATTATCATCAAACATGCGTTTGCCGATTTCAGGCGCATCACATTCTTCAATGGGTGTTAAACGCCGAATACTTTTATCCAACCACTCTTTGTATGGATGTCGACTTTTTAAATCATCATCTATTTCATTTGAGCGCCACAATTTCCCCGTCTCAGTATCTATGGCTAACATTTCGCCTGGTCCAACACGCCCTTTTTCAATGACATCTTCTTGTTTATAGTCCCAAATACCCACTTCTGAAGCTAAAGTAATCAATCCGTCTTTAGTTATGACATAACGTGCGGGACGAAGTCCGTTACGGTCAAGATTACACGCTGCATGGCGACCATTAGTCAATACTATTCCTGCTGGGCCATCCCAAGGTTCCATGTGCATGGAGTTGAACTCGTAAAAAGCCTTTAAATCTTCATCCATGGTTTTGTTGTTTTGATAAGCAGGTGGCACTAAAAGACGCATAGCACGGAATAAATCCATGCCGCCAGCTAAAAACAGCTCTAACATATTATCTAATGAGGAAGAGTCGGAGCCCACTTCATTTACAAAGGGTGCAGCATCAGCCAGATCGGGCAATAAAGGTGTCTTAAACTTACCCGTTCGTGCTTGTGCCCAATCGCGATTACCACGAATAGTATTTATTTCACCATTGTGCGCCAAATATCTAAATGGTTGAGCTAGCGACCAGCGTGGTAGTGTGTTAGTAGAGAAACGTTGGTGAAACACGCAGATAGCCGACTGCATATTTTCATCAGCTAAATCTAAATAGAATTTGGGTAAGTCACCGGCCATGACAAGGCCTTTATATATTGTGACTAAACTGGATAAGCTTGCGATATAAAAATCTTCGTCATTTGATAGGCGCTTTTCCGCTCGCCTGCGGGCCATAAATAACCGACGTTCTAAGTCTTGAGAGCGCCATCCTGATGGACCATTGACAAACACCTGTTCGATTTGCGGCACACAAGAAGACGCAAGGTCACCTAAGACAGATTCATCTGTTGGCACGACTCTCCAGCCAACAACGCCTAGGGTCTCTTTTTCTAGCTCTTCAGTAATGACTTGCTTAGCTAATTCGGCTAACGCTTGGTTCTGGTTAAGAAAAACCACACCTACACCATATTTTTTGCCTAACTTCCAATTTTGCTGTTCGGCTATTCCACGAAAAAATGCGTCCGGTTTTTGTAGAAGTAAACCACAACCATCACCGGTTTTGCCATCTGCAGCGATACCGCCACGATGTTGCATACGGTCGAGACCTTCAATTGCGGTACTAACCAATTTGTGACTTGGTTCACCTTTGGTGTGAGCAATTAAGCCAAAACCACAATTATCCTTTGAATCGTTAGGATGATATAAACTCATTTTAAAGACTCCTTCAACCATCGACTGGGCAGAGGTTGTATTTCGTTGTTGCTAATCATACATCTAACACGTGTATGAACGTTGGATGGCTTCATGCCTAGTGCTTATTTTTAAGTCGTAATTATTATTAGAAGCCCCGGTCGAGTATCGAATACTTATACTAAGCGGGTCGTACAAAATACCGAGGATTATTTTATAAATCAATTGTCTTGTATGGTGTATTTACAATTTTTCATTTTACAATATCTAATTAGGCTTAAAAAGTTTTTGTTTTCAATAAGATAACGTATTTTTATGGCTTAGTTATAAGCTATAAATAAAAGTGTAAAAGCACTAATCTTTGTTATTAAAACGTTAAAAATTGTTGTTTATTTGGTAAAGCAAGCTATTTAGTGCTGAATTAATATGCAAAATAAATGAATGATTAGTCTTTGATGGCTTAGTTAGATGTTTTAAACTTATACTAAATTTTGATCCCAGTAACATTCTTGCTAGCATGTATCAAAATGGCAATAGTCAGAGTTTTTTGAGACCTCCGTATTATGACGAAAATGACCTCAGTTGATCCTTGGGCGATCCGTATCGCTCAGTTTATTAATCGCTTCGGTGCGGTTAAAGCCAGTATTTTATTCGTTATTATGACTTTAATATTTACCTTTGCCGGCACTTATTTCCTTAGGCCTATCATCAGCGATAAGGCTCATACGGAAGATTTTTTGATTGCTGTTGTGCTGACATTGCTCAGTGCACCTTGGGTATTGTGGTTTTTTAGTGAACTAGTTAAACAGTTGGAGCGCTCAAGAGAAAGCCTAGCAGAGGCTGTGACCCAATTAGAAAAATTACTCAAGGAAGATGAATTACTCAACCGCACTTTACAAAACAATATTAAGCAGCTTAATCACGAAATTGAACAGCGAAAAAATGCTCAGCTAGAGCGCGAAAGTGTTTTCACTGATTTAGAACGAGAAATCACTGAGAAATCTGAAAAAGAACAGCAAGCGTTACGTTTATCGATTTTGTTGAGATCTATTATCGATGCGTCACCAGATTTGATTTATTATCGCAATCAAGAAGGACAGTTTGCCGGTTGTAATCGTGTGGCTGAACAAATGACCGGTAAGACAGAACAAGAATTGATTGGCTTAACACCTCATCAAGTATACGACGAAGAGCTAGCCAGCCAGGTTGTTGCAAGCGATCAAGACGTTCTTGAAAACGACATCAGTATTACAGAGGAACTCTGGCTGCGCTTTGCTGACGGCCGCCGTCGATACTTTGAAATGCGCAAGGTGCCATTTTTTAGTGCAGACAACACTCGTCTTGGTTTACTTGCTTTTGGTCGAGACATTACTGAGCGTAAGCAAGCTGAAAATGCGGTAGCAAAAGCTAACAGAGATAAGACTGCATTTATTGCGACAATTAGTCATGAGTTGCGAACGCCACTTAATGGCATCGTCGGCTTAAGTAGAATGTTGCGTGATACCGACCTGACTAGCGAACAATTCGCCTGGGTCAGTACAATTTATGCGAGTGGCATTACTTTAGGTAATATATTTAACGACATTATCGATCTAGATCGTTTAGGTAGGGACAGACTCGAATTGTCTCTAAAAACGGTGTCTATAAAAGACTTTACCCAAGAACTAGGCAGTATTATAGAGTTATTAGCTAATGATAAGGAACTAACTTTTACTTCGCATGTAGAAGAACCTTTGCCTGCGTTAGTCGAGGTAGATGGCACACGTTTGAGACAAATTTTGTGGAACTTATTGTTTAATGCGGTCAAATTCACTCAAAAAGGTACGGTTTCTTTAGAAGTAAAAGCGGAGAAAATTGATTCTGAGACATCCATGGTCACATTTAAGGTGTGTGATACGGGGGTGGGTATTCCACAGCAAGATATAGATAAAATTTTTGCTATGTATTATCAAGTCGATACACCTGAACATCAAAGCGCCACAGGTACTGGCATTGGTTTGGCTATCTGCCAACAAATGGTGTCTTTGATGAATGGCAAAATTAGCGTTAGCAGTGAGATGGGAGATGGAACCTGTTTTACGGTTGATTTACCACTTTCTATCAGCAAGAAGCCTATTCAAGTTGAAACATTGAAAGTGACTGGTTTGCAGATATTGTTGGTGGAAGACATCGAATTAAATGTGATGGTCGCCAAAGCCCTACTGGAAAAACTCGGACAACATGTTGACGTAGCTATGACAGGTAATGAGGCTATTTCTAAAGCGCGTGATAAACAATATGATTTGATTTTACTGGACATTCAATTACCAGATATGAACGGTTTTGAAGTCGCAAATGTGCTGCATGAAGAATCTTTGGTAGAGCAAACTAGTATTGTAGCGTTGACTGCAAATGTGATTAAAACACGTCAAGAATATCTTGATAACGGTATGGACGATATTATCTCTAAGCCAGTCAAAAAGAGTCGAATTATTGAAGTATTTAATAATTTGTTTTGCGAACAACCACGTGTACCTTACCAACCTGCACCGACTCCTAAAAAAGACCAACTGAACATTTATCTCGATTTGGAGTTGTTACAAATGTTGGTGGACACAATAGGGCACGAAATGGTGCGTACCAGTGTCAAAGTATTTCAGGAAAAGATACCTGAATATTTGGAGATTTTACAACTTAGTTTAAGTGCTGACGAGAAAGATGAAGTGTGTTCACAAGCGCACAAAATAAAAGGTGCTGCAGGTTCGGTAGGTCTATCTAGAGTGCAAAAAATAGCGAATGAAATCCAGCAGGGAGATCATCCAGCTTGGTGGCAAAATGTGCATGACTGGGTCGAACAATTAAATGAAGCTGCTACTCAAGATTTGCAAAAATTAATCAATTGGTTGAGTCAGCAAGACATAGATGATTAAAAAAGCCCAGTCTAATGATGCCATTACCTAGCCAATTCTTAATTTACCGACATTAATGATGAATTTTTTGTTGGTAAATTTTCTTTTTAGAAACTGTATTAAATCTTAACCATTGTAATAAATGGTAAAATAAATAATAAAAAATAGGTTATTTAAGTTATGTCTAAATTTGATCCAGTTGATCATTCACATCGTCGTCGAAATCCATTAACTGGCGATTGGGTATTAGTTTCACCTCATAGAGCGAAACGTCCCTGGCAAGGTCAGGTAGAAAAACCACAATCAATCAACACTACAGCTCATGACTCAGAATGTTATCTGTGTTCCGGTAACACACGTATTAATGGTGAAATAAACCCTGAGTATGACGGCACATTTGTATTCATTAATGACTTTGCTGCGCTAATGAAAGATACCCCTGCATCAGAACAGTCAAACGATGATCTTTTTACTATGCAAGCGGCTAGAGGCACGAGCCGAGTTATTTGTTTTTCTCATGAGCACAACAAGACATTACCTGAACTATCGTTGTCTGCTTTAGAAAAAGTAATTGAAACATGGCAAGTGCAGGTCGCCGATTTATCAAAAGAATATGTTTGGGTACAAGTATTCGAAAATAAAGGGGCCGCTATGGGTTGTTCTAACCCCCATCCCCATGGACAAGTCTGGGCGAACGATTTTATTCCCAATGAAGTAGCTAAAGCCCAAGCCAGTCAAAAAGCTTATTTTGATAAACATGCAAGTTCGATGTTGTTAGATTATGCAAAAAAAGAGTCAGCAGATGGCACTCGTACAGTTGTCGAAACAGAACACTGGATAGCAGTTGTGCCATATTGGGCCGCGTGGCCATTTGAAACTATCCTGATGCCAAAATTTTCCTGTGCCAGACTAACCAATGTCAACGACTTGCAAAAAGCAGACTTGGCTATTGTCATTAAAAAGTTAACCAGTCGGTACGATAATTTGTTCCAATGTTCTTTTCCTTACTCAATGGGCTGGCATGGCGCACCTAATAATCTAGAGTCGACTCAACATTGGCAAGTCCATGCACATTTTTATCCACCTTTGTTACGCTCAGCTACTGTGCGTAAATTTATGGTGGGTTATGAAATGATGGCTGAGCCACAAAGAGATTTAACTCCGGAGCAGGCAGCGCAGCGTTTACAGCTGCTCAGCGATATTCACTACAATGAATCGGCTGGAGCCTAAGTTTATGTATCATAATAAGTCAAAGCCTGAACTTAACATATCTCAAAATATGTTAACTAAACTGGACACCATTTTTTCTCAGACATTTGGAGCTAAACCTGCTCGACGCTTTCAAGCGCCAGGTAGGGTTAATTTAATAGGTGAACATACAGATTATAACGATGGTTTTGTTCTACCTTGCGCCATTGATTATCAAACATTAGTAGCAGTCACGCCTAGAGATGACATGACTGTCTCAGTGGTAGCCGTCGATTGTAATAATGAAAAAGATGAGTTTTCACTCGATTGCGAAATCGAGACTCACCCTTCACAGTTGTGGAGTAATTACGTACGTGGTGTTATCAGACACCTTCAACTGAGAGGGCATGTATTTAAAGGTGCCAACTTAGCGATAGCCGGAAATGTACCGCAAGGAGCCGGATTAAGTTCGTCTGCCTCTTTAGAAGTGGTAATAGGTGAAACGTTTCGTAGTTTATACCAATTGCCACTAACAAAAGCAGACGTGGCACTCAACGGCCAAGAAGCTGAAAATCAATTCGTAGGATGCCAATGCGGGATCATGGATCAAATGGTCAGCGCCTGTGGTTCAAAATTTAACGCCTTGTTACTAGATTGCCGTTCGTTAGATGCAGAGCTGATTCCTATGCCTGAAGGCTTAGCAGTGGTGATCATCAACTCCAATGTGAAACGTGGTTTAGTCGATAGCGAATACAATACCCGCCGTCTACAATGCGAAGAGGCAGCCCATACGCTGGGGTTAAAAGCCTTACGTGATATCAGCTTGACTCAGTTACAGAATAGCAAACATAAGCTACCCGAAGTAGTCTACCGTCGTGCTCATCATGTTGTATCAGACAATGAACGTACAATTTTAGCTGCGCAGGCTCTTAGAAAAAATAATGTTGCTCAGTTATCACAATTAATGGCCCAGTCGCATATATCCATGCGTGATGATTTTGAAATTACCGTCCCCCCCATCGATTTTGCTGTAAAAATTCTAACTGAATATCTAGGCGATAAAGGTGGCGTACGTATGACTGGTGGTGGTTTTGGTGGCTGTATAGTTGCTCTTATGCCACACGACATGGTTGGTGGTGCTAAACAGCTTATAGCTGAGAAATACGAAGCCAAGACCGGTTATAAAGAAACTATTTATATTTGTAGTGCCAGTGATGGTGCAGGGGAGATCTGATTCTTGAAATATGGAAGCGCAGCCAAAGCAGTGACTTGCGTTTTCAGTTTTTTAATATGTATTCCTAACATCAACCAAAACTCAAACCTTTTCAATGACACTTTTAACATCTAGATGTTGGTAAGTAACCACTTAGTTGCTGGCATATCTATGCATTATTTTGCTTAGCTAAAATAACTAACAATATCCCACCTAGGATAATCGAAGCCGATACCGCAAGATGTAAGCTTATAGGTTCATTAACTAATAGTATTCCGCCTAAAGCAGCCCAAATTGGCACTGAAAGCTGACACACTGCTGCAATACTGGGTTTTAACTTAGGCACTACTTGATACCAAATCGTGTAGCCAACACCTGAAGCTAGAGCACCAGAGCCAAACGTGTAGAGCAACCCCTTTGAGCTGATATGTATACCAAAGTTAAAATACATGACTATCAAAGCTATAATGGCAATGGGTACTAACCGAATAAAATTACTGGCTGTATCGTAAAGTGGGTTAGTTGATTTAGCACCAATTAAGCTATACCTGCCCCAAGCTATGCCCGCTAAAATCATGAGTAAACAACCCATTAAGCTGGGCTTTTCTAATTCTGGAAAAACAAAATAAATGAACCCAAATAGAGATAGTAAGATACCAGTATATTCTTGAAAACCCATTTTATTGCCAACTAACCATCCCTTAAACAGCATCGTGAACTGTACTGCAGCGAATAAAATTAGCGCTCCTGTTGCAGTGCTTAGAGTGATATATGCATAGGAAAAGCTTGCCACATAAACAAACAAAAACAACGTACCAGCCTGACTACCATATTGATGGATATTGGCTATAACAGATCTGTCTTTGATGGTAATGATGAATGCCAAGATAAATGCCGCACACAGCAATCGAATAGATGTGAAATCTGCAGGGTCAACCTGCTCTTCATGTAATGCGAGTCGACACAATATAGAATTAGCTGCAAAGGCGAACAAGGCAGAAAATGTTAATACAATTTTACGAGAAAAACTCAAGTCTAGATTAACAGCCAAGTAGCTGAGCCTAAAAATGCGAATATACCCACTACATCAGTGATAGTCGTTAAAATGACGCTACCGGCTAAAGCGGGATCTATTTTTAATTTTTTCATTATGATGGGCAAGCTTGCACCTGCTAATCCCGCGGCGACCATATTGATTAGCATAGCAAAGGCGATGACTGCGCCTAACATTAAGTCTTGTTTCCAAATGGCAATCACAGATGCTATCAGTACAGACCATATCACCCCATTTAAAAAACCAATGCCTAATTCTTTGCTAATCAGCCACCTGGCGTTAGCTGAGTTAACATGTCCTAATGCCATTCCTCGAATAACTAAGGTAAGTGTTTGATTACCTGCTACCCCTCCCATGCTAGGCACTATGGTATTGAGTATCGCCAACACTGCAAGCTGGCTCAAGGTTGCTTCAAATAAGTCACTGACAGCAGCTGCCATTAAGGCAGTAAGTAAGTTGACACCTAACCACACTGAACGACGTTGAGTACTTTTGACAACGGGGGCAAAAGTATCTTCTTCATCGTCTAAGCCAGCCATGCTCATCATTGAGTGTTCTGCGTCTTCACGAATAATATCTACCACATCATCAATAGTAATACGGCCTAACAATTGATTGTTTTGGTCTACCACAGGTGCGGATAACCAGTTATAACGTTCAAATAAACTGGCCACTTCGTTATCCATCATATCAGCAGGAATGGCTTCAGAATTTTTGATTAATGATTCTATTGGTGTATCGGCAGCAGCAGTTATAAGACGCGTGAGAGCCACTCCACCCATTAGATTATCATTGCGGTCAACTACATATAAGGTATCAGTGTGCTCAGGTATATCGCCTTTGAGGCGTAAATATCGCAGGATTACATCTACATTAATGCCAGGGCGAAGTGTAATCGCATCGGTATTCATAATAAATCCGGCAGTTTCTTCACCATAAGATAAGCCAAGCTCTGCACGTGAACGGTCTTGTTCGTCCATGGCAGCCAATAAATCTTGTGCCACTTCTTGGGGTAAACCACGCAATGTATCTACTAGGTTGTCGGTGTCCATCTCTTCTAGGGCATCGGCAACCTTTTCTGGTAGCATATTTCTGATAATACCATTACGTACATCATCAGATAGTTCTTCGAGCACATCACTGTAAAGGTCAGGTTGGATAAGTTGCCAAATATCTAACCGATTGCGGCTACGGCTTGACTCTAAAAGCAAAGCAACATCACAGGGCTTTAATTGTTGCAACATCTTTTTGGCTAGACCAGTTTGACCGCTACCTAACGCTTCATTGATGTCATGAAGTTGGTTGTTACTGCTTTTGGCTTCGAAGGTATTTGGCATGGCTCAGATCAACTTACTCATTATGAGTTAATGGCTTTCTAATTATTGGTGTGAATCGTTAAAACAGCAGCTAAAATTAGAGACAGTCTGCCAATTTTGACAAATGTCTCTAAATTACTCGTCTTCGTTAAACCTCGTAACGATTAACGTTTCAACGGCATCTAATGCCGCTTGTGCATCTTTCCCTTCACTCACCACTTTGACTTCTTTTCCCTGATGACTTTCGAGCATCATTAAGCCTAGAACACTATTTGCAGACGCTTGTTTGTCACCCTGATGCAGGGTTATTTTTGCATCAAATTTATTTGTTAGCTGAACAAGCTGAGTGGCTGCTCTAGCATGGAGTCCTAATTTGTTGACAATAACCAGTATTTTTTCGACGCTTTGCATAACTAATTAATTTTGTTCACGATGACGTATCTGCACATCAGGATGAGAATTGCTAAATGTTTTAGCTAAGGTTTCTACTACGTATACTGATCTATGTTGGCCACCTGTACAACCGATGGCCACGGTTACATAGCTGCGATTATTACGTTCTAAATGTGGTAACCAGGTGGAGATTAGATTTTGAATTTGCCAAATAAACTTTGTCACTATCGGTTGTGAGCCTAAGAATATCTGCACTGGTGCGTCTAACCCTGTTAAATGTTTGAGGTCAGGCTCCCAATGAGGGTTGGGTAAAAAACGCCCATCAAATACATAATCAGCGTCTTTTGGAATGCCATGTTTAAAACCAAAGGATTCGAACACTAAGACCAGTCTAGAGCTTTTTTTACCTAAAATACGTTCACGTACTAATTCAGCCAACTGGTGAACTGATAACTGATCAGTGTCTATATATAAGTCTGCTCGTTCGGCGATAGGTGCAAGTAATTGACTTTCCGCCTGGATAGCATCAGATAAGGATTTATTTTGTTTAGATAAAGGATGAAGCCGTCTGGTCTCGCTAAAACGTCTGATCAATACGTCATCGCTGGCATCTAAATAAAGTATGGTCATATCCCAAGTTGAAGGTAAGTAATCCAGTATTTCTACTAGTTCATTGGGATTTTTGGGTAAGTTACGTACATCAATACTCACCGCAACTTGGTCGTATTCATCTACCACAGTGTGTGTAAGCGTGGGTAAAAGGTTAACTGGGATGTTGTCGACGCAATAGTAGCCAAGGTCCTCTAAAGAACGCAATACAATAGATTTACCTGAGCCAGAGCGGCCACTAATTATAATCAGTTTCATTTAACTTATTGCCTCAAATAATTCTTGGTCTGTTTTCGCTTTTCGCATAAGACTCAACGTGCTTTTGTTATTCAGTTTAGTGGCAATGGCAGATAAAGTACCTAAATGTTCGGAGGCTTTGTTTTCGGGTACTAAAATAGCAAAAAATATATCAACCGGCGCATTGTCTATGGCGTCATAGTCGATTGGTTTTTCACTGGTTACCAAAATAGCTACTACATTTTCTAAATCATGTAAGCGTCCATGTGGCAGTGCGATACCGTTGCCAATGCCAGTACTACCCATTTTTTCTCTACATGTAAGGCTAGATAAAATAGTAGCTTGATCGATATCCATTAAATATTGATTAGCAATCTGACTGATGAGTTCAAGTACTCTTTTTTTACTGGTTCCCTGGACTGTACATAAAGTGCAGTCAGGGTGAAGGATATCTTTAATTTCCATTATGGATTCTGATTATGATTGATTGTTAACATATTCAATAGCGTTTAATTTTTTCCTTATGCTTAATCACCTGTCTGTCAAGTTTATCGATTAAAGCATCTATTGCGGCATACATATCTGAGTGTTCTGAAGTAGCAAATACCTCCGATCCGCTGAGGTGTAAAGTGGCTTCAGCTTTTTGATTCAGCTTCTCCACGTTTAGGATCACATGAACGTTATTTATGTGATCAAAATGTCTTTCTAATTTGGTAAATTTTGTTTCTACGTAGTCTCTTAAAGAATCTGTAATATCTACATGATGACCGGTAAGGTTAATTTGCATATCGCCTATTCCTTCTTCAATTCGCCTAAAGTAGGCTCTTACGTTGGTTAGATGGCGGGATCAATAATGATTCCCGGTATTTTGCTATTGTTCGCCGCGCCACCATAATGCCTTGGTCGGCCAACAATTGTGCAATTTTGCTGTCACTTAGAGGTTTACTGGGCTTTTCTGCTGCTACTAACTTTTTAATTAATGCTCTGATGGCAGTGGATGAACACTCCCCACCAACATCTGTAGCTACATGGCTAGAAAAAAAGTACTTTAGCTCAAAAATACCTCTAGGAGTATGCATGTATTTTTGTGTTGTGACTCGAGAGATAGTTGACTCGTGCATGTCTACCATTTCAGCGACATCGTTGAGCACCATCGGTCTCATCATTTCGGGTCCGTGTTCAAAAAAGCCCATTTGTTGTTGCACGATACAATTAGAGACTTTAAGCAACGTTTCATTACGACTCTCTACACTTTTAATAAACCACTTAGCTTCTTGTAAATGTGAACGAATAAATTGACTATCTGAAGAGTTTTTGACTGTTTTACTCATCGCCGCATATTGCTGATTAACGTTGAGCTTAGGTAGGCTGTCCGGGTTAAGTTCTACCGTCCACCGGCCATTTTTTTTCGCTACTGAGACATCTGGAATTACGTACTCTGAATTCCCCGTGACTATTGCGGTCCCTGGTCTGGGATTAAGAGTTTGCAATAAACGCATGGCTTCGCGTAACTCTTCTTCTTTGAGGCGTGTTTTACGCATTAGGGTACGGTAGTCTTTACTACCAATAAGGTCGCAAAAATCAGTAATCAACATCTTAGCTTCTTCTAACCAAGGTGTATCCGGTGCAAACTGCCGTAGTTGGATCAACAAACATTCTTGCGCACTGCGTGCTCCTGAGCCTACGGGATCAAACATCTGTATACGCTTGAGCACCACAGCCACTTCATCAAGATCAATCTCTTCGTCATCCATACTAGTTAGCACCTCTTCTATGCTAATAGTCAGATAGCCTGCTTCATCGATAGAGTCAATAATGGCCATCGCAATACCAATATCGGTGTCACTAAAATGAGTTAAACGCATTTGCCAAAGCAAATGTTCCTGAATGTTTTCCGTGGTTTCGCCTTGAAATATTTGGTCGTCATCACCTGCAGAGCCAGCACTGCTCATGGGTGCTGGGGCTGATGAAGCACTGAGGTATTCATCCCAAGTACTATCTAAAGGTAAGTCTTCTGGTATATCATTATTTTGAAGAGCATCAACACTATCAACGCTATCTGTATTTACATCAGCCTGGGCTGCATCCCCATCTTTGGTATCAGCACTGTGGTTGGTTTCAAGGGCTTTTTCACCGCTACCACTATCATTCTGCTCGTCTACTTCTAATAAAGGATTAGAGTCTAAAGCTTCTTGAATCTCAGCTTGTAAGTCCAACGTAGACAACTGCAAAAGCTTGATAGCTTGTTGCAGTTGAGGTGTCATTGTAAGTTGTTGACTAAATCTTAACTGTAAAGAGGGTTTCATTTACTTCTTATGTCTAATCTGTTGTTAACAGCCGAGTTAAACTCTTCATTCTAGAAATTGCAGCTGTGTTGTAGAAGTTATCCCACTTCAATGATATGTAAACTAAATACTCATGAAGTTCGTCAGTTTGACGGTTTTACTGAAATCCTGATACATCGAGTTGCCGATAACACAACTATAGCCTGAATTGTTCACCTAGGTATACATCTCTTACACGTTGATCACTTAAAACTTCTTCCGAAGTACCAGATGCTATCAACTCGCCATGACTAACTATGTACGCTTTTTCACATACATCTAAAGTTTCACGTACGTTATGGTCGGTAATTAATACACCTAATCCTCTATCGCGTAACTGCTTAATTATTTTTTTTATATCGTTAACAGATATGGGGTCAACACCTGCGAAGGGTTCGTCTAACAATATGAACTCTGGGTCAGCTGCTAAAGCTCGGGCAATCTCTACCCTTCTGCGTTCGCCACCAGATAAACTCATACCTAAACTATTGCGTATATGGTTGATATTAAATTCGTCTAATAATGAGTCTGCCTGCTGCTCTCTTTGTTCTTCAGACAATTCTTTGCGAGTTTGTAATATTGCCATCAGATTTTGATAAACAGTTAATTTCCTGAATATCGATGCTTCCTGAGGTAAATAACCAATACCTTGTCTGGCACGCACATGCATAGGTTGTAGAGTCAGATTTTGTTGGTCAATATAAATGTCACCTTTGTCCAAGGGGACCAAGCCAACAATCATATAAAAGGTTGTGGTTTTACCCGCACCATTAGGCCCTAATAAGCCCACTATTTGACCTGTCGATACTTCAATGCTGACATCTCGTACCACTTGTCTCGACTTGTAAGACTTGGCTAAATGTGTGGCTTTTAATACGGCCATTAAGGTTGTTTATCCTGTTCAGATGCTTTGAGCTTTGATACTGGCTGAAACGTTGTAATGACACGTCCACTGTCTTGATCACTACCTTGAGCAATGATCTGTTCCAATTCCATATTAAACTTTATCGACTCGCCTTGTACGCTACTGGAGTTCTGTTTTATCTGAGCATTACCATTTAATGATAATGAGCGAGTTTCGCGATGATACTCAATCTTATCCGCTTGTGCAGTGACTATACTGCCATCTTCTTGCTGTTGAGAATATTTTGCAGGGTTGCCAGTAGCAATAAAAATTTCATTACCTTCACCCTTGCTAGCATCTATCTCTAATTCATCTGCACTGACTTTTAATGTGCCCTGCTGAATCACAACATTGCCTTGATAAGTCGCCCTTTTGGCTATGCCATCAGCATTTTGATAAAGAGAAGCCAGTTCAATTTTTTTTGTAAAATCATCTTTCCCAGCATGACTATTTGCTGAAAATAAAAAAATCGTTAAAATACTAACGCTGTATAGACGGTTGATAAACTGTTTTAACATGGTCCAATAACTCATATCTTTGGGTTTCTAGGCTAGCAGAGAAGCCATTACTGTTAATTACATAATTTGGTCCGACAATCTCGACTGCCTGATCAGAATACATAGTCTTGTCTGCTAGGTTCACTTCAACAAAATTGGTACGAATAACTTGTACGTAGCCTTGCTCATCTAAGCTGGTAATTTTAACGTTAGTCTCAAATTGTATACGTTGGTCTTCATATAATGTACCTTCTTGGGCATCTACTTTCCACGGGTGCAGTGATTGGGCAAATAACAAATAACTGGGTTGTTTGAACAATGTGAAACCAAGCAAATCAAAACTCTCCATTTTCTGCGCATAAACCTGATGATTTATCTGACCGAACTTGTCATATAACGTGCTGCGCATTTTGCTTGCTTGGTAATTAGGTATCCAAGCTTCTTCTGTCTGTGAGTCGATGTTAACTTCATCTTTAGCCAGCCAGCCAGGTAGGCTTAAAGATATTGCTAAAATAAATAATACACCAATACACAGGGTAACGCGGTTCATATACTTGCGCCGTGAATTGTAGATAGCTGTCCGTGAGCCAAAAGAATCAAATCACACAATTCGCGCACGGCTCCAAATCCGCCTCTAGTACGTGTTTGATAATGCGCTTGCGCTGCTAAAATAGGATGGCCATCTTGTACGCACACATTGCATTGCGACACCTGAAACATGCCCAAATCTGGCATGTCATCTCCTATTGCTGCTGTTTCACTAGCGATAATGGATAATCTTTTTTGCAATGTTTGTAAGGCAGGTTGTTTGTCTTCACACCCTTGGAATATATACTGTACTCCAAGAGCAGTCATACGCCGTTCTACCATGTTTGATTTACGCCCAGTAATAACCGCTACTTGTACACCAATTTTTTGCAACGCTTTGACACCATAACCATCTCGAGTGTGAAATGCCTTGAGTTCCTCTCCATCTTGACCCATGTATATCCGACCGTCAGAAAATACACCATCAACATCACAGGCTAGCAATTTTATCTGTTTGAGCTTTGTTAATAGCTCTTTTTCTACAGGCCCGTAAGGGGTATCAATCATAGACATTAAATGATCCCCGCTTGGAGTAGTAGCTGTATATTGATAGCACCTATCGGTTTGCCTGAAGAATCGGTTACAAACAGCGAACTAATTTTGTGCTTTTGCATTAATTTGAGCACTTCTGCAGCCAACATTTCTGGTTTGGCTGTGATGCTATTAACTGTCATTATTTGCTGGATTTTAGTTTTGTGGATGTCAATTTTGTCATCTAACACTCGTCGCAAATCACCATCAGTAAAAATACCTAATAATTTACCTTGGTTGTCGATGACGCCAGCCATACCTAAAGCTTTTTGTGAAATAACCAACAAAACCTCACTTAAAGCTTGTTTTGCTGAAACTAAAGGTAAACTTTGGCCTTTGACCATAACGTCCTCTAATTTTAGCAATAGCTTTCTACCTAGAGAACCGCCGGGATGTGACAATGCAAAATCTTCAGATGTAAAGCCTCGGGCATCAAGTAACGCCACTGCCAGTGCATCTCCCATTACGAGGGTGGCGGTGGTGCTTGAAGTTGGGGCAAGGCCTAATGAGCAAGCTTCCTGTTCTACTTTGATGCAAACGTTAACGTCTGCATATCTTCCAAGTGTGCTTTGGGAATTTGATGTCATGGCTACAATAGGCACACCCATACGCTTCACCACAGGTATCAAAGCTAATAGTTCTGCCGTTTCGCCTGAATTTGAAATAGCCAATAAGATATCTTGTTCTGTAAGCATACCCAAGTCACCATGATTGGCTTCGGCAGGATGCATAAAAAAAGAGGGTGTGCCTGTGCTGGAAAGTGTGGCAGATATTTTATGGCCAATATGCCCCGATTTTCCCATTCCACAAACGATTATCTTGCCTTTACAAGGTAAGATTAATTGACAAGCTTGTACAAAATTGTCGTCAATATATTGAGCCAACTGTGCGATAGCTCTTTGCTCAATTTCCAATACTCTTAAGGCAGATTGTTTCATCATAATGTAATTCTAAGTGTTAATATGTTAACTAAATAACAAAAACTGATAACTAAAGAAGCAGGTTATCAGACACAAACCTTCTACTCGGTTGATACATCTACTTCCTTTTAAATTAAAGCTAAATATGATGAGTAACAAGGTTAACCCAAGCATGACGTAGCTGTCCCGCGTTGCGGCATTTTCGTCCACCACGCCCGGCGCAATAAGACCAGGCATAGCCAAAACTGCTAAAAGGTTGAAGATATTTGAGCCAATAATATTACCTAAAGCAAGATCATCTTCGTTTTTCAACACCCCGGCGATGCAGGCGGCCAACTCTGGTAAGCTTGTTCCAATCGCGATAATAGTCAAACCAATCACTAATTCACTTAAACCAAAGTATCGGGCTATCGTCTCAGCAGAATCTACCATAAAGTAAGCACTTAACGGCAGTAATATCATGCCTATTGTTAACCACATCACCGCTTTTGAAGTAGACACACCAGAAGGAATTTCATTTTCAGTTTCGGGTTGAAGAGGATCGCCTTTTTCCATATTAAAAGACATCCAAGTAAGCCCGCCTATAACCACGAAGAATAAAGTAATTAAAATAATACCTTCAGTCTTAAGCAGTAAAAAATCAGACAAAAAATATACAGCGAGTAGGCTGACAACTAACAACACTGGCATTTCTTTTTTCAGGGTACTTGAGGCAATTGATAGGGGTTTAAGCAGGGCGGTTAATCCGAGCACTAAAGCAATGTTGGTTATGTTTGAACCAAGGGCGTTACCCACAGCGGTATCCGTATTGCCATTAAACGAGGCAGTGGCAGCTACCATTATCTCTGGAGCAGATGAACCCATAGCGACTATGGTTAAACCAATAATCATAGGAGATATGCCCATGTTTTTAGCTAACACTGAGGCGCCAAATACAAATCTGTCTGCGCCCCAACTCAAAATAATAAGCCAAATTAGGAAATAACAAGCTTCTAAAATCACAAAATTTCACTTCTAGTTTGATTACATTCAATTGTCGCAAAAAGCTAAGGCTTTGCATATGAATGTTAATATAAATAAGTTTCGCAATATTTTGCTGATCCAAGGGTTTTAAACAACAAATACTGATTTAAGGTATTGATATGTGTGCCCTAACTAAGAATGCAAGTAGGTGAGGGGTATTTGATTTACTCGATTTAAGCTTCAAAGCAGTGCCCCAGACTCATCAAGATTAAGAACAATAGTAATCGTCAAACTAGTATTCAGTGATATTTGTATTAAATCGTATATACCTTGTTACTTTTGTCTTTGTTATTTGATGTATAAAACTAATACAATGGTAACTATTATTGATGAGTTGTTTAATACGTATAGCTCATTTAACCAAAATGGAATGTTAGTATCTTAATGGAAAATTTGATTGAAATTAACAATCTTACCTTTAGCCGCAGTGGTCGAGTCATATACGATGATATTTCACTGCAGATTAAAAAAGGTAAGACCACCGCTATTATGGGTCCCAGTGGCATTGGAAAAACCACTATGTTGCGCTTGATGGGCGGTCAATTAGTGCCTGACGAAGGTGATGTAAAATTTAAGGGGGAGTCTATACCGGGTATGCGCCGTAACCGTCTATTTGAAGTGCGAAGACAAATGAGCATGCTTTTTCAAAGCGGAGCCTTGTTTACCGATATGTCAGTGTTTGATAATATTGCTTTTCCACTTCGGGAACATACAAAATTATCAGAATCGATTATTCACACGATAGTGATGTTGAAATTACAAGCCGTGGGTTTGAGAGGCGCGGCAAATTTAATGCCTGCTGAATTATCCGGCGGCATGGCACGACGAGCAGCACTAGCAAGAGCGATTGCCCTTGATCCAGAGTTGATTATGTATGACGAACCCTTCGCAGGACAAGACCCTATTTCAATGGGAGTTTTAGTCAAGCTCATTAAAGCTTTAAATGATGCTTTACAATTAACCAGTGTTGTTGTCACTCATGATGTAACAGAAGTGTTAACTATCGCAGACTATATATATATTTTAGCGGAGAAAAGAATCATAGGAAGTGGTACTCCAGAGCAGATTATAAATAGTGAATCTCCGCTAGTTCAACAATTTTTGAAAGGCGAAGCAGATGGTCCGGTACCTTTCCACTTTCCTGCAACTACCACCACTGAGGCTTTTTTGGGTAGCTCATCATGAATTGGTTTATAAATTTAGGAACAAATACTCTTAATCGCTTAGAAATGTTTGGCCGAGCCACACTCATGCTGTTTGGCGCCATTATTGCTAAACCTCAGCCTTTAAAAATGATACCGCTCACAATTAAGCAAATATATGTAGTAGGTGTGCAGTCGTTACTTATCGTTGTCGTTTCTGGTTTATTTATTGGTATGGTAATGGCGTTGCAGGGTTATACTATTTTGGTTAGTTATGGCGCTGAAGGCAGCCTTGGTCCAATGGTCGCTTTATCCTTATTGAGGGAGTTAGGTCCGGTGGTTACCGCTTTATTGTTTGCCGGACGAGCGGGATCTGCACTCACGGCTGAAATCGGATTAATGAAGGCAACAGAACAACTTAGTAGTTTAGAAATGATGGCGGTTGATCCACTGCGAAGAATCATTGGGCCGCGTCTTTGGGCAGGCATCATATCCATGCCAATGTTAGCGCTGATATTTAGCGCGGTTGGTATATTGGGTGGACATTTAGTCGGTGTGGATTGGTTAGGCGTAGATTCAGGCAGCTATTGGTCGATTATGCAGTCAACTGTTGATTGGAATAAGGACGTGGTAAACGGTATTATAAAGAGCGTAGTGTTTGCGTTTGTGATTACGTGGATTGCCACTTTTAAAGGTTACGATTCTATCCCTACCTCTGAGGGAATAAGTAAAGCAACAACAGAAACCGTGGTGTTTTCATCATTAGCAGTTCTTGGGCTAGATTTTATTATGACTGCATTAATGTTTGGAATTGAGTAAAGGAAATGAGAATGAAATCGAGAAAAGTAGAATTATTAGTCGGTGTATTTGTCGCATTAACGATCGCAGCAGGGCTTATGTTATCGCTGAAAGTTGCTAATCAAAGTATGTCGACGGGTGAGGATAGTTATGTCTTATATGCCAAATTTGACAATATTGGCGGGCTGAAAGTTCGCTCAGCAGTTAAAGTCGGTGGGGTAACTGTTGGAAGAGTCGACAGCATCACACTTAACAACAGTGACTTCACTCCATTAGTGGCTATGAGTATTGCATCAGAATTTGATAAATTCCCAGAAACCAGCTCGGTATCTATTCTTACCTCGGGCTTGTTGGGAGAACAATATGTAGGTTTTCAACCAGGTTTTGTTATCGATGGTATTGAAAACTTAGCTCAGGGTGACTACATAGAAGACACTAAATCAGCCTTGGTCTTAGAAGACCTTATCGGTCAATTCTTATTCAGTAGTAACGACGGCTAAATAATGACGTTGATTGGAGAAAATAACGTGATAAATAAATGTACACTTCTTTTGTTGAGCGGAGTTTTAATTTTTTGTTCCGGAATGTCGCAGGCGCAAGATAAAAATCCTTACGTAATGTTAGAAGATGTAGCAACCAAAACTTTTAACCGGATTAAGAAAGAACGTCAACTCATAGAAGCAGACCCAGAGCTTTTGAGAACGGTTATGGAAGAGGAATTATTACCATATGTTGATTATAATTTTTCTGCATTAAAAGTTTTAGGTAAACATTATAAAAAAGTACCAAGAGAAAAAATACCAGAGTATATCAGTGTATTTCGCTCATATTTGATTACTACTTATGCATTGGCCATGGCTTATTATGATGGCCAAGAAGTTGAATTTCAGCCGGCTCGTGAAGTGACTGACGAGAGGACCGTAACTGTCAGAGCTGTGGTAAAAGAGCCAGGTCGACCTGATATTAATTTGTCTTTTAAATTGCGTAAAAATAGGAAAACTGATGATTGGAAAGCTTATGACATGGTCGCTGAAGGTATCAGCCTTTTATCTAGTAAACAGAGTGAATTTCAATCTATTTTGCGCAATGATGGAATACAAAAAGTAATCGATTTGATCTGTATCTTATATATATTTGAAGCTGCAGACAAAGTGGAT
>NZ_CAJXPA010000003.1 GCF_913058035.1 uncultured Paraglaciecola sp. | reverse complement strand
TGCAACATCGAGGTTTACCCTGTGATGTTGCGAGTGACCTAAGTGGTCTCCCTTGAAGCGAGGGCGCATTATAGATACATCAGATTCCTATGCAAGCCCTAATTTACAATTAACGTTTAAGTGCTTATTAATTACTCAAATACTATAAACAGCTCTATTATGGTTAAGAATCAATAAAAGGATAGCTGATACTCAGTCTTACTGTTGCGAAAAACATATAAATGAGTACCATAAGTTTGCTTTTAATCTTATAACTATAAAATCTTTCTAGGTAGAGCCACATGAATCCATCTTTTATTATGAATATCTTTGTCACAGTCATTTTCGCTATTGTTCTTTATTTTATTTTGCCCATCGTCGCCTCTGGTATGAATTCTCAATTATCTGCAGTTATCGGTGTCTTAATCGGTGGCATATTAATACCAGCTATAATAAAGCTGTTCCCAGCTCCTAGTTCATCAAGTGAGCAAGACTCAACAAGTGAAATATCAACTCTTTATGTCGGTAACCTTCCATACCGCGCCGATGAGGATGCGGTACAAGAACACTTTGAACAACAAGGAACGGTTGTGTCTGTTAGGTTAATGAAGGACCGCCGCACTGGAAAAAGAAAAGGCTATGGGTTTGTTGAAATGAATGCAGATAGTGCAGCCAAGGCAATTAAAAATTTAAACGACTCAACATTTCAAGAACGTACTTTAAAAGTTCGACTTGCCAAAGAAAAAATTGAAGAAGAATAGACTTTATTGAGTATCTAAAAAAGCCAGCATGATGCTGGCTTTTTTAGATGCTATCCATTAGATAGCTAAGATTACTTTTTTGGTTGATAACCTACAGGCAGATTGTCTACGAGTTTTTGATTGAAAATATTAAATCGATTAATAGCAGATATTAAATCTGGTGTAGCCACATCCTCGCCTAGTCTATTAATCAATTCATTAATTATATTTTCATAAGACTTATTATCCTCTAGTTGCAAACTTGACCCATCAAGCACGTTTAACAGTTTATTTAGATAATCAGTGACCGGTTTAACTGCTTTTGCAGGGTTGGAATCAACACCGTCTTGATCAAATCTAGAAACTGTTTCATAGGCTTTAATAACTTCAGTATTTTCTATTTTTGTAAGCTGTAACGCAAAACTGGACAACTCTTGTTCGTCAAACCCCAATTCTAGTGCTTGCTTAAAAGCAGTCTCGATATCACCATTAAAAAATTCTTCCGCAAGTTCATTTGCGTCAGATACTAGTTGACCAATGGCTTTGAGTTCTTCTTGAGCTAATTCACCTCTAACCGAAAAAGAAAATGAACTCTCCTGATAAAAAACTACATTTTCTTCTACTGATGTAGAGCTGGATTTTGATTCTTGTACCTGATTAGCTTTCAAACCTGGCTTTTCTATTAAATCAATATCCGAGGTTGCTATGTTATTTACAACTGGAGGTACATCATTTTTAACTGGTTGTGACACTCTCACCCCTTCAACTTGAGGTATTTCTTTAGAGAGTTGTTGTACTTGCTTCTGACTAAATTCGATTCTTTCAAAGTCTTGAAAAGTAATATTTACACTGTCGCCGTCTCTTGTGGTGATACTTAGCTCACCTGATTCTTGACTTACCACGGATTCGCTTGTGAAGTTAACATTAGGCTTTGATAGTTCTTGTGCTTCTAAAACTTCTGGATTAAATATATCGCGCTTTAAATTAGTAATGCCCTCTTCAACTAGGCTTTTACTTTTGCTGATTCCATTGGCAATTTCTTCATTCATGAAGCCTGCTAAATCTTGTTCTGCTAGCTTTATGCCTTTAAGTACACCTGATGATGCTTGCTCAAAAAGACTATTCAATTCATCTACATCAGCTCCTCTATTTTGGGCATTCTTTATTGCACCACCTACAAAATTGAGAACATTTTTTGCAATTTTCTCAAAATCAAATGCTGTGGCTTCATTACCCACACCATCGGATACAGAAAAGTTAGGTTTTTGCCTATCAACTACCAAGTTATCGTTTAGCGAATTCGAATATAACCGCACACCCAGAGAAGTACTAAAGCTAAACTTATCTATTTTTTGCGACGCTTGATCATGTTGTCCACCTTTAGCTTGTTTTAAACCAGTTTCTCGTAACTGGTTTTGAATGCTGTTTTCATTACCTAGGTGTTGTGGCTGTTCACCCAAAAAGGCTTTTATTTGACTAATGTTCATGGCAGATACCTCACTATCTTAACAATCCATCTATGCTTAACTTACACAATCGGCAACTTCTGCTGAATACTTTAGTTTAATCTATATAAATATTATTATTAACGTAAGGTTTAAATTTCCTTATATATTGCAGAATGGGCAAAAACACTTTACCTTGCGCAGATTTATCCCTCCCCTAATGATTGAGGCAATACATGCGGCCAACTGATATTCAGGCAGACAAATATGTTGAACAACTAAAAACCAAAACAAATATTATTAAGGAAAGTTTTGCTCAACTTCCTATGCCTGCATTAGAAGTGTTTGAATCAGAACCTTTGCATTATAGATTACGTGCAGAGTTTAGGCTGTGGCACGATGGTGATGATTTACACCATGTTATGTTTGATCAGACTACAAAAGAAAAATATCAGGTCCACCATTTCCCTCCAGCTAGCAAGCTTGTTAATGATGTTATGAGCAATATGCTTTTGTTGCTCAAGAAAAATGAAACAGCACGAAGAAAGCTTTTTCAAATTGATTACTTAGCCACACTCAGTGGTGAAATCGTCGTATCTTTGCTTTACCACAAAAAATTGGATGAGGTATGGACGCATGAAATGCAAAGCATCCGAACAGCATTAAGACAAAAATTTAAAATAGACATAATTGGTCGTGCAAAAAAACAAAAAATCATTCTTGATAAAGATTATGTAACCGAAAGATTATTAATCAATAAACGCAGATTCACGTTTAAACAAGTCGAAAATAGTTTCACTCAGCCCAATGCACAGGTCAACATTATGATGATAGAGTGGGCTCTAGATATTACTCAAAATAGCCAAGGTGACTTACTCGAACTTTATTGTGGTTCAGGTAATTTTTCTGTTCCCTTAGCACAAAACTTTGAAAAAGTATTAGCCACAGAAATATCCAAAACATCCGTAGCTGCAGCCCAAAATAATATTGTCAAAAATAATATAGATAACCTTAAAATTGTTCGTATGTCGAGTGAAGAATTTGTTCAGGCACAACAAGGAGTGCGTGAATTTCGTCGTTTAGAGGGCATTAACTTAAATGATTACCAATTCGATACCGTATTAGTGGACCCTCCTCGTGCGGGCTTAGATGACAGTACTTTGGATATGGTTAGCCAATATGAAAATATCGTGTACATTTCATGTAATCCAGACACTCTAAAACTTAATCTTGACATACTATTACTCACACATTCCGTCACAAGATTTGCACTATTCGATCAGTTTCCTTATACACATCATGTGGAGTGTGGTGTTTACTTACAAAAAAAGTAACACACCACTGATTGGAGATGGGTTAACCCGACGTTTGATCGGCTTTAGCTTGTAAAGCACCATTAACGACAAACCTTAATTGTAGTTTTACACGTTCTGCCACATTAGCTTTTTGCTCATCGGAAGCATCAAGTGCTTCCGCTCCGGCGCTAAACACCAACTTAACCATCGCTTCGGCTTGTAAATTAGCGATGCTGTATGGCAAACCTGTAGTAGATATAGTGTAGTCGGTTAGTTCAACATTAAAATGTTTTATTTCCCGCAGTACCGCGGCTCTAAAAGCCATTGAAGTGCCTGTGTGTTCTCGTAAAAGTAAACGAAAAACATTATTGTTAGCAGATATAAATTCCATAAATGTATCTACTGAGATATTAATTACACCACCGCCAGAGGCAATTCTCACTCTGGCTTGACGCATCAGCTGACGCAAGGCTAGACCTGCTTCGTCGACTAACGTTAAGCCTAGTTCGTCAATATCTTTAAAGTGACGATAAAAAGAAGTAGGCGCAATACCTGCTGCACGTGCAACTTCTCTAAGGCTGATACTCGACATACTTCGTTGTTCATCTAACAGCGAAAATGCTGCTTCAATAATAGAACGTCGAGTCCGTAATTTTTGTTCTTGACGGTTCACTGGCTAAACCTAGTTTTGATGACTTGTTCAAGATGCACAGAATACTAACTTGAAAAAAGCAAAACACATACCGAAGAAATATCTCTTTATACACATATATGACTTGCGAAACATAAAAGGCAACGTAATATAGCGTACACTTGTAAGCTGAATTTAATGTATTAAATGAAAAAACCACGCCTACTGTTAACCAATATATTAGTTTTTACCATTACTGGGCTTATAGCTACAGTATTAATGCCTCTTGAAGCACTGATAAATGGTTTCGATGCCTTTGAAATAACTGCATGCGTTATATTAATTTACTTTTCAGGTATGTCGATTACTGCCGGTTACCATCGATTGTGGTCTCACAAATCCTACGATGCCAACAGTTTTGTTAAAGTCGTGTTGGCGATAGGTGGGGCGATGTCACTGCAAAACAGTATATTGCATTGGTGTTCAGATCATCGTATCCACCACAAACATGTTGATGATAACCAGCATGACCCTTATTCAGCAAAAAAAGGATTCTGGTACTCACATATCGGTTGGATGTTGAGAGAGTATCAAATCCAGCGTTATGCTGATTACAGTAATTGCCGTGATTTACAAAAAGATACTGTCGTGATGTGGCAACATAAGCACTATTTAAAAATCATGTTAGGGGCAAACTTTGGTATACCGTTGTTACTAGGATTGATGAACGGTGATATTTGGGGCATGTTGTTACTGGCTGGCGTTTTTCGCTTAGTAGTTGTGCACCACGTCACTTTTTTCATCAACTCTCTAGCCCATATATGGGGTAGACAACCTTATACTGATAAGAATAGTGCCCGGGATAACGATATACTAGCTTTTTTCACTTTCGGTGAGGGTTATCACAACTTTCACCACATATTTGAATACGATTACAGAAATGGTGTCAAATGGTGGCAATTTGATCCAACAAAATGGTTAATCAAAGGTTTATCGATTATTGGCTGGGCTAGTAAACTTCGTCGTACACCTGAAGAGAGAATTGAAAAAGCAAAAGCTGCTATGCAACTTAAACTAGCTCAGGAAAAAGTATCTAAACTTGCGAATGCAGATGAAATACTTGCTAAAGTGCAGGTTGAGTACGAACTCTTAGCGCAGCGTATGACCGACTATTACGCAGCTAAAAAACAACTCATGGCAATCAAAAAGCAAAGCTTCAAACGCAGCTATGAAAGCCTTGAAGTTCATTACAGATACAAAGAATTAAAACAAAGCTTAGCTATACAAAAGCAGAAGTGGTTACACATCAATCAATTTGATTTTTTACCTATAATGACTGAATAGCTCTCACAAAAATTAAATTTAGAAGGCCTCATTCAGAGGCCTTTTTTTTTACGAAAAACCTTTTTGAAGCACGCAACACTGAATATAAACAATTTTATCACTGAGCATCATTACTTTGCATAAAGTAGCTAATATTTACCTTTCTATTCAGACACCTTTACCATAATTAAATTCCAATCTGATTATGCCCATTGAGTGTTATTAGCGTTTCAGAAAAATGCCTCGAAACTTACCATTTAATATAAAATGCACTCAATGTCTTGAAAACGCCAATCAATATAAATACAGATTACTGATCTTGCGATAATAAAAATTCTAGCAGTTGTTCATATGGCATAGGTTTCGCAAATAAGTAACCTTGGGCTTCATCACAGCCTAACTCCAACATGTAACTAGCCTGTTCTCTTTTTTCTACTCCTTCTGCAATTGTCGATAAACCAAGTTTATTACCCAAGGTCACTATAGTCTCGGCTATGAAAGCCGATTTACCGGGTGTAATTTCGTTAACAAAGGAACGATCGACTTTTAACCGGTCAAGGGGTAATTGTTGTAGATAACTCATAGAAGAAAAACCAGTACCAAAGTCATCAATCGCTACCTTGACTCCAAATCGCTTCAACTCTTTTAAAGCTTCAATCACAATTTGTGGCTCATCCATAACAACACTTTCAGTAATTTCTAGTTCTATCATATCTGGTGCAACAGCAGATTCTGTAATGATATTTTTTACACGAATAACAAAGTTAGGGTCTCTGAATTGCGGCATAGAAATATTGACCGCCATTCGCAAGCCTGTGTATCCTTGTTTGGACAATGCATTAAGTTTTCGACAAGACTCTTCCAAAACCCAGATACCAATATCAATAATCAAACCTGAATACTCAGCTAGTGGGACAAATACAGTAGGCGAAATATAACTTCCATCAGACATTGGCCAGCGTAACAAAGCTTCCATCCCAACGATTTTTTCAGACACTAAATTAACTTGGGGTTGATACCAAAGCTGCAACCTTTTCGCTTCTAAGTCCCGATTTAGTTGCCTGATCGTATCCAAACGCCAAGTTGTTTCTGCCTCCATCTCAGGCGCATAATATGCAAAGTTAGTATTTAGGCTTTTCTTAGCTTGATTTAGGGCAATATTACTATGCTTAAGGATATTGATACCAGTCTGCATTTTCCCGTCTAATCGGCAAAAACCAAAAGACGCCGATAATGGTAATGTATGCTCCCCTCCTTTAAATGGAGCCAAAAACATCTCATTCAGTGTTTGAGGATTGACAAAAAAATCAGGGCCAATTAAACCAAAAACGTCTGAGCCAATTCGGCCCATTTTTACTTTATCTAAGAAGGTCTCTTCTAAGCGTTGAGTGACTGCTAGCAGAGTACTATTACCGACATCTTGGCCCAGTCCATCATTGATGTCTGCAAAATGATTAATATCAATTAAAGCAACAACTGAATCTAAGCTTTTATTTTTAGCATCACTACAACCATCCAACATATTAATAAATTCACTACGATTAGGCAGCTTAGTTAACCAATCTTTAAAAGCAGCCGTACGGAGCTGGTGAAATAAATTAGCATTTTCATAACCTATAGAAATACTTGATAAAAACACCTCAAGCAGTTGTTGATCAACTGTACTGATCTCGCTACCTATCTGCAGATAAACGGCCGCATCATAACCAGAGCTATTAATATAAAGCACAGAAAATTCTTGCTCAAATATATGTTTTTTAAGTTGCAAACACGAATTAACAAATTTAACTATTTGTGCATTGTGTAAATTTTCTAAACTTTTGTTGATGTAGGGAGCAAACTCACCAGCAGCGCCAAGCACATAAATACCATCGTCTTCTTTATCCAACACTGAGCCTGCTTTTGCACAGACAATCCCACCGGCCTCTAAACCAATAAGCGAACTAATTTGAGTTACCACCCCTTCACAGAAACTTTTAACAGAATTTTCTTCCATTAAATTTGCCGATGACACTATAATTTTTTGTAAACCTTGACGGCTTTGGTTAATTGACAATATTTGTTGATAAGAACGCAAAGAAGCAATAATAGTTGTCACTAGTTTACTTCGCGTAAGCTCTGTTTTAGTTTTATAGTCGTTGATATCATAATCTTTAATAACTTGCTCTTCAGGGGCATATCCAGGCTGCCCGGTGCGTAGAATTATACGTGGTTCTAAAATTTTCATTTCTTCGCGCATTATTCTTGCAACAGTCAAGCCAGCATCATCAGCCTCCATCACCACATCTAGCAAGATAATAGCTATAGATGACCCCATGCTTTCAATTATTTTTAACGCTTCAGAGCCTGAATAGGCATGGATAAAGTGTAAGTTTTTATCATTTAGGACCAGATCAGATAGGGCAAGTCTTGTAACAGAATGAATTTCTTCGTCGTCGTCGACGACTAATACATTCCACACACCAGTAATCTCTGATATGTCTGAGGGTGTATCTTCTGATAAAAAAACCAGCTCATCATTTTCGTATTTACTAGGTGTCATTCATAGTCCGTCAAGGTCGAATATATGCTGTCAGTAGCTATCATGCCTTGCTTTTTACATTCCTTTGACTACGGTACCAAGCAAAGAAAGATATTTAAGTGTTATTTAATTAACTATTATTGATTAATATTTGACGTTTTTATTTGCTCACGCAATATGTATTGAAGCAGTATACAGCTTAACCAAGCAAATTTTTATTAGTGTTTAACGTTTTATGAAAATTGAGTCTAATTCTCCGCCCATTATAAATAAATTAAAACCAATGCCTTCGCAAATAGCAGCGGCAGGTGTTAGTGAGACTAAAACATTATCAGAAATTAAGTTGAATAGGCAATCAAGCCAGCAACGTATTATTAATTGGTTTTCCCAAGTGGGTGTTCAAAGTGATAGTAGTCCTTTAAAAATGTCGACTAGCAATGAAAGAATACAACGCAAGAAAGAGGTGTTAGAACAGAGGAAATTAATTAACTTAGAAAAAATTCTAGGCAAAGCAATAGACTTTTGCCTAGATGATGGCAAAGAAGAAGAATTAGATCCCGACTGGTTTTTCAGTTTTGTGAAAATGGCGGAGGAAATTTTTTCTTCCACAATGCAAGAGCTATGGGGGAAAATATTTGCAGTTGAAACAGCAAGACCAGGAAGTTTCTCGTTAAAAACCTTAGGTATGTTGAAACAACTCACTCAAAAAGATGCACAAATCTTTCGCCATGCAGTCAATCTAGCAAGTAAACGAAAAGGTGAATCTACACCTAAAATTTTGCTAGGTTATTATCAAAAAACCAATCTTTGGTCGTTTTTTAGTTCGAATAAAGAACATCGACTTAACTTGGCTGAATTTGGCTTAGGCTATCCTGATATTTTGTCGTTAATGGACTTAGGTCTAATACATCATAGTGAGATTGAATCTGGTGAACTACCCCTAGATATCTCAACAGAATGGCGTTGTGCTGGGCAAACACTATATTTAACAACAAAGCGAAAGGGTACAATATTGGTATACTATAAATTTACTACGACTGGTGCAGAATTATGTAAATTGGTAACCCGAAAGCAACAAGATGCTTATGTAAAGTCACTGAAAAACACCTTATCCAATGCTTTCAATTTAGTCTAAATAACATTGAAGACACAATAGAAATGAATCACTAAAGCTCACTACTAAATTCCATCGCCAAATTCATGTAAACCACATTCTCTTTTTAATCCAAAGAAACGAGTATCTTGTTCAGTCATACCTTCCTTTAAAGAGAGCGTGCTATGCCAGTCACCGATAGACACATAACCTTTTTCCCAAAGAGGGTGGTATGGCAGCTTATGTTCCTTTAAATATAAGTGAACATCTTTGTTTGACCAATTGATAATAGGATAAATCTTATATTGATTTTTCAACTGCTGAACAACAGGTAAAGTTTCTCTCATATCAGACTGGCTTCGACGCAACCCAGCGAACCAACTTTTTATTTGTAAATCATTTAATGCGTTTTGCATGGGCTCAACTTTATTCAGCGCGTTGTATTTTTCAATACCTTCTATACCTTGTTGCCACATCTTTCCCATACGAGCTTCTTGCCATGCAGAAGAGACATCAGCCCTGTAAACCTTAAGATTTAAGTTTAAACGTCGTGTTAACTCATCGACAAACTGATATGTTTCAGCAAACAAATAGCCTGTATCTGTCAGCACAACTGGTACATCAGGATACTGCTGCGTCACCATATGTAACATAACAGCAGCTTGTGCCCCAAAGCTTGATGACAACATAAAGTTATGAGGTAAATGTTCTAATGCCCAGCTCACCCGTTGTTCTGCAGACTGTTTTTCTAGGACAATATTAGCTTGTGCTAAGTCGTTATCTGAAATGCTTAATGCGACACTGTCTACAATGCCTTCACTGTTAGATTGAATAGCTTGGGTCATCATAGAAGTCCTTGGCTGAGTCAATTACAGGTTTAACCACTTCAGCTCTGATAAGAAAGTCGCCAAAAGCTTCGTTAGAATTACGCTCTTTAGACCAACGTCCAATTAAGGTGTCTAATTCACTCATAATTTCTTTCTCATCAATATTTTCACGATACATCCTAGGGATCCGAGTACCTTGACGATCACCACCTAAATGAAAATTGTATTTGCCTGGCGCTTTACCTACCAAGCCCACTTCGGCCAACATAGCCCGACCACATCCATTAGGACAGCCGGTAACACGATAAATAATACTTTCATTCTGCATACCATGCTTGGCTAGTAACTTTTCAATTTCTGTCACTGCATCGGGTAAATAGCGTTCTGCTTCAGCCATTGCTAATGGGCATGTAGGTAAAGACACACAGGCCATTGAATCTTTGCGCTGCAAGCTCACATTATCAGCCATTAGCCCATGTTCGCGCGCTAACTTTTCAATATATACTTTTTGATCGACTGGGACACCCGCAATGATCAAATTCTGATTGGCCGTTAGCCGAAAGTCACCTTTATGTATCTTGGCAATTTCAGCACAACCGGTTTTAAGTGTTTTGCCCGGGTAGTCTAAAATACGGCCATTTTCAATAAATAACGTAAGATGATGTTTGCCATCCACGCCTTCAACCCAACCAATTCGGTCACCACGTGAAGTAAACTCGTAAGGTCGACTCTTTGCAAAACTAACACCTGAACGTTTTTCTACTTCTGCCTTAAAGTTTTCAACACCTACACGCTCTAATGTATATTTTGTTTTTGCATTTTTACGGTTTACTCGATTTCCCCAGTCACGTTGAGTAGACACCACAGATTCTGCTACAGCCAATGTATCCTCTATATTGATATACCCAAAATCATCTGCTTTGCGTGGAAAAGTAGATGTATCGCCATGTGTCATGGCTAAGCCCCCGCCCACTAAAACATTAAAACCCACTAGTTTTCCATGTTCAGCAATAGCCACAAAATTCAAATCATTGGCATGCACATCTACATCATTTTGTGGTGGGATAACCACTGTAGTTTTAAATTTGCGAGGTAGGTAGTTATTACCTAAAATAGGCTCTTCTTCCGTTGTTTCTGATTTTTCACCATCTAACCAAATTTCTGCGTAAGCGCGTGTTTTAGGCAGCAAATGTTCACTGATTTTCTTCGCCCATTCATAGGCTTCTTGATGAACTTCAGACTCGATTGGATTTGATGTGCACAACACATTACGGTTTACATCACCTGCAGTGGCGATAGAGTCGACACCGACTTGATTCAGCATTTGATGCATAGACTTAACGTTGGGTTTTAACACTCCGTGGAACTGAAAAGTTTGACGTGTAGTGATACGTATACTGCCGTAAATACTTTTTTCTTTTGCAAATTTGTCTATTGCCAACCACTGCTCAGTGGTAATAATACCACCAGGTAACCTAGCTCTTAACATCACATTTTGTAGCGGCTCTAATTTTTGTTTAGCACGCTCTGCACGAATATCACGGTCGTCTTGCTGGTACATGCCATGAAAGCGAATGAGCTGAAAGTTATCGCCAACAAATGCACCTGTTAAATCATCGGTCAAGTTTTCTGTGATAGTTCCACGTAAAAAATTACTTTTATCTTTTAAACGTTCGTTATCAGCTAACTTGCCTTCAACTATAAATTTTTTGTGGTCATTACTCATTAGTAAACATCCTTCTGGTAACGTTTGGCACGACGCAAGTCAGAAATATATTGTTCAGCTTGCTCTTCACTTTTAGCGCCATGTTCAATCACTATTTGCACTAAAGCGTCTTGTACGTCTTTGGCCATATGATTTGCATCTCCGCACACGTATAGGTATGCACCTTGTTCGAGCCACTGATAAAATTCAGCACCTTGTTCTAGCATACGATGTTGCACATAAACTTTTTCTTCTTGGTCTCTAGAAAATGCCAAGCTTATTTTGTTGACTACACCGTCTTTAACAAAACGCTGCCATTCAGTTTGATACAAAAAGTCCTGAGTATAATTTGGGTTACCAAAGAATAACCAGTTTTCGCCACTTGCTTCTTCTGCTTCGCGTTGCTGCATAAAGGCCCTAAAAGGCGCAATACCTGTTCCGGGACCAATCATGATGACAGGTATACTGCCGTCATCGGGTAAGCGGAAATTGTCATTCCTTTCAACAAACACGTTCACTTCGCCACCCTCATCTAAACGAGTAGACAAAAAGCTAGATGCTCCACCTTGATGAGTATGGCCATGAGCATCATACTCAACCAAAGCTACCGTCAGATGCACCTCGTCTTCAACTTCTGCTTGACTGGAAGCAATAGAATAGAGTCTCGGTGTAATGTTTCTTAACGTCTCAACAAATTGTTGAGCATCCACCTTGGCTGGAAATTGTCGCACAACATCGATGATTTGGCGTTGAGATAAATACTCACGTAGTACTGACTTGTCTTCCAATAAAGCATTAAGTTCCACGTTGTCAGCATATTCTGCATATCTGCTAGCAAATGTTGGATAACTTTGCGTTAACTCTACTTTATTAACCAATACATCGTTAAGGCTAAAAGCGTCACCTGACCAATTAATAGAGACATCACTTTCTAAATCAAGCATTGTGATTAATTCGTCAACTAGGCTTGCATCATTTTTAAACCAAACACCCAATGAATCACCTGGGCGATATTGAATACCTGAATCCTCAAGAGATATTTCAATATGGCGGATATCTTTAACAGAATCTCGGCCAGTTATTTTCAGACTTTCAAGCAAGGTTGCTGTGTAAGGGGTTTTTTTAGTATATTGAGTTAACGCTTCGACACTCGTTCCTACATCTAACGATGCTGCAATTGAGCGTGCACTTATTGCGCTTAAGTCGTCTTTTACCTGATGTATGACGGTTTCGAACCAAGTCGCAACCACTGAGTCGTAATCGACATCACAGTCAACACGTTCGGTTATTCTGGCTGCGCCTAAGTCTTGTAGGCGTTTATCAAAGTCTTTTCCGGTCTGGCAGAAAAACTCATAACTGGTGTCACCTAAGCCTAAAACAGCAAAGTTTAAATTATTAAGTTTAGGCGCTTTATTCCCAGCAAGAAAACTATGCAATGACACAGCGTCATCTGGGGCTTCTCCTATACCATGGGTGCTTACAATAATTACCACATGGCTTTCTACTTTCAGTTGCTTCAACTTATAGTCGGCCATGCTAGCTATCTTAGCAGGAATATTTATCGCATCTAATTTTGCTTTAAATTCCAGTGCAACAGATTTAGCATTGCCAGTTTGAGAACCATACAAGATAGTTAAGAACTTTGCAGGAATACTATCTTGTTGAATTGGAGCATTAGGCTGAACGGTTTGCGCCAACCCAGCTAAGTAACCACTCAACCAGGTAAGTTGTTGTGGATTAAGAGCGGCCGTAGCCTGATTAATTTGAGACCACTGGTTTTCATCCAAACCTGCGGCAAGCCCAGTGGCTTGATTTATTACTAAAGACATATAATCGCTAACCGTTGTGAATACAACTAGAGATTAACGATATATATACATAACTGGAAAGAATAAAAACTAATTTTTTATAACTAAATCAATAAAATTAAAAGTGAACTTCTAATCCAGCGAAAAAACCTTTAAATTCTAGATCCGCATAGACGTTATCTAAATTATCAAGTTCTAGTGTTATCGCTCTATAACCAATTTGAAAGGTCAGATCTATAGCTAAACTCTCAATCAAACTGTAAGTAACAGCTGCTTGATAATCTGACAATGTCTGGTCATCAACACTCAAAAAACTGCCCTCTACAAAAGCACCAAAACCCGTAAATGGTATACCCAATGCCAGCCTTGAATAAGCCATAGGTATGGGACCTGAGAATTTTTCTCTTGCAGAGTTAGAACTATCCTCATTGTCAGTGACGAATAAGTCTCCATCAATGTATTTGGCGTTAAGACCTAAATCGAAGCTAATTAAATCATTGTCAAATAACTCATAATATAAAATGAAATCTGTAGCGATTAATTCGACGTCAGTAATAAGATTACTACTGGAAGCATACGTTTTACCGCCAAAATCAAAACTAGTATCTAAGGTAGTCTCACCGTTAGTGTCTATAACAGTTCTCTGTAATTTGACATTTGGGATAAGTGGCACGGGGTGTTCAAAGGCAACATACAGGTTTGAATTTGCCTGCTCATCGAAATTAAAGTTGGCATTATCATCATTACTTGAAAAGCCGCCCGAGGTCTGCATATTCCAAGTTTGGGCACCTGCATATAAACCAAGTAATGTATCTGCATCACTTTTATTGCTAAGACACAGGATAATAAGTCCAACAAATACCACTATATTTTTCATAATTTAACCTTGATTCAACAATTCACTTAATTCAATTAAGGCAGCATTCGCCCGAGAAATATAGTTTGCCATGACTAACGAATGATTGGCCAGGGTACCAAAACCACTGCCATTTAATATTATTGGGCTCCACAGAGACTCTTGTGTTGCCTCGAGCTCTCGAATAATTTGTTGTAAACTAACCTTGGCATTCTTTTTCTCAAGCACATCAGAAAAATCCACTTCTACAGCTTTTAAAAAATGTAATAGTGCCCAACTGGCACCCCTAGCCTCATAAAAATTATCATCTAACTGCCACCAGCTTGTTTTTTCAGCCAACCTATTTGCAGTTGGTGTAGACTGGATAGCCTGGGCGTCGCCTGCTAAATTTGTATCGAGTCGTTCTTGACCGACGCTGGCGCTTAAACGTTGTGAAAAACTACCTAAACGTTTTTCCAGCTGTTTAAGCCAATCCCTTAAATTATCTGCTCGAGCATAGAACTGTCCCTGTTGCTGGCGGCTATCAGATAGGCTACTTCTATAAGCATATAAATTATCGATACCGTCCTGATACGCAGATTCTGAAGAAGGCAATATCCAGCTTAGGTTATTGATATTGAACTGCGGCTGAGCTTTAGTTAAAAAGGGATTTTCCAGAGATTGGCTTTGTGAACGACTAAAATCTTGACGCATTGCCAGCGCCAAATCTCGAGTCATTTCTAACGCGCCAAACTCCCAGCTAGGCATGTTGTCCATCATCACGCTTGGAGGCAATACATCATTTGATAAATAGCCACCAGATTTATTAAGCAAAGTCTCAGTGACTTTAATTAAACTAGTTGTAATTGTGTAACCCGCCACAACAGATTCATTTCTTTGGCTAGCTTGCTGCTTTGCAAGTATCTCAGGGTCAAATAGCTCAGGCTCGAGGCTCCAGTAGACTGACAAAATCCATAACAAAAAAATAGGAAGTACAACTGCGCTTAACAGCCATTTTGGGGCAAGATATTGTTTCATTTTTTCTCCTAATGATGAGAGTGTGCAGATGGTCGAGCAACGCTGGCGGTTACGCTAATAGATTTACCCTCTTTTGTGAGTAATCTGAATACGACTGATTTTCCTTCGCGCAACGGCTGTTTAAGCCCAAACAGCATGATATGTAAGCCACCGGAAGAAAATTTCACACTCTCACCTGGTGATATAACAACTTCAGACTGCTGTTGCATGCTCATCATACCATCCACCAGCACATGGTTATGTATTTCTGCTTTAGCAGCAAAATCCGCCGATACACCAATCAGGGTTTGACTTGTGTCCGATTGGTTTTGGATAGAGAAATAAGCAGCTGTGTTTGGGACACCCGGAGGCAATAACCTAACCGTTGCGTCTGTCACTATTACTTCAGCGTGAACCACACCCACTACTAAGCCACACAGTAAAACAATCAATCTAATCATAAACCACCCACAGATAAAAAATATACCCAATTATTCAGCAATTTAATTAACATGCCAATCATTAAACACAAATGTTTGGCTAAGGTTGTCAATTATATCAATAGACAACTGTTTGTTTATCCCTTACCAAAAGAAAAATAACCAAAGTAACCAATATAATTGGCCAAAAAACACTTAGTCCAGCAACAAACAAACCAATACATAGGGTCACTAAAACAAAAGCAATGGCGGCAAAAATACTAAACGCCACTATAAACCCCATCGCGACCATTATTGCCACTATGCCTGTGAGCACAAGTATTGAAGCTACAGGTTCAAAATCATGTTTCGCAAATGAAATATGTAAATCCAACCACTGAGTGGCTAGATGGCCTAGGCTGTATGTCAACACAATAGCTATCAAAACAGCCAGGATCATATTCTTGAACATAAAATTTTCCTTATCTACTTGGGATTAGGAGTGTGGCAGTGATGTAGGCAATCGCAGTGACGGTTGGTAATGTTATTAAGCAGACTATAGCCACTAAACGAACTAACAATCTGGGTACGCTCCAATGTCTAGCTAAACCAGCGCATACACCCGAAATTTTACTATGTGTTGAATCTTTATATAATTTGTTAACTTCAAAATATCGTCTCATGTTTTTCTCCTACTAGTTTAGGTTCCTAAAGCTAATTGTTAGCCACAAATGTTGATTTGCCATTAACAAGATAGTGCATCAAAGCTATGCAACTTTTTTACGTAAAAATTCTAGCTCTTGCTCAATTTGACTTTCAGCTTCAAGTTGATTGAATTGTGCATCTAAACCTTGCGATTCATCCACTAAATCGTACGCATCAATTTGTGACTCTAAATCATCAATTCGACGTTCATATTGCTCAAACCGGATGATCGCATCATCAATTTTGACTGAATGAGCCCTATTTTTGATGGTCATACGCACCGCTACCGATCGCTCTCTGACAATGAGAGATTTTTGCTTGGCTCTGGCTTCCACTAGCTTATCTTGCATTTTTCCCATATCAGCTTGTAACTTAGCTAGAGAATCTTCAACTGTATTTTGCTCATCTGTTAGAGCTGACAATTTCTGCTGACTATAGTGTTTTTCGACTAATGCTGCTCTGGCCAAGTCTTCACGATTTTTTTCTACTGCTAAAATCGCCTTTGATTGCCAGGCATTAATTTGTTTTTGCAGTTTTTCCGCTTGACGCTGAACCAGTTTCTTTTCAGCTAAATTTGTGGCTGCAACTGAACGAAGTTCAACTAATGTTTCTTCCATTTCTTGGATCAGTAACTTAATTACTTTTGCTGGATCTTCAGCCTTATCTAAGATGGCGTTGATATTGGCTTGTACTATGTCTGACATTCTTGTGAACATACCCACTTTGATTACTCCAATAAGATTAATGAAATTTTCTTAAAAGCCTATTCCAGGCACTATTTTAACACTTACAATTACAACTATTACAAGTGCTGTGCCAACTCAACAAATCCGCGTAACGATATGATTTACATATAGTTTACAAAACAATAAGAAAATTATTTTTTTAATTACTTCAAGGCTAACTAATAATTTAGTCAAATAGACTAAATTATTAGTTAAAATCACAGCTGTATTTTACATGTGAGGCATCGATATTATAAAATACAGAAATCTACTGGCTTTTCATGCATTCTTAAGTGGGGTAGCAGTCATTTTATTAATACATCTTAGTTATTTTTCTACGTCGTTCTGTGTGGTTGGTATAAACAATACGTCTACCTTATTGTTGCTAAGAATAGACGGTCGCTATATTTTGTATACATCTTTTGAGTGAAAACTTACAACATCAGCGTCTTCAAACTAATTGACAACCCGCTAGTAACAAAAAGTCGAAACGGAAATTTAATTGCCATACGTGTTTAACGAACTACAAACATTACTAAACGATACGCTTGCCACATTTCGTCCAGCATTTGAATTGGGGATCAGCGAGTATGAGCTGATATGTGCCTTAAAAAGTCCACCTTACTCAATATTTGATGAGGATGCTCTGTGTGACTCGTTGATGATGTTTCAAACACACTTTGTTTTATTTCACTGCCTTTATCAGTTGAGAAATCGGTGGCGCGAACAAAAAATAGGGGAGCTAGTGATAGGGTTGACAACCATTACCCTAAATCCTACTTTGGAGTCTTCCATCAACATAGAAACTGAAGACTCACTCGCAAACTATTACTTAGACTGGAGCAATCTTGGCTGTTCTAATAAAAATGATATTGAAGCTTTATTAGATAGTTTTTGGCAAAAAATGGCAGGAGCTGAATTAAATGCCAATATGTCTTTATCAGAACTTAAAAGAGTCTGTATTGTAATGGAAATTGAGTCGTTGGCGGACATCACCTTATTGGAACTCAAGCAGCAGTATCGAAAACTACAACATAAAAACCATCCAGATAAAGGCGGTAGTATAATAGCATCTCAGTCAGTATTACAGGCTTACTCCCAGCTACACAAATATATTAGCGTCAATAGTTAACAGCAAATAAAAATGCAGGTTACTGCTTATTGGGTTCCTACAACAGAACCTGAAACAGGCAACACGCTAATCTGTGCTATTGAACATTACAGTGAGGACGCCGCCGAGCAAAAATGGTAAATGTTTATCAACGATCCCGAATAGGTTAGTGCTTATCAGGCATCCATTGAAGATGGGACTTTGGTAAAAAGTATCGATGTTGTGTACATGAAAAAACTAATTTATCACCACAAATGTAAAATAACTTTTTTCTTGTTCATTTTTAAAAGGACATTGTTACAAGACAATAGATGATTTAAAACTATTTGTCGTATGTGCTTTTTTATATGGCATCCTCGTAACACCAGATATTAAATAATTATAATTAACTTGTTAACTTATTAACTTATTAACATGACATCCATGATTACGACTTTAGTTGTGACTAAACTTTTTGGATTGTTTATCGTATCAGTTTTGGAATCTTTATTGCCATATTTTTTGGGTCGTTCATTAGAACCGATTTTCCACATATAAACAGTGACATTGTCTATCAAGATTGTGATCATAGGAGAACTAATATCCTGTTGTATTAATTTATTAATTAACAATTCACTTGTTACTAGCAGTCGTTAAAGAGTTAAAATTCTTTGAGTTAATATCTAGTAACGCGCCATAAAACGTTTTACATCATCCGAGTCATTATTTTGCAACCTATCACCGACTTCAAACAGCTGTTTTTATCCGATACACCAATGATAGACGTGCGTGCACCTGTCGAGTTTGATAAAGGAGCTTTTCCTTCCAGCATCAATGCACCATTAATGAACAATGAAGAGCGTGAAGCTGTAGGTACCTGTTACAAAAAAAGCGGTTCAGATGCGGCGATTAAACTCGGTCATCAATTAGTTAATGGAGATATAAAAAATCAGCGTTTACAACAATGGGAAAATTTCACCAAGCAACACCCTGACGCTTGCATGTATTGCTTTAGAGGCGGTTTACGGTCTCAAATAACTCAGCAATGGCTCAATGAGAAAAGAATAGAGATACCTTATGTGGAAGGTGGTTACAAAGCTATGCGCACTTATCTGCTTGATCAATTGCACCTAAGGACTGATGAAGGTCAGTTTATTGTATTGTCAGGTAAAACAGGCAGTGGTAAAACAGAAGTCATCAATGAATGGCCAAACTCTATAGACTTGGAAGGCTTAGCCAACCATAGAGGCAGTGCGTTTGGTAAAACATTTGTAGCGCAGCCTGCACAAATTAATTTCGAAAATGCTTGGTCGGTAGCATGGCTAAAACGCAACCATGTCGACAATTCTCCAGTATTGATTGAAGATGAATCACACTTGATTGGTCGAGTTGTAATATTACCAGAATATATAGCAGCGACCAAATTCGCCAACAATATCCTACTCGAAGCCCCCTATGAAGAACGTATTGCTCGCATCCGTCGTGACTACTTTATGGATGCTTTCGAGCATTATCAAAAAAGTGACCCAGCTACGGCTTATGATTTATTGGATGGATTTATACGGGATGCAATATTACGCATTAAAAAACGCCTGGGAGGCGAGCGATTCACATTAATTAATGCAATACTAGATTCAGCCATTATTGTATTAAAAAATCAGAACCAATGGTCTGGTTTCGACGACATCATTAATATACTACTTAGTAAATATTATGATCCAATCTACGAGTATCAATACCAGCAAAAAGCTGAAAAAACTATTTTCAAAGGCACTCATGCTGAAATAATTCAATGGCTAGCCTCAAAATAGTGGTGTTTAAGAGTATTTTCATCGTTATGTGCATCTTGCGCTTTGACAACCAGTCTATTGCCCGAATTTTTATAAGTAACGAACAATATGCATGAACATGACTTAGTTTTTATCGGTGGTGGCCATACACATTCTTTAGTGTTGAGAATGTTGGCTATGAGACCGATAGACAAGGTTCGCTTAACACTCATCACTGATACGCTATTAACACCTTACTCAGGCATGTTACCGGGTTATATTGCAGGGCATTACAGCGAAGAAGGAACACACTTAGACTTAAACAAACTGTGTAAAGCTGCTCATGTGCGCTTAATCCACGGTCGTGTTATCGGTATTGATGTAGAAAATAAAACGATACAATTAGATAACCAAGCCAACATCGGCTTCGATAAAGTATCTATCAATACTGGCTCTACACCTAACATTAATGTTACTGGCGCTCGTGAATTTGGCGTTGGAGTAAAACCTGTTAGTCAACTTACAGCTACGTGGCGTAAACTACTTTCTCAAAAAACCGAGCAATTTACAGCTCACTGGACGGTTATTGGCGGTGGTGCTGCGGGTGTAGAAATGGTACTTGCCATCGCTCATCGGTTCAAACAGGCAGGCGACGTCTTAAAATTGTCATTAGTACAATCGGGCGATACGTTATTACCGGGTTACCATAAAAATGTACAAAAACAGGTGGCTATCGCACTCAAACACTACGGTATCGAATTTGTTACAAAGTTTAGAGTTTCGCGTGTCACTAAAAATTCTATTGAATCAGACACGGGTGATATACTGAATACCGATCAGTCAATTTGGTGCACACCAGCAACTGCACCAACATGGCCAGCACTTGCTGGGCTGGATACTGACAAGAACGGCTTCATTGCTGTGAACGAATTTTTACAGAGCACGTCTCACAACGATGTTTTTGCCTGTGGTGATGTAGCAACGATGATTAAATCACCTCGACCCAAAGCAGGTGTCTATGCCGTTCGTTCAGCACCCTTTTTAACTAAAAACTTACGAGCGACATTTAGCAAACAAACAATGCAAGCTGCGTCACTACAAACTGATTTTTTGTCCTTAATTTCACTGGGTGGTAAAAGTGCAGTAGGTCAGCGAGGTGGTTTAAGTTTGAAAGGCGAATGGGTTTGGCGATGGAAAGACCATATCGACCAAAAATTTATGGCCTTGTTTACTAAAAACCTACCTGCGATGCCTTCAATGGATAACGAACCAATGCATTGTGGTGGTTGCGGGAGTAAAATTGGACCTGAGCTACTCAGCGATACACTAAGAGAACTCAGTATTTTTCCTAATAAAAACTTTGCTACTGATTTAACACAAGCAGAAGATGCTTCCGTTGCTGAAGTCATTAACAATACGTCGTTATTACAAAGCATTGATGGCTTTCGCGCCTTTACTGAGGATTATTATAGATTAGGTATTGCGGCTACACATCATGCCGTCAACGATCTATACGCTATGGGTTTACAACCGTCCAGCGCTCAAGTATGGGCAAATTTAAAGTTTGAACACCCGAGGTTAACCAAACGAGACTTCAAGCGTTTGATGCAGGGGATCACTGAAACTTTACTCCACCACGAAACCACCTTAATCGGTGGGCACAGCACCGAAGGTGCAGAAACACACTTAGCGTTAGTGGTTAATGGATCGGGTGAGTCATGTTGGCCCAAAAATGCCCTTCAAGAAGGTGATTGGTTACTTTTAAATAAACCTCTGGGAACCGGTATTATACTTGCGGCGGATGCCCAAGGGACAGCGACAACTAGCAGTATTGATGTATTATGGAGTAACTTGCTGCAATCTAATAGACCGTTTTTCTTAGCGCTAAATAATAAAAAAGTACATGCTGCAACTGATGTTACTGGCTTTGGACTTATTGGACATCTGCTAGAAATGGTCAAAGAAACACAGTATTCTATAAAAATCACAACCAGCGATGTTCCGCTGATGAGTGGTGCACTGGAATTAAGTCGACAAGGAGTTGAATCGACGTTAATGCCACAATTAATACCGATGCTAGAGCAATGTGATACCAGTAATATAGAACTTGCAAATCTCAAGTGTCTACTCGATCCTCAAACGAATGGTGGCTTAATCGTTTCTGTTTCTGCCGATGTTGGTCGTCAAATTATGAATGAAACTAACGCGGTTAAGATTGGCGAAGTTTGTAGGGCACAAAGTGATGCAAAAATATTATTACTAGGCTGAACTATTAATTTCAATTTAAATACTAGTGATGCAAAAAAATCACAAGAGAAGTCGACTGGCATGGGGCATTGTGTCATCACGTGGTAAACTTATTTGTTGTCACTCATTTTCAAAAAGTCCTGAGTCAATAATGTTATGAAGTACTCAGTACACCTAGTATACCTAGTATACATGCTCTCGAAAAACCAAAAGGTTGATGCACAGTTGGTGGGTCTCAGCAGACATTAAGATTATAAAAGTATTACTGGATTTAAGGTTTAAAACTTAAGATATTTGTGACCTGAATAAATGTAATCACTTATCTTGCCTCACCTCATAAAATTATTATATCTCACACTTTTATTCCTTAGTTTGATCACTTTTTCTAATGCGTCACACTTCAATCTTAGAAAAGCTATCAATGCGGATTATAGGAGCAGATGGAAGTATGCAAAGTGATATTTTTTAGCACCTTGTTTAGCACCTTGGAAACCTGACATCACCTTTGCACAGCATATTGATCTTTTGGACTTGAGACAGGCAAGTTAAAAAAATTGTTACGGCATTACAAATTATAACCTCAAAACAGCATGATCTAGAAAGGCTCAGAATAAAGATGGCAAGTGCGTTTAATAGTGAGTTAAAACATAATGTAAAATCTGATAAAGCCCACTTAGAACTCACAGTGCGTTATTCTCACTTTTATACAAAAGCCAAACTCTTAGAGGTTGTTTCACATGTTGCAGAAAGTACGGGTATAGCAAGATAACAAGCATTATTTGTGAATAGATGCAGATGATTCCGTTCCACTTGCGTCAGAAACAACGGTTATCACTTTGACAAAATCAATGCCGAGAAAGTAGGGCAATAATATTTGTTAGTGATGCAAATCTATTCTGCAGTGGCAACTTTGATCACATCACCGTTATTAGGTAGCTAATAACGCTTGAGAAAGAATAAGTCCTATTAGCGAAAAAAAGTAGACTAGGTAATGAAAAAAACAGCCAATACTTCAATTAGAGGCCGTTTCGATTAATGGTGATGTTGTCGCGTTCGGTTAATATTGAATCGTTTCTCAAACACTCAAGAAAGCTAAATATTATCGCCCCTACTACATAGGCAAACACCGGCGTCAACAACATGATAAATAAAGATATTTGATTAAACATCAACAATTCCTTATTCAGCTTGTATTTTTGTCGCCCCTTCACTTTTTAATTCAAAATCGGTAATAGAAACTTTAGCCGTATAATTTTTTTCTTCATTAAAACTGACATTGTTGGCAACTGTCAATACAGCCGAGCGCAGGTTATTTTGAATTTCTTGTTGTGCAACTTCCATCGCTTGATTAACCATAATGCTTACATATTTTTCTAATGAAACGTCTTCGGCATGTGCCGTAGAAGCAAAAATTAAAGTAGAAGCCAGTGCAACAGCAGCAATTTTAGATTTAGTAAACATGATATTTTCCTTTGGTGTTGTAAGTGATAACCGTTTATTAAGTGGTGTAACAATTATTGTTTAAGTCGCAGTATCCTTTGCGATAGTTGTGCCAATCATGGAATTAATTTTATCTATATGATTTGTATATATTTTTATTTTTACTTGGGCGTTACACGTGTGAACAAGTATTGTTCGCCCTTAAAATTTGGTTAAATTTACCACTATTTTAGTAAATTTAACCAATCATCTCAGATTGAAATTGTTTAGCTTTTGATTGTGCTTCAAGTAACACATCTAAAGCATCTGTTAACAGTTCGACACCTGCATCGGCTTTTGTACCGTTCTGACTCAAATATCTACGCCAAATGCGTCCACCTGGCTGGCCTTGAAACAAACCCAGCATATGCCTAGCGATGCTCCACGGTCTGACGCCACGAGCAATCTGCTGTTCGACATAAGGTAACATTGCCATCACCACTTCAGCACGAGTCATACTGACAGAGTTATCTTGATAAAAGCGTTTGTCGACTTCAGCTAAAATGTAAGGGTTACTATAGACTTCACGGCCTATCATTACGCCATCCAAGTGATTAAGGTGAAGTTGCACATCATCTAGGTTTTTCACACCACCATTTAAGCTGATATGTAAATCTGAAAACTGCTGTTTTAATTGATAGACGCGATTATACATTAATGGTGGTACGTCACGATTTTGTTTTGGACTCAACCCTTTTAACCAAGCTTTACGCGCGTGCACAATGAAGGTGTCACATCCAGACGCAGCCACTACATCAATAAAACGTGTTAAATCTTCATATTCATCCATATCGTCAATACCAATTCGCGACTTTACTGTGACGGGAATATCGACTTCTGCCCGCATACTCTTAATACATGCAGCTACAGTTTCAGGCTCAGCCATTAAACACGCACCAAACCTGCCATTTTGTACACGGTCAGAAGGACAACCTACATTGATGTTCACTTCATCATAACCGAGTTTTTGCGCCTCGCTAGCACAGTGCGCCATATCAGAAGGGTTAGAACCACCCAGTTGCAATGCGACTGGGTGTTCTTCTTGGTTAAACCCAAGATAATCGCCTTTACCAAAAATAATCGCTCCAGTGGTAACCATTTCGGTATACAAAAGTGAATGTTGTGAAATTTTTCGGAGAAAGTACCGACAGTGTTTATCGGTCCAATCCAGCATTGGCGCAACAGATATGGTTCGAGAAATACTGCGATTGATAGGTCCACTCATATATTGACTCGCCAATGTGAAATTTAGGGCGCGCATTCTAGCTGATTTCGTACCCTAGCACTAGTAGCTCTTACATAACTCGAAGTCAGATTATTCAGTCAACTGACTGACAAAATAAATTCTAAGTAGGTGTAACTGGTCGTAACTTACTTGCTCACTCAGACTGTCATAAACAGGTTTTAAACGTTCATAAGAATGCTCTGCAAATGCAGCTAAAGCTGAATCGATATGGGCTTGACTAAGACCCGATTGTTCGAGTAACTGTGAAGGCTGGGCAAACTTATGCCCATCTTGGGCATAGCGGTATAAGTGATTAATGATCGTGCCATTTTTCACCTTAAATTGTTCAGCCATAGAACTCACTGATTGCCCCGTTTCATAAGCACTAATAATTTCAACACTGCGGCTATTGGAGTTAATACTACTGTTATTGCTTTTACTTGTTGTCGCTTTACTGGTAGCCGACTGAGCATTAGATACTTCTTGAATATCATTTTTCTGGCAAAAGTCATTAATAAGGGCTAAGTAATGCTCTCCATACTTTTCTAGTTTGGCTTGTCCAACACCATGAATACGTAACAGGTTATCTTGAGAATGTGGAAAATAATAAGCCATCTCATTGAGTGTACGATCAGAGAAAATAGCATAAGGAGGTAGGTTTGCTTCATCTGCTAAACGTTTTCGGTCTGCTTTTAATATAGCAACTAACTGCTGGTCACCCGGTTTAGTCATGGCTTTAGATGTATGACTACTGGTAACCACAGGTTGCTGCAACAAGGCAAAAAATGGTACTTTTCCTTTCAACACGTCACCGGCTTTTTGTGTGAGTTTTAAGCTGCCAAATTGTTCATCTTGGTTGAGTAAACCCTTCTGTATCAGTTGACGCGCCAGTGTCATCCACTGCTTTTTACTGTACTCATTACCAATGTTGTATGTGGACAGTAAATTATGCTGGTTTTGTAATACTTTTTCGGCACTTGAACCACGCAACACATCGATAATATGGCTAGCGCCGAATCGCTGTTCAGTTCGATGCACACAAGATAAAAACTTCTGGGCGGGCACAGTTAAATCCGACTTTTCTTTGCTTTCACCGGTGCAGTTATCGCAGTTATTGCAATTTTCTTTTAATGACTGCTCTCCAAAATATTCTAACAATGGAGTTCGCCTGCAATCTTCAGCCTCTGCTAGGGCCAACATTTGGTTGAGGTGCATATTAGCCAAACGTTTTTCTTGTTCGTTACTCATTTGATCAATGAAAAAGCGAATTTTACCAGTATCACCGTAACCAAATAAAAGTAAACAATCTGCGTCTAAACCATCACGGCCAGCACGCCCAATTTGCTGGTAATACCCTTCAATATTTTTTGGTAAGTCATAATGCAATACATAACGAACATCAGGTTTATTGATCCCCATGCCAAATGCGATAGTCGCCACAATAATATGTACGTCATCACGAATAAAACGTTCTTGGTAATCACTACGTTTAATACTACTTAACCCTGCGTGATAAGGCAGCGCTGATAACCCATCTTGTTGCAGCTTGGTTGTGAGTTCATCTACGCCTTTGCGTGATTGGCAATAAATGATGCCTGACTGTTTTGGATATTGTTCAACAAACTTTTTACACTGTTGATAGGGGTTATCTTTAGGAATAACGCCAATAAACAAATTAGGCCGATCGAAACTTGAGATGTACTCGCTGGTGTCGGTTATATTAAGTTGGCGTTTAATGTCCTCTCGCACTCTCGGAGTTGCGGTAGCTGTTAAAGCGATACATACGGCGTTGGGGAAACATTCAATAAGTCGATTGAGCTGACGATACTCAGGTCGAAAATCATGCCCCCACTCAGAAATACAATGCGCTTCGTCGATGGCAATACAAGCCACATCACAATTTGTTAATAAATCTAAAATGTTACTTTGTAAGGCTGTTTCTGGTGCCAAAAACAACAATTTAATCTGTTGTTGTTTGATGCCGTCTAAGTTAGCTTGGTAATCGGTGTCTGATAGTGAGCTATTCAGTACACAGGCTGGGATGGCGAGTTCATTAAGTTGCCTAACTTGGTCTTGCATCAGTGATATAAGTGGCGAGATAACAATCGTTAAACCATCAAAAACCACTCCCGGAATTTGATAACATAGGGACTTACCACCACCGGTAGGCATAATAGCCAGAGTATTCTGGCGCTCTAAAATATTATTTATGATGGCTTGTTGAGACTCTCGAAACTCGTCAAAACCAAATACATTTTTGAGTATGTTTTTTGCTTGGTTGAGCACTTTTTCACGTCCTTGGTTACACATTAATTACTATCAATATGTTTGTTATTATAACCTTCTGGCGCTTCGGGATGTACTTTCCTTTTAAAATTCTTGTGCGACCATAAAATAGCAAAGAAGAACTTATACATATCAAACCTGTTTTTAGTTTAGACTTGCATATGTTTTTTATAGTGTTAATGGTTTTTTACTGCATGTTTTCGACGATTTTTTTACCATTGCTCGGTGCTATATCCTCATTAGGTTATTTTATTAATACCTTATTTTGGTTGGTGCCCATTTTAATTTGTTCATTTCTCAAATTAATACCTATTAAAATATGGCAAACATTTATGTCTTATTTACTTGATGGTTGTGCCACATTTTGGATATCAGTCAACAGCGCCAATCAAAATATATTTAGTCGCACAAAGTTTAATGTAGATGGGTTGGAAGGATTGAGCCACAAAGATTGGTATTTGGTGATATCAAACCATCAGTCTTGGGTCGATATCTTGGTGCTACAGCGTATTTTTAATCATAAGATCCCTTTTTTAAAGTTTTTCCTCAAAAAAGAACTAATTTGGGTACCTTTCATCGGTTTAGCTTGGTGGGCCTTAGATTTTCCATTTATGCATAGATACAGCAAGGCTTTATTAGCTAAAAACCCTCACTTAAAAGGTAAAGACTTAGAAAACACCCGAAAAGCATGCAAGAAATTTACAGTCAAACCTGTAAGCATCATGAATTTTGTCGAGGGAACACGACTAACTGAGCAAAAACGGGCACGCCAAGGGTCAAAGTTTCAACACTTACTTAAACCTAAAGCTGGCGGTATGGCTTTTGTTCTAGGTGCCATGGGTGAACAGCTACATAAATTACTTGATGTCACAATACACTACCCAGAAGGCACTCCTACCTATTGGGAGTTTGTCTGCGGAAAAGTTAAAAGAGTACAAGTTCAGATTAAAGTATTATCAATTCAAGAATTGCTAAGTAGTGATATTTACGGGGACGACTACTTTGACGACCATACTCAAAGAGTCAAATTTCAACGCTGGCTAACAGATTTATGGGAACAAAAAGACCAAGATTTACAGATGCTTTTGTCGAAGAAATCACAAGATGTTTAGTATATTCTCAGGTCTTATTGTTTTTCCTATACACTTGACGTTACAAATGATGAGCTTGGCCTTTTGGGCTCTATGTATCACTTCACTTGGTTTAATAAAGCTTGTACTGCCTTTTTCTTTTGTCACTAAACCACTTAACGTTATACTAAATTCGATGATGTGTGCATTTGGGTTTTGTAGTGTGACATTAATCAAGTGTATGAACAAAGTGGAACTAGACTATGTAATTGAAGGTGAGCTGAGTAAGAAAGAATGGTATTTGATTGTAGCTAATCACCTAAGTTGGTTAGATATTATTTTGTTAACCGATTTTTCTGTCGGTAAGATCCCTGCGCCAAAGTTTTTTCTTAAGAAGGAATTAATATGGTTGCCCTTTGTAGGACTTGGCGCATGGGCACTAGATATGCCATTTATGCAACGGTATAACAAAGCATTTTTATTGAAAAATCCACACCTAGAAGGTAAAGACATAGAGACCACTAAAAAGTCTTGTGAAAAATTTCGCCAGTTGCCCACCACAGTCATCAATTTTGTCGAAGGCAATCGCTTCACTCCAGAAAAACAAAAACTGAGACAAAGCCCATTTGAAAACCTCTTACCTCCAAAAGCAGGTGGTATTGCGTTTACTCTCGCTACTATGGGTGAATTATTCACGAGTGTCTTAGATATCACGATAATGTATCCTGATACCCAAGGCAGCCCTATGATCTCAATGTTAAGTGGTCGTCTCAATAAAGTTGTTATGCGGATTAATGTGCACCCGGTTACCGATGAAATTGTTGGTGATTATTTTAACGATGACGAGTTTAAACAAGGTTTTCAGAGTTGGTTAAACTCAGTTTGGCAAAACAAAGATAAACTCATCACCCATTTAAAAGAGACAGGCTAAATGCAACAAGGACTTAACCTTACGGATCATATTTTATCACTATTAGAGCATCTAGGTATTCAGGCCACCCCAACAGGTTGGATATTTCAAGTGGTTGCCTTGCTCGGTATTTTACTATTCGCTTGGCTGACTAATTGGATAACAAAAAGCATCCTCAACAGTCGCATTCGAAAACTAGTCAGCAAGAGCAAAAATAAGTTTGACGACGAATTACATCAACACGGTTTTTTCAAACGTATCGGGCATATTGCTCCAGCTGTTGTTATCTATTCACTCAGCCAAGTACTCATTGAAAATTCTGCGCTTTTAGCGTTCTTACAGAAATCTGCGGTTATTTATGTGCTTATTTCTGCGGTAATGGCATTGAGTGCCTTGCTGAATACCGTAGAAGACACATACAACGCGTCAAATTTAGCTAAAAAAGCGCCGATTACTGGCTTCATTCAAGTGGCTAAATTGTTTGTGGTAATTATCGCGGGTTTGTTGATCATTTCTAATTTAATGGACAAATCGCCATTATTATTACTTTCAGGTTTAGGCGCAGTCACTGCAATACTTTTGTTATTATTCCGAGATACCATTTTAGGTTTTGTTGCCGGTATCCAAATCGCAGCAAATCGTATGGTTAATACCGGTGACTGGATTGAAATGCCTAAATATGACGCAGATGGCGACGTATTACAGGTAGGTTTAACAACAGTTAAAGTACAAAATTGGGATAAGACAATTTCTACAATCCCCACTTATGCTCTTATCTCGGAGCCTGTCAAGAATTGGCGTGGGATGACTGAAAGTGGTGGACGTCGTATTAAGCGTTCACTGAATATCGATATTCAAAGCATTTGTTTTTGTGACCAGGAGATGCTGGATGAATTTACAAAAATTCGCTATATAAAACGGCATATTCAAATAAAACTTGAGAAGCTGCAGCGTTTTCATAGTGAACAACAAATCGACACAACTGATTTAGTTAATAGCCGCAGATTGACTAATATAGGTACATTACGCGCCTATGTTCGAGCTTATTTAGAAAATCACCCTGACATTAACCAAGATATGACCCTGATGGTCCGACAAAGACCACCGACAGAACATGGTCTTCCACTGGAAATTTATTGTTTTTGTGCCGACAAGGACTGGGTTAACTTTGAAGGGGTCCAAAGCGATATATTTGACCACTTGCTGGCTATATTGCCGGCGTTCAAACTAAGAGCCTACCAACGTGTTAGTGATAGACCCTAAATAAAAGGTTGTGGCCTATACTGAATCAGGCCAACTAATTTTAAACGTTAGTTAACGCATAAACAAACACTGCAAACAAACCGAAAGCAGACGCACCAAAAAAGCCGTATTCAATCTTAGACTGCATAACGTTAACACCCTCTGGTGTGGGTAAAAGGCTCATAATGATGCTGCTAATACCTAAAACAAAAGTGATCAATGTAAAACCAAATAAAATGGGTTCGTACCAATTGCTCATCAGCCAATTCCTATGTATTTTAAACGACAACTATTATGCACCAAAAATACAGGATGCTAAAAGACATAAAAGTAAAAAGGTATATGCGTGTTTATCAATCGCCTGTCGGCCTAATGGCCAAACTGCTCACTTATTGGTCTTGTTCACTATTTGATCTGTAATATTTTCCTAATCTAAACACAAATAAAAGTTATCTTGTTGTTTTTTATTGTTTTTATATTTATGGCCTAGACTTTGCTCAATGCAGGCAGTGCAGATAATAAATTACCATTAATAAGTCAGGAGAATTTTATGCGATCTACATTACTCGTTGGAGCTTTAGTTTGTTGTTCACTACCAGTCTTGGCCTTAGATTCTAATAATAAATGTAACGTTGAACTCAATGGCAACATGCAGTTAGAAGACAATGTATTGACAGTCGTATTAGATAACAATACCGATATGACCATTGATCAAGATAAAATATTGTATGTTGATGGCATTGCCTTGACGCTGGATACCAAACAACAAGGCTGGGTAGATAACTATTATGACGGTATTAATCAAGCGGTGCCGCAGGCTGCATCAATAGCAACAGATGCCGTCGCACTAGCAAGTATTGCAATGCATGAGGTATTTACCGAATTATTAGGCTCAGATAGCACTGAGCTTGCAGATTTATCAGAAAATTTACGCAACCTTGATCAGCAAATTCAATACAACTTTTATGCAGATAATGGTGACATTCGGTTAGATTCTAGTTCTTTTGAAAACGGTACATTTTTTGGTAAACAATGGGAGTCACAGTTTGAGAAAGCGATCAAAAACTTGGCCACCGAATCAATGGGCCATTTAATGGTAGCCATAGGCACACAGCTTATTTTTAGTGGCGAAGATATGCATGAATTTGAAAAAAAAATGGATCGTTTTGGCGAACAGATGGAACTAAAAGTGAAATATCAAGCCACAGCGTTAGAGAAAAAAGCAGGCGTTTTTTGCGCAACCCTAGCTCAAGTAGATTTTGCTGAAACACAATTAAAGCGGATTAAACACCTAGCAGACTTAGATGTTATTCAAGTGCAAGACCAGCCTGATAGGATGTGATACCGTTTCAAAAAATATCTTCTTGGAATATGTAAATGCAAATAGCAGTGATTGGTTGTGGTTGGTTGGGGATGCCTCTCGCAATTAGTTTACAAAAAAGTGGCCATGATATTGTGGCCACGTGTCGCAGTGAACAAAAAGCCGAGGAGTTAACAAAATTAGGCTTTGATACTCAAAAGTATCAGTTGGGTGACGAGTTGTCACATGACCACTTTAACAAACTATTTGCATCTAAGGTGCTGGTGTTAAACATTCCTGTAGGACGAACAACCCCCACCACAGAAAATTTTGCGAAACACATGCAAGTACTACTAAAACATGCTGCAGACAAACAAATACAAAACCTTATTTTCATTAGTACCACGTCGGTTTATGGTGATAAGAGCGGTGTAGTGACTGAGCAAAGCCCAACACTTGCACAAACTCCGTCAGGGCGAATCAATTTAGCGGTTGAAGTGTTAGCAAAACAGTATTTTGCTTGTCGTAGTACCGTTATTCGACCTGCTGGTTTGGTAGGCAAAGACCGTCATCCTACTCACTATCTAGCTGGTAAAACAGGTTTACTTAACCCCGATAATAGGGTCAATTTAGTGCATCAAGCTGATGTTATTTGTGCAATTAAAACGGTCATCGAACAAGATATCTGGGGACAGACCTTGCACTTAAGTGCCTTAGAACATCCCACTCGTGCCGAATATTATACCTGGGCAGCAGGCAAGCTTAGCCTCTGTGCACCTAAGTTTGTTAAAGGTGAAGGTGTTGCCTTAGGTAAACAAATTGACGCCACTAAAAGTTTGCAGTTATTAGGTTTATCGCTTAAATATCCCAGCCCGTTCGATATGATTGAGCTGTGACACGCGAGCTACTACCCATTTTTTTTAGGGGCGCTTGAATTAAAAGCGCTTAACCTATCAATGCAGTACCGAAATATTTAAGCGCGACCGTATTAGCAAAAATTATCGCTAGGAAAATTGGAATAAACGTCCTCAGAGCAAAATTCACATAGCGCTCCAGAAAACTATTTTTAAAGTCAGGGGCACCTTTATCTAATTCATTATTGAAAGCCTGCGTTTTCCATTTGTAGCTGACAAACAAGCAAATCAAAAGCCCATTTAAAGGCAAAATAGTTTCATAAAACACGTCATAAACCAAATCAAAGAAAGATTTAGGTTTATCCACCCCTCCATAGCTGATGAAAGAGGTGAAAAAATCAAAAAGTCCGAATGAAAATGCGCACATGAGTGCAAAAACCACCAGTAAACTGCCACAAATTAATAACGAACTTTTACGCTGTATATTTTTTTCACTCATTAACGCAGCCACCGGTACTTCAAATATAGACACTAATGACGTGATGGCAGCAAAAAACACTAATAAAAAGAAGATGCTTGCCACAGCACTGGCCCCTATATATCCCAAGGTATCTTGTAATGCTAAAAATATTTGCGGTAAGTACGAGAAAATCATCGATATTGACGATTCACTGAGATCACTTGGGTTCACCGAAGGATTAAAAGAAAATATTGCTGGCAGGATCATAAGACCCGCCGTAAAAGCAACCGCTGTATCTGTTAAGCCAACTAGTATTGCCGAGGTTGGTAAATTAGACCGTTTGTCAATATAACTACCATAAGTGATCATTATCCCCATACCTAGTGACAACGAGAAAAAGGCTTGTGAAAGTGCACTATTAATGACGCTAGCACTTATTTTATCAAAATCAGGAACGAGGTAAAACTTTAAACCTGCCATAGCATTTTCACGAGTTAACACAAAAATAACCATACCGATCAGCATAACAAAAAGCGCCGGCATAAGAATCTTTGCGGCTTTTTCAATTCCCTGTTTAACCCCGCCTTGCAAAATTAAATATACAATAGCAAGAACACCAGCCATATAAAAAAACAGGCTGTTTCCTGTAATGAAATGATTAAAAGTGGCAGGGTCAGCGAGTACATCGAGGTTACCGATACTTGATTCAACCAAGTAGCCGAAAATCCATACTGTAATGACTAAGTAAAACACAGCAATCATAAAGGGGGTAATAATGGATAACCAACCGGCGAGGCGCCAACCTTTATTGCCACCGGATAGTGACGTTAGCGCGCCTAATGGGTCTTTTTGACTGGCTCTACCCAATGTCATTTCTGCAATCATAACGGGTAAACAAATTGCTACCACAAATATGGCATACATTAGCAGAAATGCCCCACCACCGTTTTTAGCGGCACCTACAGGGAAACCCACTAAATTACCAATTCCTACAGCTGACCCAGCTGCAGCTAGAATAAAACCTAAACGTGAACCGAATTGCTCGCGAGGTGCGCCCATAACCTATCCCTAATTATTTTTATAATTTGAATAGATATTACCAGTAGAGTTTCAGAAAGTCTTTTTTGTTAGCAATACAACGCTACGAAAACTAAGGCTTATGTTTACAATCAATTACCAAGGAATAACATTGCCTTGCCAATCGATATAATGGGGCCCGTCTTCTGGGGTTAGGTTAGGGATGATTTGGAGTAATTGAGTGACAGTAAAGTCGGTGCTAAATAATTTACCCGACGGGACCTTCGACTGAAACGGCTTAGACAATTCAGTTTCAACTGTTCCAGGATGGTAGCTTATTAGCGTGATGTTCTTAGCTCTTCTCTGACATTCTATTTGCGCACATTTTATCAGCATATTAAGCGCAGACTTACTAGCACGATAGCCATACCAGCCGCCTAGGCTGTTATCACTTATACTGCCAACTCTCGCACTAAAAAACACTAGTTTCGAGGGTTCAGGACCTTTTAACAGTTTTTCTACGTTTTTTAACCAAATAGCAGGTAATATTGCGTTAGTCGTTAAATAAAAACTCAGCTGCTCTTTCTGAATATCTTCCAGACGCTTTTCGGGCATAAATTTTTGATTATCATCACCAGTCGAGTGTAATGCACCTATGCAACACACCACTAGGCTAAATTGGCCACCTATTTGCTTAAGCTGTTGGCAATATTCTGCGACCAAATCTTCACTCTCAGAATCAAGGCTATAATATTGCACCCCTTCAAGTGGTGATGCTGGTAGGTTCCGAGATACTGCATACACGTGTTCGTATTTGCCTGATTCATGTAACTGCTTTACCAACGTTTTTCCGATACCGCCTGAAGCACCAATAACTAATGCATTACCTTTAAACATCAACTTTTTCACCTTTATTTTCGCAAGGGACACATCGCTTTTTCCCGGTTACAAGATAAGAGATTCTGTGACGATACTTAGCAAAAATGTTGTACGCTATATCAGCAAACCAACTAATTACTGGCCATCTTAAAGGCGCATATACCCAGCCTTTACCTACTAATTTCCAAGCTAAATAAGTTACGTCTAATCCAGTTATCATAGTACCGTCAGCCAAGTAGCCGTGAATACGGGCGTCTAGTGCTTGCCAGTCTAGATGGGGATAATCTACAAAAAACGAAGCTTCTTGAATGTCTACAAACTTAATGTTTTTTTGTTTATCTAGCTGCTTTAATTTGTTCATTTCTATAGAACATAGAGGACAATAACCATCAAAAAATATTGTTAAAGATGAATTTTGCATAATTAATTAATACACTCATTTGAATTATAGAATATTTACGTCAGTAGACGCTTAGTGGATTACATTCACTAAGCGTTATTTCACTAGTAACCTTTGCAACATACTTTAAAGTCCTATTCAACACCAATTTGACAAAAATTGTGCACTTCTTTTGCGCTAATTATGCGCTAATTATGCGCTAATTATGCACAACAAATTATGCACTAGTCGAACCATTCTGTTTGTATGGGCAAACTGAACAGTAATGGTGCGAACATTTGGTAATGAGTACGATTTTGAACGCACTTAACATTGTTTAAATATACCGCTTTCCATGGATCATTAATAAGCCACAATTTATCGTCTATTACCGCCACGCCTTCAATAGAGGCATTGTCCATGGCTTCGTAATCTTCACAGCCTTGGGTGCTATGTTTAATTTCAGCAAAAAAGTCGATAGGTAGTATAAGCGTATCTTTTTTGCCTGATAAATCTACCACCCATAACGCTTCATCATTTCTGGCAGCTACCAACAAAAATTCTCTACCATCAGATGTTTGGTAATAGTCCATGCCGTTAATGGGGTGGTTACCACTTTCAAAAACTGGTAACTTCAAATTATTTTTTTTCACATCTGCGAATTCATCTGATTGCCAAAACTCACTATGCATTTGTAAAGAAAAAATCCTCGCATTTTTGCTACTGTCTTTTTCAATACCCAAATATAAAGTGCGAGCTTGACCAAATGTGAGAGCTTCAATGCCATCATTAGGGAAATCGCCAATTTGCATATCGACTGTAAACCTAATAGGACGAATATGGGTTATCAACATTATTTTGTCTGCCTGCAACTCAAGTCTAACAAGCAATTTTGGAAAGCTGGTTGAACCTGAATTAAGGTATTTTTGTTGGCAAAACTCTGACATCGGTTCGGCGTATGAACCATCTTCTGTGATTACATAAAATACTCGGTCGTCGTCAGGGTCAACCGTTAACGCTTCTAGATCAGGATTATCGGTTATATAAGCGGCAAAACAATTTGATTTCAACTTTTCAGATAGGAGCATTGGAAAATCAGGGCCGCTCAACAACGCATTGTCCTTAGTAATAGTCCTGAGGCGAAGACGTTGTGAAGGATGGGCACTACGGTCACTCAAGGTCAACAACCCGCCACGCCATTTAACTAAGCCCGATGTCTGAGGGTTAAGCATCACTTTACCATCTTGCTCCATTATCCAATGCCCATTTACTCTCAAGTTTTGCTCTACTTGTGTCAATTCTGGTTCTTTTGCACAGCCCATTGATATACTGCAAATCCCTAAGATAAAAGCAAAATACGCTCTCATATGTTGTCTAGTCTCGCTGTCATAAATTATTAATTGCTAAATTATACTAACCTACTCAAAATTACGAATAAATATAAAATCTTACCATTTGGTCAATATTTAACACTCACACGTAAAAAGCACATGTGTAGCACACATTAATTAAAGTATGCTGGTAAAGCGATTTTAATCAAGGCACCCCATTAAAAGGACAATATGAACAACAACGAATTAAAAATAGGACTTTTTTATGGCTCTACAACTTGTTACACCGAAATGGCTGCTGAAAAGATTCAGGTAAAGATAAATCAGTTAACGGGTAATACTTGCGTAGAGTTATTTAATATTAAAGATGTATCGCTGACTCAAGCGCAAAGCTTTGACACATTAATTTTTGGAATTTCCACTTGGGATTTTGGCGAATTACAAGAAGACTGGGAATCGACTTGGCAAAACATTGCAGGTTTAAACTTAACTGACAAAACAGTAGCTATTTTTGGTTTAGGTGATCAGCTAGGTTATGCAGAATGGTTTCAAGATGCCGTGGGTATGTTGCACGACGAATTACTGGTACTAGGTTGTGATCTTATTGGTTACTGGCCAAACAAAGGATATGAATTTATCGCTTCAAAGGCGCTCACAGAAGATAAAGGTTTTTTTGTGGGTTTGAGTCTTGATGATGAAAATCAATATGATTTAACTGATGAACGTATCAACAATTGGTGTAACCAATTAATAGCCGAAATAGACATGTTGTAGTCATCACCTTGCCAACACCGGACTCCCGAATTCACAAGCCTTACTATCGTAACGGTCCTTCTCATCGAGATGGAGCCGATGTTAGTTTTCAGGATATTGTTAAAATATTTGGCTTCCGAACTGCCACAATTGGTAAATGGGTAACAGCTGAAGAGCAACAAATTGCCGCGAATCTATTTTTTGATGCCTTGTGTGATTTAATGGATATTTTAAAAGTCCCAGAAGCAGTAATCTCACTCAATGGGAGTCTATCCATAGCTTTTGGTAGCGGCGGGAGAAAACATAGTAGCGCTCACTATGAGTCAAATACCAAAAAATTAGCACTAGCTAAAAATGCTGGGGGTGGCGCACTTGCTCACGAATGGTTTCATGCATTCGATCACTACATCTGCGATAAATTATTCGTTCAAGCATCCCATGAGCAATTTGCTTCTGAATGTTGGTTACAAGACAAACCACAAATATCACACCAACTGAATGCCAAACTTAGCCAATGTTTTGAGAGTATATTTTTAGGTGCAGATAAAAGCCAGCCTAATGAGTATGTCAAGCGTAGTGCCCAAGCAGATAAGTTATTAAAAACATTTTATTATGCACGCCCACAAGAATTGGGTGCGCGAGCATTCGAGGCATGCATTCAGGATCACTTCACCAAGAATGCATTTCTGGTTCAAGGCACTAAACAAAGTCCAGAAGCAAAAATGGGAATTTACCCTACCCAGAATCTCAGAGCGACGATGTCAGAAAACATATTGAATTATTTTTATCATTTGGGACGAGCAATAAAAAATGAGTAACTTAATGACTATATATCGCAATCTATACAGATCGGATTTTTAAAGTTTACATTGATGCGTAGTTGTTCAATAACACCCTTGGCAGTACCTACAAAATAACATTGCAGCATATTGATTGTTAATTCGTAGCCTATACCCCGATAAAATTTAACTTAGACTCTCGAAGCCGTAATATTTTATTCAATAGTATTAACCATTACGACAATGCCTTTAACATAATACGAATATTTAGTTTCTCTTAGCCATACCTTAATCAGGTAAAGGAATTGCTTTCATTTTACAATATTGATGGCAGTCTAACTTAAAAAAACAACAACAAAACCCGATACCAGAGCCAATCGATAACCCAACACATAGCGTTAAATAATGTGTTAAATAATGTTTTGATTTAAAAGTATATTTTTGTGGGCTCTCGTTCTATTAAGATACGGTTATGAAACTCTGGTCACCGGCATTAAAAATTTATTTAAGTGATAAACTCCTCTATTTTTATATATAAAATTTATGTACGGCAAAAGATGTTGAAATATATTTAATATCTTTTAATGCTTTACACAGTCAACTTAGACCAAAGTAATGCGGCTTAAAAAAGTCACTTGAATATTTTTTAGGGCAACAAATTTTAAAACCTACTGGATTATTTTTTACATTTGGGGCACGCTAGTGGAAATGCAATAACTTTAAATAAGAGCCATTTGTTAATAGTATGATAATTAATAGATGCTCTGAAGCTCAACTACCTCTATAATAGGTAGTCTTGTTTTAACCCAATTGGCGATTTATACCGATGAAAAGAAAAAAGCACGGCAGTTCTGATGATGACGCTGCAATTGATATGACTCCCATGTTGGACATAGTGTTCATCATGCTTATCTTCTTTATTGTAACCACTTCTTTTGTGAAAGAAAAAGGTTTGGAAGTTAATCGTCCTAAAGATTCTAAAACACCCCCACCGCCAACGAATGTAAAGTCTTTGTCAATTCGAGTGAATGAAGACGGTACTATCGTCGTTAATGGCCGTGAAGTAGATATACGCCGAGTTGAAGCGAATATACAAAGCTTTTTGGCTGAAAATAATCAAGATTCTGCGGCAGTTCAAGCCCATCCAAAAGCCAAACACGGTGATGTAACTGAAGTTATCAACGAAGTGAAAAGAGCTGGTATTTCGAATGTATCAGTATTAGTTGGTAAGTAAAGTTTAAATTAAAGCAAATGAAAAATGCCGCTATTCAATGAATAGCGGCATTTTTGTTAGTGTCCAAATCGATCTTAAACCATTATTCTAGATCTAATGGTTCTGGCGATAAGATAATACCAGTACTGTCAGCGTATAAGTGGTCTTCTGGTAAAAATGTTACGCCACCAAAGTTAACTGCCACGTCAATTTCACCAGTTTCTTGGTCATCTGCACTAACAGGAATAGAAGCAATGGCATGAATACCAATATTGATTTCTTCCAGCTCGTCTACTTCACGAACGCTGCCATAACATACTATCCCTTCCCAGCCATTATCAAATGCCAATTGAGCAGCGCTAGAATCGATTAGAGCTCTGCGCATGGAGCCACCTCCATCGATTAACAGAATTTTACCTAATCCGGGTTGTTTCAGGGTTTTTAAAACCAACCCCTTATCCTCAAAACATTTAATGGTAGTAATTTCACCGCCATATGAGGCCCGCCCTCCAAAACTAACAAACATGGGTTCAACCACGTCAACACTGTCGGCAAAGACGTCACAAAGAATAGAAGTATTATAATCCATGTTTGTTCCAAATATAGCTGAGTAGAGTCTAAGTATACTGCTAGTGCACAGCAAATCCAGCGTAAACCTATTCTGAATGGATTCACCATCGTCATTAGACCTTGGCAAAAATGTTATTTGATTTTCATTGTTCATGTATGTGATTTTTATGTTGGTAATATTTAGGCCTCATCAATGAAATTCTCAGCACAACATGCCATAGCATTTTTTTATTTTACAACTAATAGAAATTGTCGCTGGATAAAGTGTCTATCTAAAACTAGTGACAGTCGATTCACACTCATACTCGGCCTAATGCTTTGATGGTTGGAGTCCAATCATGGGGTATTATCTCTATACTCAGGGTTACTGAGTTACACGTTAGAAATTCCTATTTATGTATTACTCAAAGGAGGCTCAAAAAGGACTCAAAACGTCAGAGACATTGTCATCATATTGGTGTGCTTAATGCATATATAATGTCGAGATATAAATATAGTTTGCTTTCCAAATAAGCCACGGCTGCATTTCTGAGGTCATCTTTAAACACACATCTTTATCCTACATTAACTGCTGTTGCATATGAATGGGTAAGTTGTAACGGTTACTTTAAAGTCCTACAGGGCGTTCATTATTCCAGTGATATAGTTGCAGGCTTACCTGCGGGTATAAAGATGTCTGCTACCAGTTTGTAGGTCCTTTAATATCAACATGTGGTAAAAGTTCTTTATTCATTAAGAGTCACGTGTCATATCTTCATTGCTAGGTTTTTATCACAAGAGAATAAAAAAGAAGAGAAGAGAAGATAAAATATAATTGTTGGCCTTCACTTTCTAAGGATAAATAAACACCATCACTTTAATATGTGAATTGTTAAACTGTATGCTTGTGCCGGATCATGCAGGTCATGGTCTTAGACATCATTAAAGCGAGCTGTAAGTGACATTTTTAAGAATAGTCTAATTTTTATCTGACCCTAATATTCTCAATATTATTAATAATATTAACGTAGCTCATATACTTACATAAAATAACCATTGAGGGAGCAGTGGCACAATGTCAAAGTATTTTGTGCAGCTAGTTGACGTCAGATTACATTTTCATGTCGTAATTATTGATAACCTGCTTACAAAATGTGTAATAAATTGACATCGTATGGGCAAATCAAAGATTGCTTAAAAAACTTTTTTTAAATTAGTTATTTCATATTGCATAAAATAAACATTTTATGCACAGCAACTCTTGTTTTTATCCTCGGTAGTGACATTATTGCGTCCTATACATTAACGGGTGGTTATGATGTCAATCAGAACAAAATTGAATGCAATTGGCTTAGCTTTATTAGGGGTATTCGTACTCACTGCCTGTGGTCAAAAACGTGCTTTATATTTACCTGAAAAGCCTAGTACAAACACCACCGTACCGGACTCAAAAGTACCAGCACAGTCCGTCGAAGAAGGAAAAGATTGATATGGACTACTTTGCCTATAAAGACCATCAACTGTTTGCTGAAAACGTAGCGCTTGAAACCGTAGCTCAAACATATGGTACGCCATGTTATGTGTACTCGAAAGCCACAATTGAAAGGCATTGGCATGCGTTTGATAGAGCAGCAGGTAACCAACCACATTTAATTTGTTACGCAGTAAAGGCTAACTCTAATTTAGCAGTATTAAATGTGATGGCCAAACTAGGTTCAGGCTTTGATATTGTTTCTGGTGGTGAACTATCAAGAGTACTCAAGGCCGGTGGAGATCCTAGTAAAGTGGTGTTTTCTGGAGTGGGTAAAACACATTTTGAAATTGCCTTAGCCTTAGAACATAATATTAAGTGTTTTAATGTCGAATCACGTAGTGAGTTAACTCGTATAAACGAAGTCGCTGAACAAGTAGGTAAAAAAGCCCCTATTTCGATTCGCGTCAATCCTGATGTAGATGCAAAAACCCATCCATACATTTCTACAGGTCTTAAAGACAACAAGTTTGGTGTAGAGCGCCAACAGGCAGTTGAAATTTACCAATATGCACATAGTCTACCTTTTTTAAATGTTATCGGCATCGACTGCCATATCGGTTCTCAACTTACTGAATTAGCACCTTTTGTTGATGCTTTGAACATATTACTTAATTTAATAGATGAATTAGCCGAACAAAATATCCATATACAACATCTCGATGTAGGTGGTGGACTAGGCGTGACTTATAACGATGAAAAACCACCTCACCCAGATCAATATACTCAAGCAATCACTGAACGTTTACAGGGACGAGAAGAGCTATTATTAATATTTGAACCTGGTCGTGCAATTATGGCTAATGCTGGTGTGTTATTAACCAAAGTTGAGTTTTTAAAACAAGGAGCAGAGAAAAATTTTGCGATAGTTGACGCGGCTATGAATGATCTTATACGCCCAGCACTTTACTCAGCATGGCAGAATATTATTCCAGTAAACGCTAAGCTTGAAAGAGCCAAAGCTGTCTATGACGTAGTTGGACCTATCTGTGAAACTGGCGATTTTCTTGGAAAAGACCGTGAGTTGACTATTGCACCCAACGACTATCTTGCAGTTCGCAGTGCTGGTGCATATGGTTTTGCTATGGCGTCTAACTACAATAGTCGATGCAAGGCCTCAGAAGTTCTAATTGATGGTGATAACATGCATTTAGTCAGAGAGCGCGAAAAAATAGAGCAGTTGTTTGAAAGTGAGCACATACCAACATAAAAAGACGTTATTATTTATATTCATAATTTTTTTTTACATTGTGACTATTTAGCCTGTATCTTGTTAAAGACATAGTCAGTCTTTCACTGAAGTGATATAACTAATTCTATCTCCAATACGTATTTAATCTCGCGTATTGATAACAATTTTAGCTAAGTAGTCGCAATGCAAGTTCAGTTTTCAAAGATGCATGGTCTGGGAAATGATTTTGTTGTTATTGATAACGTAACGCAAAACGTATTTTTTTCCAAAGAGAAGATCCAACAACTATCAGACAGAAATTTTGGTATAGGATTTGACCAACTTTTGATGGTTGAACCTCCTTACGATCCAGAACAAGATTTTCATTACAGAATATTTAACGCAGATGGTTCTGAGGTTTCTCAATGTGGAAATGGTGCTCGCTGTTTCGCTCGCTTTGTTAAAATGAAAGGCCTAACTAACCGTAACAAAATCGTCGTTAGCACTAAAGCAGGTCGCATGGTTCTCTACCTTGAGAAAGATGGACAAGTCACAGTCAATATGGGCGTTCCCGAATTTGAACCGAACTTAGTGCCAATCAAAGCAAATAAGCGTGAAAAAGTATATATATTGAGAGCACAGGAACACACCTTTTTTTGTGGTGCTGTTTCTATGGGTAATCCACACTGTGTACTGTTAGTCGACGATGTAGAAACTGCAGATGTTGAATCTATGGGCCCTTTGCTTGAGAAACACGAACGTTTTATCGAAGGTGCAAATGTTGGGTTCATGCAAATTATTAACCACAGCCACATAAAGCTTCGAGTTTTCGAAAGAGGTGTAGGTGAAACATTAGCTTGTGGCAGCGGAGCATGTGCAGCGGTTGCTGTGGGACAATTACAAAATAGATTAAGTAAAGATGTAAGAGTTGATTTGCGAGGTGGTAGTTTAAAAATACGTTGGCAAGGCAATGACAATGTTTTAAAGATGACCGGCGCAGCTGAGCATATTTTTGATGGATACATTAACCTTTGAGTAAAGAGTTGCAAAATAAAATGGATATAGTGACTGCATATGAATCTGAGAATCTAATTGACGCTGAACAAGTAGCTGCCTACCTACTCGAAAATCCTGATTTTTTCACAAAATTTCCACAGGTTATTGAACAAATTAGTATCCCTCATATACACAAAGGCAGCGTATCTTTGATGGAGCTGCAAAGTGAGCAGCTGCGAAAAAAGGTCAGAAGCTTAAGCCATAAGCTGAATCAATTAATTAATATTGCCAAACAAAATGAAGCTATCTATCGTGTGTATGCAGATTTGAATTTACGCATTTTAAAATGTACCAACCTTGCTGATCTCGTCTTTATTTTGGAAGAGGTTATCCAAGAAAACCTGCAGTTAGCATCCGTCACATTAAAACCTTTCAAAGGTGCCCATGCTTTGCCCGAAATCCAGCGTCGTTTGTTTATAGAAAAGCGTTTCAAAACACAGCGGCTTTTCTTTGGACGCTTAAGCGATCATGAACGCAAATTATTGTTTGCTGATCAAGAAGCTAATTCAGTTGCTTTACTCTTGATCGGTGACCTAGACGAATTTGGGATTTTAGCAATCGGTAGCAAAGATCCGGGACACTTTAACCCGGGGATGGATACATTATTGATCACACAACTACAGCAATTTTTAGGTATTTTGCTACCTAAAATGCTGACTTATTGATTAGTGCAATGTTAAAACCAAGCCTACATACTTGGTTAGAAAAATATTTCGCATACTTAAAGTACGAAAAAAACCTAGCTCATAATTCAATAGAAAATTACCAACGGCAGCTTTTGGTATCTTTCAATCAACTTGACATAGAAAACTGGTCATTATTTACTACGTCAGATGTACGTAACCTCTTGAATGAAGCACGTAAAAACGGTTTAGGTTCTCGCTCAATTGCATTACGTTTGTCATCTATCCGTGGTTTTTGTGCATTTTTGGTTCAGCAAGGTCAGCTAGTACAAAACCCAGCGACATCAATTCAAGCACCTAAACAAGCCAAACCATTGCCAAAGCAATTGAATGTCGATGAGATGCATCAATTACTAGATATCAAAGAAGATGACCTTTTGGCTATCCGAGATAAGGCCATGATGGAACTTATGTATAGTTGTGGATTACGTTTATCAGAATTAGCTAATATTAATATCAAAAACATACAACCTGACAGGCAATTAAGAGTTATAGGTAAGGGTAATAAAGAACGTTTGTTGCCAATTGGTAAAATTGCATTCGAAGCATTAACTTTCTGGCTAAAAATAAGGCCAGAACTGTCATCTAGTGAGGAACCTGCATTATTTGTTGGGATGCGAAAAAACAGGCTCGGCACAAGGCAAATAGCGAAACGTATGAAACTGTGGGCTATTCGACAAAATCTAGAGCAATCGGTTAACCCACACAAACTTCGGCACAGTTTTGCTACACATGTTTTAGAATCAAGCTCAGACTTAAGGGCAGTGCAAGAATTACTTGGACACGCTAATTTATCTACAACCCAAGTATATACGCATCTGAACTTTCAACACCTGGCCCACGTATACGATGCCCCAAATCCTAGGGCAAAGAAGTCTAGGCCGTCTTAAAATTTAACAAGAATGTATACTTCTAAATGATTTATTATAAAAAACTTAAACCAATTCAAGCGATTACTTTCGATTTAGATGACACGTTGTACGAGAACACAAGTGTGATCGTTAAGGCAGAACATTCTCTAATCGAATTTATGCATAATCAATATCCTGTCACTAAAGATGTAAACAAAGACTTTTGGCGCTCTCAACAAAAAGCACATTTTTTAGCAAATCCATCATTAAAAAATGACATGGGTGAGTTAAGACGGCTTTCCCTCGAATCTGGTTTTTTGGCATTAGGCTTTTCAGGCGACAACTTAGGTGTGGCGATTAAACGGTGTTTCGAACATTTCTATTTTCAAAGAAGTAATTTTTCTTTACACAAAGATATTCATTCTTTATTGAAGTCATTATCAGATAGGTTACCTTTAGTTGCCATTACCAATGGTAACGTTAACCTGCAACAAATCGGACTTGACGGCTATTTTAGTGCTTGCTTTCAAGCGAGTGTTGAATTGCCGATGAAACCTAATAAAGCAATGTTTGTTGCAGCACAGGCTCACTTAAATATTCCTCCCGAAAATATTTTACATGTAGGCGATAACTTGCAAAAGGACATTTATGGTGCACTTAAAGCAGGTTATCAAACGGCTTGGTATGCTGAAGATAGAGAGATGAACATGCTTAATGAAAAAACACACGTTTTACCTCATGTGCAATTAAGTCAGTTAACCCAGCTGTTAGCAATTGTTTAAATCCGTCCATGTAATTAAAATAAAAAGAAGGCTCTAATCTTCCAATATATTTTGTTGCATCGTTTCACAAGGTTTTTGAGAGGTCGGTTTACCAACAATCTTGGCAGGAATACCGGCCACTGTCACATGTGCTGGTACATCATTGAGTACCACGCTACCCGCTCCTACTTTAGCGCCAGCACCTATAATAATATGACCTAGAATCTTAGCGCCAGCACCAATCATTACCCCTTCGCGCACCTTAGGATGGCGGTCACCTGCTTCATTACCCGTTCCACCAAGTGTCACAGATTGCATAATAGAGACATTATTCTCAATAACAGCCGTTTCGCCCACCACGATCCCAGTTGCATGATCAAACATGACCCCTTGACCTATTGTTGCTGCAGGGTGAATGTCTACCGAAAAAACTTCTGAATTTCGGCTTTGAATAAACAATGCTAAGTCTTTTCGTCCAGCCATCCAGAGTTGATTAGCTAATCTGTGGACTTGAATAGCTTGAAAACCCTTAAAATTTAGCAACACAGTTAAAAAAGAATGCACTGCGGGGTCACGCTTAAACACTGCTTGAATATCACATATTCCCGCCTCTACAATTTCAGGGTGCAACAAATAGCTTTGTTCAAACATGGTTCTTAAAGATAAAGAACCCATCACATTGTCAGCTAATTTATTCGATAAAATGAAACTTAGAGTAGTTTCAAAATTATGATGAGCCAATATGCAAGTATGCACATAACTTGATAATAGAGGTTCTCTATTCATAAGTTGCTCTGATTCTGCTTTGAGTTGCAACCAGAATTCAATACTCATTCTGTTTCCTAATATCTAGACCTAAACCAAACTTGTTAGATTATATTGGGTTAAGTTTAGTGTATTTAAATACAGTGTTACTGATATACTAAAAATATATTTTTCTAATATATTTTGTGTGTAATGGATGTATCTCGACTTCTTGACCAGTTAAACGACAAACAACGTGATGCAGTGGCAGCTCCTGCATCTGACATGCTTATTTTAGCTGGTGCAGGTAGCGGTAAAACCCGAGTTTTGGTTCATCGAATTGCATGGTTGATGGAAGTTGAAGGCATTGCACCTTATGGTATTTTGGCGGTCACTTTTACAAATAAAGCGGCTAAAGAGATGCGCGGTCGCATAGAACAATTGCAAGGTAATGCGCTAAATAGTATGTGGATCGGTACATTTCATGGCATCGCTCATCGCTTGCTGCGTGCTCATCATGCAGACGTTGGGCTACCTCAAAATTTCACTATTTTAGACTCAGATGATCAATATCGATTGGTTAGACGTGTACTTAAAAACCTTAATCTTGATGAAAAACATTGGGCTCCAAAACATGTACAGTGGTATATCAACGGTAATAAAGACGAAGGTTTACGACCACAACATATCGAAACACATGGTGATGCAACACAACAAAAAATGCGAGAAATTTATCAAACCTATCAACAAACATGCGATCGAGCTGGGTTAGTCGATTTTGCTGAATTGTTACTTAGAGCACATGAGTTATGGTTAAACAATCCTTCGGTGTTAGAGCACTATCAAAAACGCTTTAGAGGAATCTTGGTAGACGAATTTCAAGACACCAACAACATTCAATATGCTTGGTTGCGAATACTTGCCGCCCCAAGCAATAATATGATTATTGTTGGAGATGATGATCAGTCAATCTATGGCTGGCGAGGTGCAAACGTAGAGAACATACAACATTTTTTGCGAGATTTTAAGGGTGCCAAGACCATAAGACTTGAACAAAATTATCGCTCCACCGGTAATATCTTAAAAGCAGCTAACGCCGTCATAGACAATAACCAAGGTAGATTAGGCAAAAAACTGTGGACAGAAGATAGCCCTGGGGAGCTCATTTCCTTATATGCGGGCTTTAATGAGTTAGACGAAGCTCGTTTTAATATTTCACGAATAAAAGATTGGCGAGACAACGGCAATGCTTTATCTGATTGTGCGATTTTATATCGTAATAACGCTCAGTCGCGTGTTCTAGAAGAAGCATTGTTACAAGAGTCTATCGCATATCGCATATATGGTGGCCTGCGATTTTTTGAACGCCAGGAAATTCGGGATGCGTTAGGTTATTTGCGTTTAATTAATCAAACCATCGATGACGCTGCATTTGAGCGAGTTGTGAATACTCCCACTCGTGGCCTCGGCGATAAGACCCTTTCGCAAATTCGCGAACTTGCACGCGAAGCAGAATTATCCATGTGGGATGCCAGTACCAGAATACTCGCTGAAAATCGCTTGACTGGTCGTGCTTCTAATGCGCTCACCTCCTTTACTAAGTTAATTTCACAACTCACACAAGACGTTTCAGAACTTCCATTAGAGCAACAGGCTGACCATGTGATCAAACACTCCGGTTTATTTGCTATGTACAAAGCAGAGAAAAGCGAAAAAGCTCAAGCAAGAATTGAAAACTTAGAAGAATTAGTTACCGCATGTAAGCAATTTGTGGTGCCAGAAGAAGCGGAAGATATGACTCCGATGTCTGCTTTTTTAGCACACGCATCTCTGGAAGCAGGTGATAATCAAGCGGATAAACATCAAGATGCGGTTCAAATGATGACAATTCACACAGCAAAGGGCTTAGAATTTCCACTAGTCTTTATGGTGGGTGTTGAAGAGGGCATGTTCCCAAGCCAAATGAGTAATGAAGAACCCGGTAAAATAGAAGAAGAACGTCGCCTTTGTTATGTAGGTATGACAAGGGCTATGCAAAAATTATATATTACTTACGCGGAAAACAGGCGGGTATATGGCCAGGACAAGTATCATACTCCTTCACGTTTTATCAAGGAGATACCGACGGACTGTATAGAAGAAGTGCGTTTGCGAACAACTATAACTCGACCAGTTCAAAATCGATTCACCCCAGTCACTGGACACACTGCTTTTGAATCAACAGGTTTCCAATTAGGGGAAAGAGTATCCCACCCTAAATTTGCCGAGGGCACAGTGCTGAATTATGAGGGCAGTGGCGAACATGCGAGAGTACAAATTAACTTTGATGAACTGGGTAGCAAGTGGTTAGTCATGTCGTTTGCGAAATTAACAAAAGTCTAGTTTTATAGAAGGAAGTTCGAATTAATCTATTCAATTAACTTTCGATCCCTCGATATTAATCCATGTAACATAAAGTATTAATATCGAGTACAACTCATTAGCATAGACATGGTGCACAGTCCTACAAATATATAATACCTTAGTCATACTTAATAAGAATAAGAAATCAGGGCTGTTAATCGTTGATGAGTCAACAGGCAATCCATGACGGCTCTACTAAAACACCATCACTTTATGAATTTTAAAGCCTTTGATGTTCATCAGTATTTGAAATCTTTGCATAGCCAATACAGTATTAAATTGGTGATACTAAGTGAGGCTACTTCAGGTTTAGAGGGTCTTAATATTATTTTTGAACTGCTTAAAATCGACTCTAAATAAGCTCTTGTTATCGATGGCTCCTTCTCAAATGCCATAAGTAGTTTCTATGTAATATTTATTAAAAGTAGCGCAATTGAACATATCACTGATGAAACAGCAGCACGATCTTGAAGTGAAGAGTTTTTGTATGTTTTTCGAAAACAGTACTGCTATAAATATTACAAATTATGAAAGACTTCCACAACGTGATGGCGAATAAGCTTCTCACTTTTAAAAATCAGTGTTTATCTTGTACCGTTAGTATAGGTCTAACTCATAATATAAAAGAGACACGAAGGCCAAGTAAATTGAAGCCAATCGGCAACTGTATACTGCAAAAAACATTAGAAAACAGGTGCTTGATACTTAACATATGCTTGGCAAGTAATGACACCTGATCCTAAACAGTTATTCCTAAATAATACGTTTTGACTTTCGATAAACTCTCAACGAATCATAGACATAAATGAATAAGCCTGACCAAACACATACAAAAGTGATAACTCTTGTGGCATCTAGTGGCTCTTGATAATGAATGACTGCTAATAGGAACATTAGGCTTGGGCCTATGTATTGGAAAAAACCTAAAGTGGTATAGCGGATACGCCTAGCTGCTGCAGTAAAGCATAACAATGGGGCGGTGGTCACTACCCCTGCAAGCATCAATGTGATATTTAAATCAGGACTGTTGGCCAACATGTTACCACTTGATGTATCTATGATTAGCCAATACAGCAAGGCAAATGGCAACATAATACAACTTTCAATTAATAAACCAGGCATAGAATCCACAGTCACTTTTTTACGCAATAACCCGTAGATACTGAAACTTGTCGCTAATATTAAAGCTATCCATGGGAGCTGGCCATATGAAAAAATCAAAAAAGCTACACCCGCTAACGCTACAAAGACCGCTAATAACTGCAATCTAGTTAGGCTTTCTTTTAAGAAAAAGCGCGCCAGTAATACATTAAATAGAGGATTAATAAAGTATCCTAAACTGGCATCAAGCATTTTATCGTTATTCACGGCCCAGATGAATACTAGCCAGTTCATCGCTAACAATAATCCACTAATTGCTAAGGTTGCGATTATTTTTGGATCTCGAATTGCCTTAAACACTTGATTAAATTTTTTTCGGAAAATCAACAATAAACACAACACCAGCACAGACCAAACTATTCGGTGCATAACAATTTCTAGGGCAGGTACACTAGTTAGTAGCTTAAAATACATGGGTGCAATTCCCCACATTGAATAAGCAGCTAGTGCAAAAATAACACCTGTTTTTACTGATTTATCGTCCAATTATTTGACCTAGCTTTAACAGAGCTTAATATGACGTGAAGTTTGATATAAGCATTTCGCAAATGCAAACTAAAACCCAAGCAAGGTAAAGTAAATTCATGAACAAAATTTGGGAAATATTTTGGCGATTTTTATTGTTAGGCTGTATCAGTTTTGGAGGCCCTGCAGCACACATTGGATATTTCCAGCATACTTTTGTACAAAATCTGAAATGGCTATCAAATGATGCATACTCTCAATTAGTTACGTTAAGTCAAATTTTGCCAGGCCCAGGTTCAAGCCAAATTGGATTTGCAATAGGACTACAAAAAGCAGGACTGGCTGGTGGAATAGCTGCCTTTTTGGGCTTCACCTTGCCTTCATTTATACTGATGTACTGGCTTGCTGTAACTGTAAACTTGGACAACCCAGCGAATTGGTTAACTTCAGTCAGTAGTGGCCTAAAATTGTTAGCCGTTGTTATTGTGCTAGATGCAGTGATCGCCATGTTTAAAAGTTTTTGCAAAAATCGTTTATCTGTCTTAATAATGCTTCTCAGCATGTTATTTCTAGTCATCTATCAATCGTTTTATACTCAATTGTTAATCTTATTCATAGCGATGATAATCGGTGTAACCAACAGCAAAACCACACTAATCCATATCAATATAAGCCAAGCACTTAAAAAGGTAGCTTGGCCACCTGTGTTAATTTTTATCAGTCTATTTTTAATCAGTCTATGGTTGAGCCAATATGATTCTTTTGTTGGTATGTTCGCAACATTTTACAAAAACGGAAGTATAGTATTCGGTGGAGGACATGTAGTGTTACCACTATTACAGACCAGCATTGGCGATACACTCACACAACAGCAGTTTCTTCTTGGCTATGCAGCTGCTCAAGGAGTGCCTGGCCCAATGTTTACTATAGCAACATTTATGGGTGCTCAATGGATAATGAACGCGCCACTAACAGGGGCGGTTTTAGCTACATTGGCAATTTTTTTACCAGGATTTTTGTTAATATTCAGTGTCAATAATGGGTGGCAATCTTTATTCCAGCATCCCAAATTTATTGGCGCTTCAGCAGGTATCAACGCTGCGGTGGTAGGTTTTCTGATGTTGGCACTCTATAATCCAGTATTTACTAGTGCAGTCCACGGCTACTCTGATTTTGGTCTAGTTGTCATTGGGTTCATAGGCCTAAAGTTATTTAAACCGCCTATACTGCTACTAATTAGTATTTTTATTTTTCTAGGTTTTGTTTGAATACTCTTACTAAGTTGATTTTTTAGTATCCGCTGAATATTGATTACGACCTGCTTGTTTAGCTTTGAACAAATGAATGTCGGCCTTGCCAATCAAATCTATAGGGTTCACCACAGCATTTTTTTTATGGGTTGGACTAAAAGCCGAAATACCTACACTGATCGTTACCACCGGGTATGAAGCCTTTTTAGCTGATTGAATGTTTCGGTCCTGCACATTCTGGATCAACTCTTGTGCTACCTGTTTAGCCCCTTTCAAATCAGTGAAAGGTAACAAAAGGACAAATTCTTCACCTCCATATCTCGCCGCAAAATCGCGTTCTCTTCTTTTACTAGAGGCAATAATGATAGCGATAATTTTCAAGCAATTGTCACCTTCTAAATGACCAAACTCATCGTTAAATAATTTGAAATGATCAATATCAATAATCAATGCTGCAACGGAATGATTTCCCCGAACCGCCGCGTACCATTCCTTATTCAGCATAGTATCTAATTGCATTCTGTTAGCTAAGCCAGTTAAGCCATCTGTACATGATACCTGCGCAAGTTTTTTCTGTTGAGCAACCATCGTCATCAAGTTAGTAACACGGTATATTAAAATACTAGGCCGTGTTTTTTTGTCAATATAATCAACTGCTCCCATAGCTAGGCACTCCTCTTCTTCTTCAAGGCTAGGTTCTTCAGTCAAAAACATGACGGGGATGTGCGCAGTAAGTTGGCTGTTTTTAACAAATGTACACAACTCCTGACCTGAGATGATAGGTGTATTCACGACACTCAAAACCAAGTCAATATCTTTAAGCATGATACTTTGTAAAGCGGATTTGCCATCTTGAGCTATTTCAATATTAAATGCTTTAGCAAAAAGCGAGGTCAGTAAAATTACGCTCTCAACATCCTCATCAATAATAAGTAATGTGAGATGATGCTGATGAGCGGTCATGATATTTCTGCATAGTGAGGCAATTCGCTACCAACTGATTTGAGGTTTAATATAAAAGCTCCTAATGTAAGCTGGAATTTTGTACCAGTATTATCCAAAAGTAGAGCATATTGTTGTTGGTTTGACGCTCGAAACATTGTGAGGGATTTATTTCTAATAAGCATATGACATCTTAACCCGTTCCAGTCTCTACATACATTTGATTATGATTGCGGCTATTTTTAGTTTCATCTAGTAACTTGTGCTGTTACAACAAGTTATTCTCACTCGTCTAATATACGATGAGTCGGCATTAAAATTCAAAATATACCATTTAATAATTGTTGAGCAAGTGACACTATTGGTCAATATATACGACATATAAGTAATCTCAACCTGCCTATCGTGTTGAGTAAGCCATTGTTAAACCGTTGTAGAATCTTAAACTTTTGGTTGCCTAATTGCTTGTCGTTTTGAAAAAAGTTTAATTTCTAGATATTAAGGATGTTTGTGCCTGACAGTGAAATTAAGCGGCTGATGAAAATTTATTTAATAGTTAGAAAATTGATTTTAAATGTACACAATTTTTATGAAGTTATCCGATGATTCTTAATTATATTCACCTATATTTTTATAAGTATTGAATTTGATTGATTTTTTCTTTGTTAGCAAGTGAACCTCAAGATAAAAACACGTAAACTCGTGGTTTACTTATTCCTTTGAGCAGCAGTTGTCAGATCATCTAGCACAGCCTTCACATACCATTACCCAAGCACAACAAGTACTAAAACACACCTTTGGCTATGACCATTTTCGAGATGGGCAAGCACAAGTCATTACACAAGTGATGCAACAAAAGGATGTTTTAGTGCTTATGCCTACTGGTGGAGGTAAGTCTTTGTGTTATCAAATACCGGCTATGTTACTACCTGGTCTCACGATTGTTGTTTCACCCTTGATATCGTTAATGAAAGACCAAGTCGATGCACTTTTGACTTATGGCGTTAATGCAGCTTATATAAATTCAAGCCTGTCGCCACAAGATATGTTTAATGTCTACAAGGGCATGCAAGACAAAAGATATAAGCTAATTTACGTTGCACCTGAACGGCTGATGCAGCTGGATTTTATTCATCGTTTGCAAGAGCTTGCTGTCAGTCTTATAGCCGTTGATGAAGCCCATTGTGTATCACATTGGGGACATGACTTTAGAAAAGACTACAGACTACTTGGGCAATTGAAAGCCACATTCCCTCATATCCCAATTATGGGGCTGACTGCCACTGCTGATCTCGCCACCCGAGCAGATATCACCCAGCAGCTAAAGTTGCAGCAACCTTTTATCTTTAAAGGAAGTTTTGATCGTCCTAATATCCGGTATAACCAAGTCACAAAATACAAAGCAACAGACCAGGCAATAGCTTTCGTCAAACAACAAGACGGAAGCGGTATTATTTATTGTAATAGCCGCAGAAAAGTAGACGACCTTAGCGTCGCTTTAGCCAAGCACGGGGTCAATTGTGCCGGCTATCACGCTGGTCTTGAGAGTGAAATTCGTGACAAAATACAACGCGATTTTATACAAGATAAAATTGATATTATAGTAGCAACTGTCGCATTTGGTATGGGCATAGACAAATCTAACGTACGTTTTGTTGTCCATTTTGACCTGCCACGTAGTATCGAATCTTATTATCAAGAAATAGGCAGAGCAGGAAGAGACGGCATGCCTGCAGAAGCATTGTTATTATTTGATGAGAAAGATGCAGCACGAATTAGACAGTGGATATCAACGGGTGAAAATCCAGAAAGAAATAGCGTAGAGTTGCAAAAATTTGCCGCCATGGAAGCTTTTGGTGAGGCGCAAACCTGTCGCCGACAAATATTGCTTAACTATTTTGCTGAATATTCAGCGGGACACTGTGGTAACTGCGATATTTGTCTCGATCCTCCAAAAGCGTTTGATGGCACTATAGACGCGCAAAAAGTACTTTCTTGTGTGTTTCGACTAAAACAATCTGCTTCTGGTCAATATTTGATTGATGTACTTAGGGGTAAGCAGCTAAAACGTATTCTAGAACATAGCCATGATAAATTAACCACTTATGCTATCGGTAAAGACAAGTCTGATGCTTATTGGCATAACATTATTTACCAATTGATCCACCGAGGTTTTCTTAGGGTAGATATCACTCAAAATGCAGTGTTAAAACTCACCGAAGAAGCAAGGCCAATTCTGCAGCAAGCGCAGAAGTTGAGCCTCGCGGTGCCAAGACTGAGTCTTGATTTAGGTAAGAAGTCACAACTAAGCACCCCGGATTATGATCGAGCTTTGTTCGCTAAGCTCAAATATTTACGCAAAACTATTGCTGAACAGGATGACGTTCCCCCTTTTGTTGTTTTCAGCGATGCAACATTAGCCGATATGGCGGATAAATTTCCTGAATCCCAATTCGAATTCTTAGATATCCACGGTGTAGGTCAAACGAAGCTCGAACGTTATGGTGAACGTTTTATTGCTACCATTTCGAAACATATTAATAATTAAATCGTTTAAGATCTAATGTTTCGCAGGTTTACTTTTTAGGGATCTTTAGCGCATACTGATTGACCCTTTTTGAGCTGATTAAATCGATGCCTGTTAAAGCTGTTCCGCAAAAAAATTCAGACCCTAAAGTCGAAAAACTAAAGGTCCCACCTCATTCTATCGAAGCTGAGCAATCCGTCTTGGGTAGTATGCTTATTGCTCCTGATTCATGGGATAAAGTAGCAGAAATCGTGGTAGAGACAGATTTTTATAACCGTTCACATCAAATCATTTTCCGTGCAATTGTTCGTCTCTTGACTAAAAGTCATCCTATTGACTTGATTACTGTTTCTGAAGATTTAGAAGGTATGGATGAATTAGAGGCCGCTGGGGGTTTTGCTTATTTGGGTGAACTAGCCAAAAACACGCCAAGCTCAGCCAATGTGTCCGCTTATGCACAAATAATTAAAGAACGAGCGGTGATCCGTGAGTTGATTGGCGTTGCCCATGTGATTGCTGATACTGGATATAATCCTGAAGGTCGTAACAGCGGTGAAATTCTCGATATGGCCGAGAGTAAAGTTTTCGAGATTGCAGAAAAACGCACCGGTAAAGACGAAGGTCCAAAAAATGTCGAGGCGGTGTTAACGAAAACCATTGACCGTTTAGAAATATTAGTCAAAAGCAATAAGGAAGTCACAGGGGTATCCACCGGATACACTGACCTAGATAAAAAAACTAGTGGTCTGCAACCTTCAGATTTAATCATTGTTGCGGCAAGGCCCTCAATGGGCAAGACTACCTTTGCTATGAACTTATGCGAAAATGCTATGTTACTCGAAGAGAAGCCAGTACTGGTATTCAGCTTAGAAATGCCCTCTGAACAGATTATGATGAGAATGTTGGCATCGCTCAGCCGAGTCGACCAAACTAAAATTCGTACTGCTCAATTAGATGATGAAGACTGGGCAAGAATGTCTAATACTATGGCTATGTTAAAGGATAAGGATAATCTATATATTGATGATTCTTCTGGCCTGACCCCCATGGATGTTCGCACTCGAGCAAGAAAATTAGCTCGCGAAAAGGGCGGGATTAGTCTGATCATGATTGATTATTTACAATTAATGCAGGTACCTGGGTTAAGTGATAATCGTACTTTAGAAATTGCAGAGATTTCACGCTCGCTTAAATCACTGGCGAAAGAACTTGAAGTCCCTGTGGTGGCATTATCACAATTAAACCGTAGCCTTGAGCAGCGAAGTGATAAGCGTCCCATCAACTCGGACTTACGTGAATCAGGATCCATTGAGCAAGATGCTGATTTAATTATGTTTATCTATCGAGATGAAGTTTATAACGAACAAAGTACTGACCAAGGTGTAGCTGAAATTATTATCGGTAAACAGCGTAACGGTCCCATTGGAACATCGCGGTTGACATTCCAGGGCCAGTTTTCTCGCTTCGACAATTATTCTGGACCTGCGGTAGAAGATAAATACTAATGACCGCTAATTTTTAACAAAAAAAGAGATGCAGTTGCATCTCTTTTTTTTAATATAACATTTGCCTATCTTGCTACTTTTTCTCGAGTTGTGGCTTTTACTGTTACAACTGTGCGACGATTAACCATATTTGCTGCAGCAGTATTAGAATTATCTAATAATTGAGATTCACCAAGGCCTTTTGCGGTTAAACGCACCTCAGAAATACCATACTCATTAATTAACAGAGTTCGGACTGCATCTGCTCGAGCCTGTGATAACCACATATTGTAAGCATATTCACCAATAGCAGAAGAATGTCCTTCTACTACCGCGTCGGTAGATGGGAATCGACTCATGAAGTCAGAAAACTCTTGAAACTGACTGCTATCAGGGTTTCTAATCGTAGAACTATTGTTGGCAAATAAAACTTTAAGGTTTGTTGAATACTGCTCTTGAGTAAACAGGCTACAACCATCAGCATCTACTTTATCTAATATCGGCGTATCCGAGCATTTATCCTGCTCATCCAGCACGTTGTCTTGGTCTTGGTCTTGATCCTTTACCTTAACTGTAACTTGAGGCAGCTCACAACCAGATACATCCACTTTGATACCTGCAGGTGTAAACAGACATTTATCTTGCTCATCCATAACACCATCATTATCTCCGTCTCTATGAATAGCCTGAACGGTGGAACCACCAAATGCATATGCAAGACCCAGTTTGTATCCAAAATGAGTGTTACTATCGCCACTGTCTAGAGTCTGATAAGCAGCAACTTCAGTAATGATTTTTAAGCTGTTACCTAAATCCCAATGTTTACCTAAGCCAATATTAGCCATTAGATCAGTTTCATTAATTTCAGTAAATTTTAAACCACCGAAAGTATAAAACAAATCATTGGGCATAAAATATAGAGCATCAACACCAAATCGACTCCCTGACTCATCTGAAGGAGATGCATCAATATCTAATTTAGAAATTTCTAGTCTAATAGCCCATCCTGGAGTAAATTTAAATCCATACTCAGCACCTGCTCCATAACCATTGTCTAAAAAGTTAGGGAGCCCAGTCTCGGCTTTATCAGTTGAGTAATATTCAACAAAACCAGCAACCCACTTTTCATTATCTTTGTTGTGTTTTTCTGCTTGTGCGTTAGCACTTAGAGCGGCGGCTACCGCACTACAAATTAATATTTTATTCAATTTAATTCATCCTTCATCTTTATTTTAAATTTGTTTGCTACACAATTGTGTTTTAAATATATACAAGCTTTAATTAACTGCGCCACACAAGCTAGACTTTACTTCTTCAAAAATTCACAACTAAATTGACTCTTTTGCTTTAATTTGACGTTAATCCAGCCTACTTTTAATGCGTTCAAAGACTTAAGCGACGCCTAGGGTGAGGAAAAACTAGCTTGCTGAGAAAGCTACCTTTTAAATATCCCGATCTATCAAATACTCCCGTGATACTGACTACTAATGAACAACATCATACACTTGTGTTGCTTTAAAGAAACAATTTAAGCCAAATTAAAAAATTATTTTAAAAAGTGTATTCATTAAAAGACCTTTTAAAGTTTTATTTAATATCTCCCACGGATTATTTCTATTCGCACTTGTAAACCTGAAGCATTTATAAAAAAAAGGAGAGGTCATGATGTTATCTAACCGCTGAATTAAATTTGGATTAGGGGACATTATTGTCATAGTAAATTTTTTTGTTATAGGTCAAATTTATGCGAGAATGCTCATATAATTTTGGTAAGCCTATCTTCTACTATCGCTCCCTTAAGCTGAACAATTGTTTTCTCAGTCGTTAGAAACATCCAATTCATTAGGGGACTATGGCACTTGTCTATTGCGGTTTAATGTGTGAATGCTCGTATTACTTGTTGAAACACATTTCTAGGTATAGGTTGCCCGACGCATGTGAAAACGGCATCACCATTTTTTTCCCATCGACCTGGTGATTAATCGTATGATTTTTTCCTGAAACAACTACAGGAGTAGCCATACCAAAATCATATCCTTTTTGATCAAGTTCATTTTTAGCTCCTCCGCATATCATGTTGGTGATTTCTCCCACCATATCTTGTACATCGGAATCAATAGTATCTGGTTTTTCACCCAACATTTTGTCCATTATTTCTAACACTAAGCCTTCGTCAAAAGAAATAGACATAGAACCTTGAATTTTATCGCCCACCATACCTATTAAACCAGAGATATCGCCCTTAGCTTGATTATCGCTCTTCTTTTTGGGTTTACCTGGAACTAATTCAGTTTGCGCCATCGTTTGCAATACATTGATCAAGGCAGCAATAAAAGGGTTAATAAAATCTGCATTCATTAGTTTAGTTTTTCCTTCATTGAAATTGGTCTATTGGCAAATAACACATGTACCATGAGCCTCAATTGTTTGTTTTACCACACTAAATCCCACTGTTTGGGCTTGTTTATCTAACGTATCTTTTAATCCTTCAGATTGAATTTCCTTCACGTCACCACAGGTATCACAAATCAAGAATTGGACTGGATGAGTGCAATCAAAGTGATGGCAAGCGACAAATGCATTAGTGGATTCTATTTTATGTATTAGACCAAACTCTAAGAGGAAGTCTAGAGTTCTGTACACGGTTGCAGGTTTTGCACTCGACTCTGTTAGCTTGAGAGCGTCTAAGAGCTCATAGGCGCCTACAGCACTTTGTTTTTCGAGTAAAAGCGCATAAACCTTTTCCCTCAGTAAAGTGAACCTAGCACCTTTGTCTTCACAAAATTGCCTTGCTTTGTATACTTGAGCTACGATAGGTTGTTGGTCAGTATCAGTCACATTTATTCCTTCAACATAAACTCTAGATTATAGCACTAATCTATATAGGTATCTTAACCATTTATTATTAGCCTCGTACTTTTACACTAGTCATTATTAATGATGGAATACTCTTATTAAAGTATATTTTTATGTGACTTTTTACTGTGTTAAATTAAGTTAAATATTTGATTTTTGGTAACTATATGGTTGAACAAAATATATGATTGAACAGAATATATTGATAACCGCTGAAACAAGAGCTATTTGGTTAATCTTTAGTGGTGAAAAGGTTTTTCAATCCTCTGAAAGTTCAGGACTTTTGATAACTACATGGGGTGCACTCAATTTTGCTCATGCCTACCAGGAACAAATTGTTAGAATAGGTAGCCATGGTGACCTTCCTTGTTTTTTAATCGATATGGGTAACGAACATATTGAGCAAAATAATCTTAGCTTTATCAGTATGCGTGCTTTGTTAATGCAAAGTGAAACTAGTTTTTTCGGTATTGCTTCTAGAGCATGGCAGGTAGCATTATTCATGCGTACACATAGGTTTTGTGGTCAATGTGGCACCGCTATGCAGCAAATTAACTGGGAAATGGCTGTGCAGTGTTCGCGTTGTCAACATCGTTGTTATCCTAGAATTTCCCCTTGTATTATTGTGTCGATTCGTCATGAAGGAAAAATACTGCTTGCACAGGGAAAACCGCAACGATCGCGGCAAATGTTCTCGACCTTAGCAGGCTTTGTAGAAAGTGGTGAAAAACTTGAACAGGCTGTGCATAGAGAGGTTTTCGAAGAAGTAGGCATAACAGTTAAAAACCTACGCTATTTTTCTAGCCAACCTTGGCCTTTTCCACACTCATTAATGGTTGGTTTCTTAGCAGACTTTGACTCTGGGGAGATAGAAGTAGATGGCAAAGAAATACTAGAGGCATATTGGTTTGATCCGGACAAGTTACCCAATATTCCACCTAAGTTATCCATCGCCGGACAACTTATTCAGCATACTATTGAAGAGATAAAACAACAGAAAAATATAACTATACCTAGCCATTCATAAAGCAAGTTCAGCACATACCAGACCCCACGCACTGGGGTTTGAATATTTTAGTAACATACTGCCATCAACGGATTTCTTATTTATAGTTGTTTTTGCGTCGGAGTCTTAGTAGAAAAAAACTCTTAATATGCAAATTCTTGCTAAACATAGTCTAATTTATGCTTTTTTCAATGCACAAAATCGATACAATACATATCTTTGAGCCATTAGGCTTAATTTCGAGCAAGCTTATTCTAATTTGAGGAAATCAATGCAGCCATTGCAAAACGATCGATATTTACGGGCATTGTTACGCCAACCCGTTGACATTACTCCGGTATGGATGATGCGCCAAGCTGGTCGATACCTACCTGAATACAAAGCCACTAGAGCAGTGGCTGGCGATTTTATGTCGCTGTGCAAAAATGCTGAATTAGCCTGTGAAGTGACACTTCAACCACTCCGCAGATTTGATCTAGACGCTGCCATATTGTTCTCTGATATTTTGACCATCCCCGATGCTATGGGGCTAGGCCTTTATTTTGAGACGGGAGAAGGCCCAAAGTTCGAACGTCCATTAACGTGTATGGCTGATATTCAAAAATTGCCAATATTAGATCCTGAAGTAGAGCTGGGTTACGTAATGAATGCCGTTCGTACCGTTCGTAAAAACTTAAATGGTACGGTGCCTTTAATAGGTTTTTCTGGGAGTCCTTGGACGTTAGCTACTTATATGATTGAAGGAGGCTCAAGTAAGGCTTTCACTAAAATAAAAAAAATGGCTTTTAGTGAACCACAAGCCTTGCACCTTCTACTCGATAAGTTGGCTGATTCCGTTATTTTGTATCTCAACGCGCAAATTGCCGCCGGCGCTCAGTCAGTCATGGTATTTGATACATGGGGCGGTGTGTTATCAGGTCGCGATTACCAAGAATTTTCTCTGCAATATATGCACAAAATTGTCGATGGTCTTACCCGCGAAAATGATGGACGGAAAGTACCTGTCACATTGTTTACTAAAAATGCTGGTCTATGGTTAGAATCTATCGCCGCAACGGGATGTGACGCTGTAGGCTTGGATTGGACAGTGGATATGGCTGATGCAAAGGCACGAATTGGTGACAGTGTTGCATTACAAGGTAATATGGACCCATCTATGCTGTATGCACCAGCCGCACGAATTGAACAAGAAGTGCAGCTTATATTAGATGGTTTTGGGAAGGGTGATGGTCATGTGTTTAACCTTGGCCATGGCATACATTTAGATGTTCCACCGGAAAATGCCAAAATCTTTATTGATGCAGTACATAAATTGAGTAAACCTTTTCACCAATAACCAGTGATAAATACTTATTCCTTTTTAATAAAAGTGACAACTTTACCTGAGGTACACAGTTGCTGTGCCTCAACTTTACTGCAAGCTTGGTCTATCTTGAGTAACCCTATTCCAGATCCGTTTGAAAGTGTGGCTAATTTGTGAGCATTCGGCTTGCGGTGCCTAACTAGCATGTTTCGTCTCTGAGTAAACCAGTTTAGCGGCGAATATTTGCTATATAGAATACGATTAAGTCTGTCGAACCACTTTAGTAGCTTATCAGGAAACTCGTTTTTGATGCCGCTACTGGTTATCTGGGTAATATTGGGGCTGTTATGTCTGAATCTCAGGGTAATGTCATACACAAATGAATAATGCACATCACCAGACAGGATCACAAAATTTGGTGGTGTTTTACGGTTTCGAAAAATATTCAGCATCACACTTGCCGTGCCTTTATGTGCCATCCAATTTTCTGCATCTACGGTTAGTGCTCCTCCAAAAAAAGTAAAAATGCGTTGTATCGTTTCTATTAGCTTTACACCAAAAATAGGTGCAGCCGAAACCATAATTACAGCCTCTTGACCAATTAGCTCTTGCTGCAATTCACACAAGGCTTCCCAGTCCATCAAACCTGAAGGTTTACTTAAACTCGACTCAGAACGCCAACGCTGGGTTCGTGTATCCAATACCACCAGCTTAGGTGACGTTTCTAGGCAGTAGTGCCAATGTTCCCAATCAAGCAAATTTTGAACGAGCATATCATGTTGAATAACACCCTTTTCAGTAAAAAACGCACGACAAGACTCAAATAACGGTTTTAACTTATCGGGGTCATTACCCCAGCCTTGACACAACCAATATCCTACTAATGCATTGCCTACTATACGTTTGGCAAATAAGTTACCGTATACCGCATCCTCCCAACCACGGGTTAAGTTCCAGTCATCAGTAATATCATGATCATCGAAGATCATGTAGACACGTACATGGGCTAGCGCCCTCCTAACCTTGTCTAAACCGGCAACAAAATTCTCAATAATTGTTTGTTCTTCGGCAAACTTTTGCTTAAAAAGTTCGGGGATGGCCTCATCACTGATATTGACTCGTCGCCACATTTCAGGCGACCAAGTGAGAATATACATAGCCATGACTTCAGCAAGCGATATTAAGTGGTTACTGGCATTGACTGAAGTAAAAATAGGCTTACGTTTACCAGCAAAAAATTGACTGTAGGTATTGGTTGTACTTGGGTCATCCGGGAGTAATTCGGGGCGTTGATAAAAACAGTGTGTGTGTTCAAATATCTCTTTGCTATTGCTTATAGTTGACCCTTCTAGCTCTTCATGGAACAAACCCAAACTATCAATAGTTTGTTTAATCGCGACGAGAGTTGGCCCAGCAACATCATCTGTATAAACCTGATCTCCTGACATCATTAGTAGGTCAGGCGGCTCAATTTGGTCTAACAGTCCTAACTTAATTTGTTGGTCAACAATGACCAAACCATCATCACTATCATGATGAGGTTTACGACAGGAGCCATGTAACATTTGTCTAATTTGTCGGCGTATCAAAAAACTAGGATAAGCTTGACCTAAATAAAGCAAAGAAGGTATTAATTTACCTAAATAACTTTTACTGCCATCGTTGTCTAGCAAGATGATGTCGTAACTTACCCTACTCCCACATAAAATGTCTATATTGGGCTCTAACGTGAAAAAATTGACAAAGGCGTGTACCCCAACCTGAATCTGACAGTGCTGTTTGTCATCTAACTGAGCATCAAACCAAGTTATCTGTTGTTGGTGGCTGAACAACTTAACAGAAAATTTATAAGCTTTATTGGTTATCAACCAAAAGCAAACTTGCCTTGCACTAGCTCGCCGAACAATAGGCCCTGCGATTATTTTAGGTAACAATGTGAGTATATTTTCAGACAAATTAATTACGCACTCAATTATTTAAGCAAGGCATTTAGAAAAGCTGCAATTCTAACGCCGCCCATTTGCAAACGTTCTTTTACTATAGGCAAGTTTTGATATTGGTAATCCCACGATAACGTGTCGCTATCAGGATATAAATTCGCACGTAACTTTTTGCTTTCAGCTATCCACACTTTAGGATCAACTTCCATCCATTCATTCGCCTGTTGCTCAGAGATTTTGCGACTTAAGATTTTAGTCCATTCTGTGTATGACAAATTTTGCCGGTCAATCAAGCCTGAATCCCAAACGCGGTGTAAATTAGAATCTTCCCAAAAAAACTTCAATTTTACGTCGTTACCGCCCCTATCTTTTCCATTTCCAGCGTGAAAGGGTTGATGTAAGTCACCAATAATATGCACAATAAACCGCAGTGCGAGTTGTTTCTCTGCAAAGCTTGATTGTTTACTTTTTAGTTGTTTAGAAAACATTTCCAAAGCAGTCACCGCATTGCCTTCAGGTGGCGGGGCTACGTCTGAATATGTCTTACCATCAAACACATTCACATAATGCCAAGGGTTAGCAGTTTTTTTCCAAAACTCGCTAGGGTTGGCCTTCATCTCATCGGCATAAGTCGAGGCTTCTGCTAAATCTTCATTAATCAATAGCCTATCGATGGCACGCTGAGCTTCAGGTGTCAGGTATTGCTCAGCAATCGCCCCTGTTACTCTGTGTCCAACTTGTCCCCAACTTAACGCTTGAAAGCTCATCACAGCCACCAACACACCAATAATCAGTTTATTTAATTTCATTTTGAAAGCTCTTTATTAATATCTTATTTGATTCTTATTTATAATTTATGTGCGGAATGACAGGTTTATACAATTTTTACTAATTGTTGTGTCAACAATTCATGAATACCGCCAAAACTACCATTGCTCATCACCAAAATGTGGTCGCCCGGCTGTGCATAAGAAATAATAGATTTCACCAGCATATCTATATCTCTATATAACATGGCTGGCACGTTACTTTGTGCCAACAGGTCATCCATCGACCACGTTAAATTTGACGGTTCAAAGATAAACACTTGGTCGGCATTTGACCAAGAGGCGGCGAGTGTGTCCTTGTGAACACCCATTTTCATAGTATTAGAACGAGGCTCTAATACAGCCAAAATACGCTCATCGCCGACTTTAGCCCGAAGTCCATCAACAGTGGTAGCGATAGCAGTAGGATGATGGGCAAAATCATCATACAAGGTGATATCATTCACCACAGCTTTAACCTCCATACGGCGTTTTACATTAACAAACTGACCTAATGCTTCCATTGCTAAATCACTTTTAACTCCGCAATGTTTTGCAGCAGCTATTGCTATCAATGCATTATTAACGTTGTGCTCTCCCATTAAGCCCCAGCGCACTTTACCTTGCGGCTGTCCCTTAAACAAAACGTCAAACTCACTGCACTCGGGGTTACTGTTTTGTACCTGCCAATCACCACCGGTAAACTGTATTGGTGTCCAACATCCAAGGTCTAACACTTTCCTCAAGTTATTGTCTGACTTGGGTAATAACACTAAACCGTTGCTAGGTACGGTGCGAAGTAGATGATTAAACTGTTTTTGGATGTCACTTAAATCAGTAAATATATCAGCGTGGTCAAATTCCAAGTTATTCATTACTAAAGTACGAGGGTGATAGTGCACAAACTTAGAACGCTTATCAAAAAACGCACTGTCGTATTCATCTGCCTCAATAACAAAAAATGGACTTTCACCTAAACGCGCAGAAACATTAAAATTTTGTGGGACCCCACCAATCAAAAATCCTGGTTTAAGACCTGCATACTCTAATATCCAAGCTAACATACTCGAGGTGCTAGTTTTGCCATGGGTACCAGACACAGCTATAACCCAGAGTTCTTTGAGAACGTTTTCAAGTAACCACTGTGGACCACTAGTGTAAGGTAGATTTCTGTTCAAAACATACTCTACCGCTTCATTGCCGCGGGACAACGAATTGCCTATGACAACTATATCTGGTTCATTTTTAAATTGTTTTACACCGTATCCTTCAAATAACTCAATACCTAGAGACTTTAATTGTGTGCTCATAGGTGGGTATACATTACTGTCTGAACCCGTGACTTTGTGCCCTAGCTCCTTAGCGATAGCTGCAATGCCACCCATAAAAGTGCCACAAATACCTAAAATATGTAGATGCATAAATTGCTATTCAAAATTTCTAAGAACAATAGATTACCAGAACAAAGATCGCTTACCCAATCAACAATGTAAAAAAATTTGTCGCTGCTATCGCTATGACATATGACTGTTTATGTTAAATTAATAAAGAATACATACAGGTTACTGAGTTTCTTGCTTTTTGAAGGTACAATCCTAGACGTTAGTAACTTATATAAAAAAACATGTTGCATAACCCTACAACCACAAGGTATTTACTAAGAATGAAAAGACTTAACTCGCAACTTCAAGAAGATGGCGCGCCTATGGAGCTGATACTGCTATTGAGAACAATATTAGCTGGCTGTAAAGAAATATCTTTTAGGGTCAGTCAAGGTGCATTAGCAGGTGTTTTGGGTTCAACATTAAGTGAAAACGTACAAGGCGAAACACAGAAGAAATTAGATGTGATTTCTAATCAAATCCTCAAAGATATTCTTAGTGAATCAGGCTATGTAAAAGCGATATCCTCAGAGGAAGAAGATGACGTTGTCCCTTGTAATCCAAATGGTAATTACCTAGTAAGTTTTGATCCTCTTGATGGCTCGTCAAATACTGATATTAATAGCCTCATCGGTACTATTTTTTCTATTACTCACGCTCCACAATGGATGGACTCCGATGATCCATCAGCTTTTTTACAGCCTGGAACACAGATAGTAGCAGCCGGTTATGTACTTTATGGCCCTTCCGCTATGCTTGCCTTGACGACCGGTCGTGGTACACATCTTTATACATTAGATAAAACCCATGGCGGTTTTTTGTTGACAACTCCTAATGTAAAAGTGCCAGTACAAACCGCTGAATATTCGATTAATGCATCGAACCAACGTCATTGGGAAGCCCCCGTCCAAGCATACATTAACGATTTATTAGCTGGTACTGAGGGTCCAAGAGAAAAAGATTACAACATGCGTTGGGTTGCTGCAATGGTAGGTGATATTCACAGAGTGTTATCTCGTGGTGGTATTTTTATGTACCCTTACGACAAACGCGATCCGAGTAAAGCAGGTAAATTACGTTTATTATATGAAGCGAACCCAATGGCATTTTTAGTTGAGCAAGCAGGTGGTCTAGCCAATACTGGTACAGGTCGAATTATGGAGGTCATGCCCACCGAAATTCATCAACGTGTCCCAGTGTTGATTGGCTCAAAAGAAGAGGTAGAAACCTGTCTGAGTTATTATAAGTAAGTAAATAATTGAACATTGATAAAAAAGGTGAGCCTAGCGCTCACCTTTTTTAGACTTAAGCTTTATTTATTTTTCTAACATGATCCAATTGAGTACTTTATCCTAAAGAATATTGAAGGGAACCGAGCCATCTTTTAATATCTCATGATGAAAGTCTTGGATATCGAACTTTTCACCTAAGGTTTATTAGGCTTGGGTTTGTAGTTCCATGATTTTTAATTTTCCTATTAAATGAGCGGTTGCTTGTCCTGGCATAGCAATACAACGTTCGATTGCTCTAACTGAGTCATTTTTTGGACTCGGCGTATTTTCAATCAAATGAGTCATAGCTTTTTCTCGGCTCCATTTTTTAACGCGAATAACCGTATCCACCACTAGACGGCAAGTTCGCCATAACTCCATAGCAAGACGGCCAAAGTCTAAAAGGGATCTTGATAAAACCCCATATCTTCTGCTAGCTCTTCAAAATATGAACCCCAGCCTTCAGTGTAAGCACTAAAAGATACATATTTTTGAAACTTAGGGATCCCTTCCAGTTGTTGAGAAACTGCACGTTGCATATGATGTCCTAGTATATCTTCATGATAAGCCAAAGATTACATCTGGTAACTTGGCACCATAATATGAAAGGCACGAAGTTAATGCATAACAGAGATGTGGTGTCGAAATTCATCACTCATTAGACACCGCTGAATATCAGCATTAGGCACATTATCACCTAACTTTTCTTAGATATTCAATTGACACAAATCAATTTTTATAAATCGGCTAAACGTTTCTCTTGTATCAGCCGAGTTTCATCTTGTGTCGCTTATGAAATATCATTCCATTTATTGTAATCCTATTTGTAATCCTATTTGTAATCTAAGTAGCTTTGTCTATGAGGTGAACGTTTATAGTCTTATTCAAACATTACAGAAAAATACTTAACTCACTTTTCTAGATTCTGTTTAGCTGATGGTTTGTTCAAGTTGTGACGTAACTTGAGTCTGCTTTGGTGATCACGATGCAGATGCTAATATTGTCAACACTGACACGCACAAAGACAAAATATTAAATGACATTTTCAATGTTTTTTTATCAATTTCTTCTTGCCTTGATAATGCTTTTTCGAGGTAAAAGGCATCAAATTTACGACTTATTACTTTGTTTCTAAAAAATATAATATTGTTTGGTGCATACGAATAGCTGAGAATCATTTTGAAATTTGAATAAAAAAATAAGGAGCTAAATAGCTATATTTTGCCCCTTATCATTATAAAGTTCTACAACAGTGGTGCTATGACCAAGCTCACTATAGCCATCACATTGATCAAAATATTCATAGAGGGTCCAGATGTATCTTTAAATGGGTCGCCTACTGTGTCTCCCACAACCACAGCTGCATGAGTATCAGATCCTTTTCCACCTAAGTTACCTTTTTCAACATATTTTTTGGCGTTATCCCAAGCTCCACCAGCATTAGCCATCATCAACGCAAGTAATACACAACCCAGCAATGCTCCACCTAACATACCGCCTAAGGCATGTGCACCTAAACCAAAACCTATTAAAGGAGGCACACCAACAGCAATCACACCCGGTAAAATCATTTTTTTCAGTGCAGCCTGAGTGGCAATATCGATACAACGTGCATTATCAGGCTCAGCGGTGCCTTCCATTAGGCCTTCAATCTCTCTAAATTGACGACGTATTTCTTGGATCATTTCAAATGCAGCATCACCCACAGCAGTCATCGTGATAGAGGCAATTAAAAATGGCAGTAAGCCGCCAATAAAGAGTCCAATTAATACCATGGGATTACCCAAGTTCAAAGTGAAGTCAGGGTACTTGTTCACTAAGGTTTCTATAAAAGCAGCAATGATAGCCAAGGCAGCAAGAGCAGCAGCTCCTATAGCGAAACCTTTCCCAATAGCCGCGGTAGTATTCCCTAGCTCATCAAGCGAGTCAGTAATGGCACGGGTTTCTTCTCCCAAACCCGCCATTTCAGCTATACCACCAGCATTGTCGGCAACAGGCCCATAAGCATCAATTGCCATAGTAATACCTACAGTTGCTAACATACCAACAGCAGCAATACCTACACCATACAGACCTGATAGTTGAGTCGAAGCATAAATAATCGCACATATGGTAAGCACTGGAATAACAACCGATTGCATTCCCACCGCCAAACCTGTGATCATAACGGTAGCAGGACCCGTCTCTCCTGCTTTGGCTATTTTACGTACAGGTGTAGAAGCGGTGTAATATTCGGTCACTAAGCCAATAATAATTCCACCCACTGCACCGGCAACGACCGCCCACCACACTTGCTCGCTCACACCTAGTTTGGCAACCACAAAATAAGCTGCGGCAATGAAAATCACCGCTGCTGACATAGTTCCAGCACGCAAAGCGACCTCTGGTTTGCTCGCTGATAAAAATTTCACCATTACGATGCCTGCAACTGAACATAATAGGCCAGTTGATGCTAAAGCCAGTGGCAAGAACATTAGAGATTCTCGACTACCTAGCGCACCTAAAGCCATAGTTGATGCAATGGCAATAGTGGCGATCATTGAGCCGCAATAAGACTCAAATATATCTGAACCCATGCCTGCCACATCACCCACGTTATCACCCACATTATCAGCAATAACACCCGGGTTACGTGGGTCATCCTCCGGGATACCAGCTTCAATTTTACCAACTAAATCAGCACCAACGTCAGCGCTTTTAGTGAAAATACCTCCCCCTACTCGAGAAAATAAAGCAACAATAGAAGCCCCCATACCGAAACCATGAATAACGTGAGTAGTACTAGGGTCACCGCCAAAGAGCCAATATAGTGAACCTAAACCCAAAAGTCCCATAGATGCAACACATAGCCCCATCACAGAACCGCCCATAAAAGCGATAGTTAGAGCAGCCGCCGGACCCTCGTCATGAGCGGCTTGGGTGGTGCGAACATTCGCTTTAGTCGCAGTAAACATACCCATGTAACCTGCAAAAGCTGAACATAAGGCGCCTGCGACAAACGCTATAGTAGTGAACTGACCCAATGAAAAATATAAAGCGATCCCCACCACTAAGGCAAAAAGGAACAACATTTTATACTCTCGGTGCATAAACACCATCGCACCTGAATGTATGGCATCACCTATTTTGATAATAGCTGGATTAGAAACAGGTGATTTTTTAATAGTAATATAGATAACAAAGGCGCTCATTAAGCCAGCCAATCCCAAGATAGGCGGCAAATAGAATAGTTCATTCATAAAAATCCCCAACGTTAATGTAACAATGTCACAAAACAGACACTCTTTAACAATTCCGATCTAACAATTCCGATCTAACAATTCCGATCTAACAATTCCGATTCAACAATTCAGATTTAAAAGTTTCGACAATGTTCAAGAGTGGATCCATTTGGTAAACCATTTATGCCAATTTCTCATTACTGCAACATTCATGAGTCGTGGCTACTTTATTGTTTTATTTACAATTATTTTACATTTTCAGTACAACTATAACGAGATATTTATCTTTAGTTCAAGTTTTAATCAATAATTGTACATAGTCTGGGTTTTAATCACTTGGGTGAGTTTCATCTTGTGTCTCTAAGCACTATAATATTTCCAAATAAAATTCTTCAACTTTAGGTATTACTATGAGCCTTAACGCAGTACCCGCTGGTAAAAACTTGCCAGAAGAAATAAATGTAATAATCGAAATTCCTGCCCACTCTGACCCTGTTAAATATGAAGTAGACAAAGAATCTGGCGCTATATTTGTCGACCGTTTTATGGCGACTTGTATGCATTACCCGACTAACTACGGGTATGTCCCACACACCTTATCCGAAGACGGTGACCCGGCTGATGTGTTAGTTATGACTCCCTTTCCGCTTTTAGCTGGTTCAGTTATAAAGTGCCGCCCTGTAGGTGTACTAAAAATGACTGATGAGTCGGGTATCGATGCAAAAATTCTTGCAGTACCTGCTGATAAGTTATCAACAATTTATCGTGGCATTACTGACATAGATCACATCCCTGAGCTGACTAAACATCAAATTCAACATTTCTTTGAACATTATAAAGACTTGGAACCTAACAAATGGGTAAAAATAGAAGGCTGGGAAGATGCAGCATCGGCTAAAGCCGAACTGGTCAACAGTGTCAAATTATATGAAGCAGAAGAAAAAAAGCCTGCCTTTTAACACTTTTTAGGTATTAACAAAATTATAGGAGCCGGTATGTACCGGTTTTTTTGTATTTGAAAAAGTCTTTTAGTTGCTTACTTGTCAAAAGTTAGAACCCACGGGTACAGCTTTAACGTCTACATAACTGACAACTTACTTCCAAGGTTTTAGTAAGGGCCAATTTCAAACAGTTTGCGGGTCAGAAGGACTTAGATGTAGGCTTCAATATCAACCATACTACAAGGGTTATAACCTCATCGTTGCTGGATATATTGTGGTTTAGTCTGCTTAATATGGTAATTTATATCGATACTGATTCTGCGTTTTAATACTTATCTTAGCGTTGAATATCCTCAACACTATTGTCTAAGTATGGCATAAGTGAATATTCTTTATATTAGGTCAACCCAACTCAGGCTAATAAAAAAATCATGATAAAAATTGTTAATACACTATGTTTGATAACGTTCTTGTTCAGTCAGATAACGTTAGCCAAAGAGCCACTGGAGCTTTTTTGGGAAGATATGGTACCTCCAGATTATCAGACTCCCGACATGCCTTTGAGTCATGACGGTAGCATGCTGCAAATGGGACTAGATGCTCCTGTAATTCAGAGCCTAAATGGTAAACTGGTAAGAATACCAGGATTTGTTGTACCTCTTGAGGGCGACAACGAAACGAGCAGTGAATTTTTACTCGTACCTTATTTTGGCGCTTGTATTCATGTACCACCTCCACCAGCCAATCAAATAGTTTACGTGCAGTTTGCTACAGCAGTACCAATAGATGATCTATACGACGCTGTATGGGTGACCGGCACTTTAACGACTACAGGATGGAAAGGTGATTTGGCGACAGTAGGATATTCCTTGTCGGGAATAAGTGTGAGTCCATATGAAGGTTAAAAATTCGGCTATATATTGATAATTACCATAAAAGCCATCTTGCTTGCACATTTAGATATTAAGGCCAGAAAACCTAAGCTGCATGGCTAAATCAACGCACAAAAAACTGCAGTTGCGTTTTTTTGTGCGTTTTGACACTAATTTTACTCCGGGTAACCATTCTCCAAAAGTATCGCTCTTATTTTTTCGTTTATCGCAACAGCTTTTTTTGTCTGAAAATCAAAATGTACTAGAGTGGTAGTGCCAGTTGCGCATTTTTTTTGCTTCTGCCACAGCTCCTGATAAACATCAAAAGAGCTCGTTCCTATTCGGCTAATGTAAGTTTTAACTTGCACTTTTTGCCCATAATAAATCTGCTCTAAAAAATCAACTTTATAACTGGCCAGAATAAGTGGCCAGTTTTGAAGATCCAATTCAGGGGTGAATAATTTAAAAAGCGGCTCACGACCTGTTTCAAACCAACCTACTAGGACGGTATTACTCACGTGAGCTAATGCATCAGTCTCGTAAAAGCGGACATTAAATTCTTCACTGTACATACAATAAAACCTCTATTTTTGTAGTAGTGGTTTGAGGAAACGTGCAGTATGAGATTCTTTCACATTACAAATATCTTCAGGAGTTCCTTGAGCAACAATCTGCCCACCACCAGAGCCACCTTCAGGACCAAGATCCACTACCCAGTCTGCTGTTTTGATCACATCTAAATTATGTTCAATGACTATCACTGTATTACCGTGGTCACGCAGCCTGTGCAAGACTTCTAATAGCTGTTTAATATCATGAAAATGTAGACCTGTAGTGGGTTCATCCAAAATATACAAGGTTTGACCCGTATCACGTTTGGATAACTCTTTAGCTAACTTTACACGCTGTGCTTCACCGCCTGACAGAGTCGTTGCAGCTTGGCCTAACCGAACATACGACAAACCTACATCCATTAGAGTTTGTAATTTTCGTGCAATAGCAGGTATAACATCGAAGAAAGGTCGTGCCTCTTCTACTGTCATATCTAGTACTTGATGAATATTCAGGCCTTTATATAAAATTTCTAATGTTTCACGATTGTAACGTTTGCTTTTACATATATCACAAGGCACATATACGTCAGGTAAAAAGTGCATTTCAACCTTGATGACACCATCGCCTTGACAAGCTTCACAACGTCCGCCTTTAACGTTGAAACTAAAACGTCCGGGTTTATAGCCACGTGATCTGGCTTCATGTGTACCCGCAAATAATTCCCGTACAGGCGTAAAAATGCCTGCATAAGTCGCTGGATTTGAGCGTGGTGTTCGACCAATAGGGCTTTGGTCGATATCCACAACCTTATCCATAAACTCCATACCTGTGATGGTTTTATACGGAGCAGGCTCCCCTGTGGTCGCGCCATTCAATTCTCTATGTGCGATACGATAAAAGGTATCGTTTATTAAAGTAGATTTGCCTGAACCAGAAACCCCTGTTACGCAAGTCATTAATCCTAATGGCGCTCTAAACGTGACGTCTTGTAAGTTGTTTCCAGTAGCACCGGTTAACACCACCCACTTATCCTGGTCAATTTCGGTACGTTTGGCAGGTATTTCGATTCTTTCTCTACCAGACAAATACATGCCTGTTATTGAACGTTCACTATTTTTTATATCCTCGATGGTACCTTGAGCTACAATTTCCCCACCGTGAATACCAGCACCAGGGCCGATATCTAATACAAAGTCAGCAGCTCGAATGGCATCCTCATCATGCTCAACCACAATTACAGTGTTACCTAAGTCACGTAAGTGAACAAGAGTCTCAAGTAACCTCGCGTTGTCTCGTTGATGTAACCCAATAGAAGGTTCGTCGAGCACATACATGACACCTACTAGACCAGCACCTATTTGACTAGCTAACCTAATTCGCTGAGCTTCACCGCCAGAAAGTGTATCTGCACTGCGTGAAAGGGATAGATAATTTAGCCCCACGTTAACTAAGAAGGTTAATCTATCATTGATTTCTTTAAAGATTTTTTCTGCAATTTTTAAGCGTTTTCCAGTAAGGCTAAGGTGAGCAAAAAAATCCAAAGCACCGGCAATCGACATATCAGTGATAACATTTAATGGTGTTTCGCCAATAAACACGTTTCTAGCCTCTAATCTAAGGCGACTACCAGAACAACTAGAACAATGTTGTTGACTAAGATACTTAGATAACTCATCACGTACGGCATTCGATTCGGTCTCTTTGTAACGCCGCTCCATATTCGGGATAATTCCTTCGAAGGGATGTTTGCGTTCCATAATATCGCCGCGATCGTTAATATATTTAAACTTTAACGATGTTCCTCTGCTGCCGTTTAATACTATATCCTTGGATTCGTCATCTAACTCTGCAAATGGTAAAGTCAAATCAAATTTGTAGTGATCGGCAACTGCTTGCAACATTTGGAAATAATAATAACTACGCTTGTCCCAACCGCGAATGGCGCCACCAGACAAACTAATTTCTGCGTTAGCAATAATACGATGTGGGTCAAAAAACTGTCTAGTACCCAAACCATCACAACTCTGGCAGGCTCCAGCTGGATTGTTAAAAGAAAACAAACGCGGCTCTAACTCAGCCATGCTGTAACCGCAGTGTGGACAAGCAAAATTAGAAGAAAACACCATAACCTGTTTGTCAGGCTCATCCATAAAGGCAACTTTTGCCGTACCACCTGATAAGTTTAAAGCTGTTTCAAAAGACTCTGACAAGCGTAGTTTCAAATCTTCACGCACTGTGAAACGGTCGACAACCACTTCGATGGTATGTTTTTTATGTAAGTCGAGGTCCGGCGGATCTGATAAATCACATACATTGCCATCTATTCTTGCACGAATAAATCCTTGCGCAGCAAGATTCTCCAGAGTCTTAAGATGTTCACCTTTTCGGTCTTGCACCACTGGGGCAAGCAACATTAATTTAACATCAGCCGGCATATCTAACACCCGGTCAACCATCTGATCGATCGTTTGCGCATCTAGTGGCACATGATGCTCAGGGCATCGAGGCTCTCCTACCCGAGCATATAACAAACGTAAATAATCATAAATTTCTGTGATGGTGCCAACGGTAGATCGTGGATTATGCGAGGTAGACTTTTGCTCAATAGAAATAGCTGGAGATAGACCTTCAATATGATCCACATCTGGCTTTTCCATCATGGATAAAAACTGGCGAGCGTAAGCAGAAAGCGACTCTACATAACGTCTTTGCCCTTCCGCATACAAAGTGTCGAAAGCCAAGGAAGATTTACCTGAACCTGACAAACCTGTGATCACAGTCAGTTTGTCTCTGGGGATATCTAAATTGATGTTTTTCAGGTTGTGAGTTCGAGCCCCACGTACTTCTATTCTATCCATTAGTAACCAGTTGCGCCGCAAAAGAACAATTATTACACACTCTGCAAATAGTCACTACGGGCATTAAGTTAATAGAGCAAGTTTATACTCCAAATTAAGCTTAAATGGTGCTAAAGCAGCAATCGATTCGCCAGTAATTAAAATACATAGTATAAAGTTGAATTTTTTTGACAATATCCATGCATAAAGGATTGTTTTTTATTGTGCTTTAATACGCTAACTTACAACGAGATATAAACAAGCTGTCTCAGCTCAGTTTTATACCTCAGTAAAACTAGGACTTTGAGAATCGTTTTATTACAATCAGAATAATAAAACTTATCTGAAATACTTTAAATACATCGACGAAAAGTGATTCAAAAACCATCTTTAGAAATAAGTTAAAAACAAGGCAAAAAAATAATACGACGCAACGGCAATTGTGTGTGTCATTAAAAAAATGTTAGACTGTTACGATGTTATAGCTGCATTATTTTACTTTTATTAGATACTTTCTACTTTGAATTCTACCGAACTTCGCAGCGCCTTTTCTCTTGCCTTTGTCTATGTACTTCGGATGCTTGGCTTGTTTATGGTAATGCCCGTATTGGCCATCAGCGCCAAAGAATATCCTGATTATTCGGCTTTCTTAGTCGGTCTAGCAATAGGCGGTTATGGCCTGACACAAGCCCTATTACAAATTCCTATGGGGGTATTATCTGACAAAATTGGCCGTAAACCTATCATCATTGGTGGATTACTTATTTTTGCTATTGGCAGTATGGTTGCCGCGACTGCAGACACTTTAGTTTGGGTGGTTATAGGCAGGTTTTTGCAAGGTGCTGGCGCTATTGCAGGCGCTATTATGGCCTTAGCTGGCGATTTAAGCCGAGAAAAGCAACGTCCAAAGGTCATGGCGGTAATTGGTATTTCCATTGGTTTTTCATTTTATTTAGCACTTTTAATTGGACCTGTCATTGCCGCTAAATTTGGCCTTAGTGGTATTTTTTTACTCACAGGCGTATTGGCTTTTTTATGTGTCTTTCTGGTAATATTTGTCGTCCCAAATGCAAAAAACATTGCACCAATAGGCGATACATTACCTGTGATCCAAGATTTGAAAAGTTTAGTTTCACATTCTGATTTAGCTCGTTTGAATATCAGTGTGTTGTTTTTACACATGTTAATCACTTTACTTTTTGTGCAAATCCCATTGCTATTGGTAGATTTAAACTGGCCCCTGGCTAAACATTGGCAAGCCTATTTAGTAGTATTAGTTGCTTCAGTCATTGGATTACTTGGATTAATGGCTGCAGCATCAAAATATAAAAATGCAGTTATGCAAATCAGTGTAGGCGGTCTAGCTGCGGTGTTCTTATGTATGGTTTTTAGTCAAAATTCACTGCTTTATTTGATACTGCTCATTAGCTTATTTTTCACTTGCTTCAATTACTTAGAGGCGAACTTTCCAGCGATGGTCTCGAACATTGCTCCTGCTGGTAAAAAAGGCTCTGCAATGGGTATTTATGCCAGTTTCCAATTTTTTGGTGCTTTTATAGGTGGTGTGTTATCTGGCAGTATCAGCGAACTTTTAGGCATTCAATGGGTATTTGTTCTCGCCAGTGTTTTATGTTGTATTTGGTTGGTGTTGATTAAAGGTTTGAACGCGACTAACAGGCTAAAACGTTATACACTTAAAATAAGTAAACAAACAACAAGTCTGGCTTTACAACAGCTTTCTGAATTGAAAGGCGTAGTGGATATAACGGTTGTTCCGGATGAACAGGTTATGTACTTAAAGGCAGAGCAACATTTCGATATTCAACAAGCTCGACTTGTGCTGAACATAAAAGAATAATTAGGAGGAAAGATGGCAAGCAAAGGTGTAAATAAAGTTATTTTAGTAGGTAATTTGGGTAAAGACCCCGAAGTAAGATATACCCCCAATGGTAAAGCAGTTGCCAATTTAGCTCTAGCCACATCAGAAAGCTGGAAGGACCAAAGTGGGCAAGTTCAGGAAAAAACTGAATGGCATCGCGTATCTATATTTGGAAAACTAGCAGAAATCGCAGGTGAATATTTACGTAAAGGCAGCCAAATCTACATCGAAGGTAAATTACAAACACGTAAATGGCAGAACAAAGAAGGTCAGGACCAGTTCACCACAGAGATCGTTTTAGACCCGTTCAATGGCGTTATGCAGATGTTAGGTGGCAAGAGTGGAGGTCAGTCTGAAGGTGGTTTTCAAGGACAACAGCGTCCTGCGGCAGCACCACAGCAGAATCAAGGTTATCAACAACCACCTCAGCAAGGTCAGCAGTATCAAAAACCACCCGCTCAAGGTGCTCCACAACAACAAAATCAAGGCTTCAACCAAGCGCCAAGCCAGCAAGCACCTATGGCTGAACCAGATTTTGATTTTGATGATGATATCCCTTTCTAGATCATACTTAAAATTATTAATCATAGAAATTAAGCCACAGATATAGTGGCTTTTTATTTTCACTTCAAGTTAGAAGCTTTTCCAAATAAGCGTCTAACTTTATAAGCCAAAGTCACTTAGCCCATTAGAGTGGGGGTTATTCAGCCAGCATTTCTAAATATTGATATCAAGTTATGGCAAAACTGAGGTAACTGTCATATATAACCCCGATATTCGCAACGAAACTCTATCTTGAGGAATAAAATGCGGCATAATCGCTAGCCCTATCAGAAAGGGTGGGCGTATAGCATAGTATGTTTTTGACACACCTCGACCGCTCCAGATACCTATTACGTGAACCAGAACTTGATTGGCATGCAGCTGTTCAATTACTCTTAAACTTTCTACATCATACTGGTTAATGTTGTCAGCGAAATCCACAATTATTTGACAAGCTGGTATGACCCCGAACAGTTAAATTGGCACACTATCAACTGTATTTTGCTGCATATTTTCTCTCAATTGAGACGGTAAAGTACCAAACATTAAACGAAACTGTCGGCTGAAATAACTATGCTCAGAAAAACCACATCGATAAGCAACATCAGCAATCGGTAAACGTGTTTCGATTAACATTCTGCGCGCATTTTCTAAACGAATCTCATTGATGAATTGTTTAGGTGTTTTAAACAAATACTTTTTAAAGCGTCTTTCAAGAGCACTGACCGATATAAAGGCAAGTTTAGCTAAATCTTCAATTCTCAAGTCTCGATGGAAATTTTCGCGGACATACTCTACTGGTGCCTTTATGGCATCGATGCTAGATAAGACCTGAGATGCCTTAGATAATAAACGGGTAAATCCATAAGAACCGATAATATTATTTTGACTATCAAATAAAGGTCTTTTCGAAGTACAAAACCAAGCAAACTCACCTAACTTAAGTATGTTTAATTCTAGTCGGTCAGTGATCACATTACCGCTCATCACACTTTGATCATCAGTGATAAATTGTTTGGCAATATGTGGTGGGAAAAAAGCTAAGTCTGACTTACCAATTACTTGGCTGAGGGTATGCATACCGATATGCTCAACAAACCGACGATTAGCATAGACCACCTGACTTTTAGTGTCTTTGATCCAAAAGATCACATCAGTTAGTAGATCAAACATACTAAGAATTTGTTCTATTCCAATCACATTTTGAAGAAATGGATATTGCTGAATGTTATTATTTTCGGACATAAATTATGGCTTTAAAAAAATGACACTGAAATTATTGCATAAAAAAAGTAACTTAACCTACTCAAGTGCCCACTATAAGCGACAAAATTGATTTTTATCTATTACTAATAGCCCTAAATAATTGCCCAATGACGCAAAAATGAGATATCACTTATGATTATCAAAGATAATATCCACTTTTACGAAATTTTCATTTTGATTAATTATACCTATAACAATGTGCTTGTCTGGTGTCACACTCGCCTATTACCTTGACTTAGATATGCACAACATCAGAAACAAAAATTAACAAAAAGTAACAAAATTTATACACCGTATTCAGCCAAATAATCAATGAGGGAGCAAAATAGTTATAGCTGCAGGTTCGTTACAGGGACATATTGTTAGATATTATAAAACCTTTAAAGGGTAATTTGCGAATTGTTAGCGTGGATACTTCATTTGAAGAGCTGCGCAACAGCCGCATAACGATGGTGTATAAGGTTAGAATTTTGATAGGCACGTAATGGCTTTTATCGGCAAACACACCGTTATAAAAAATGTCCTAAACTAGAAAATACCAAATTAAGAAGATAAATAAGAAGCCAACGTTACAAACTAGGCTGAGAAGTTGTTAAAACAGGATAATCTTATATTTTAATATTATGTCTGAAAGTTCTTACCACACAGAAAAACGCCTCAAAGCAACACGTAGCTGAGAAACTCGAGCATGCAGCACTTCAAATATGCATTTTGTATATTGACGCTTAATAGCTTGTAAAAAATCAGAGAATTGAACGAACAGTAAAGCAGATTCTGAAGCTAATACTATTTCAAATGGCATAGATGAGAATGTAGAATCTTTTATCGTAGATGCTACCACTAGGAATTCAATATTTTTTATCTTGGACGAATCGTTATTGGTAGTTTAAATAAATAATTAAGTGAAAATGTTTTTACCTTAATGTGGCGGAGCCTATTTCCATAT
>NZ_CAJXPA010000002.1 GCF_913058035.1 uncultured Paraglaciecola sp. | reverse complement strand
GGGTTAAGCTCGAATATAGCTTGCATTACCTGATAAACAGAAAGGGAACTATTTGGACGATAATTCTGGGAAATTTGCCACAAGGTATCTGAAGAAGTTATTGGACCATATATTCTGGATCGAATTCCTCCTTGAAATTGCTGCTGTGGCTCAAAGTATTTCGGTGTTGCGCTTTTAGGACCTCTTAAATTTCCCTGTTGAGAATTGGCAGCGGGAATAGCAGTGATAAGTATTAGTACAATTAAAAGCTGCACGGCTATCATTCGCAAATTCATATAGTTTCTCTTTGTCCCAAAATATCAGCCTTAGTTATGTTTGATGCTGCGACAATCCGCAACTCAATTTCTTACATTGTATCGGTGGTGTTTCTGTAAGCATAAATAAAGTGTTTATTTGACAAAACAGGTGATGCAATTTCACACTGTGTCATTTTACTGGCTTTTGAACCACTCGTTTAAAGTGGAAAGCAAGACGTATTCCAAGTTTGAATACTGCACAGAAATATTCAAAACAAATATAAACCAGTTGGCCTGTTAGGTCTAGAATGACGAACTAATTTAAAAAAATTATATCTTCATCGGCAACAAGAAAAAAATAATGAGGGCATGCATATGACCCTCATCAATATTAATCTACATGTAATCTCGGATAAGCACTTCAGCAATCTGCACACTATTTGTAGCAGCGCCTTTGCGAACATTGTCTGACACTACCCATAAATTAATTCCGTTAGGATGGGAAATATCGTTTCTGACTCGACCTACATGAACATTATCATTACCACTAGCGCTGCTTACCTGAGTCGGAAATTCTTCTTTTTCCCTGTGCAACACAATACCCGGAGCATTAGCTAGTAAATCTTTTACATCTTCAGCATCAATTGGAGTGCGCGTTTCGAGGTGAATGGCTTCACCATGACCATAAAATACTGGCACTCTGACTGCCGTCGCATTCACTAAAATAGTGTCATCACCCATGATTTTTTTAGTTTCCCACACCATCTTCATTTCTTCTTTAGTGTAATCGTTATCCATGAACACATCGATTTGGGGGATAACATTGAAGGCGATCTGGCGACTAAAAGCTTCAGTTTTCACCTCTTTGCCGCTTAACAACGCCGCTGTTTGATGAGCTAACTCGTCAATTGCCGCTTTACCACCGCCAGACACAGACTGGTAAGTGCAGACATTAATACGCTCAATGCCTACTGCATCATGAATAGGTTTTAAAGCTACCAGCATCTGAATAGTAGAACAGTTAGGATTGGCGATAATATTACGATTACGAAAATCAGCTAATGCTTGAGGATTCACTTCAGGGACAATCAACGGAATATCTGCATCGTAGCGATATTGAGAAGTATTGTCGATAACCACACAGCCCGCTTCGGCTGCAATAGGTGCGAATTTTTCAGAGACACTGCCACCGGCAGAAAAGAAGCCAAGCTGTACTTGACTCCAATCAAATTCATCAGCATCTAAAACGGTAATCTCATTACCCTTAAAGGTCACCTTTCCACCAGCAGATCGTGCGCTGGCTAACGGATAAAGTTTATTGACCGGAAAACCTCTTTCTTCAAGGATTTCGATCATGTGTTGTCCTACTAATCCAGTAGCGCCCAACACGGCGACATCAAAGGCCCGAGACATAGTTTTTTTACTCCTAAAAATTTAAAGTATGGGTTACATTGAGTTAAATGACACGCCTATATGGCGGGCAAAAATCCAACGTCGTAGATTGCCTTCGAATTAGCAAAATTTCCAGTGTTTAGCGCGATTGCAGAAAATTCTCTTCTTATAGGATAGTGTTTTCGGATATATCTAAACTGGTCGGCGCTTTGCATATTGGCTCTGAAATATTGATCATCTTTCTCAATGTTATACACATCTAATGCTAACAGGTAGAACACTTGCCAAAAATCTTGTTTTTCAGTTATTTTTATTTGGCTTGATTCTGCCTTGGGTAAGTAATCAGATAATTTCTTTTTAGCTTGTATGCCTAAGTGTTTGCATAAAGCCAAATAAAGCATTTCTGTTCCTCTAGCTTTGCCTTCTATGGTATGACCTGCGATGTGCGCAGTAGCCAAGGCAGTGTGTGGAATTAAATCAAGATTGATATTAGGTTCGTTCTCCCATACATCAAGCACTAAATTCAGCGAATTACCTTGCTCAAAGAGCGCTAAAGCGGCTTGATTATTGATCACCTCTCCTCGACATGCATTGATCAAAATCTGACTATCTTTAAGTGCTGCCAGTCGCGCTTTATCAAATAAATGTTGTGTAGGGTAAGGCCCATCCTTAACCCAAGGAACATGCAAGGAAATGACATCACACTGCATTATATCATTCATTGATACAAAGTCTCGCGCGTCACCCGCGTCAGCTAAAGGGGGGTCGCATAACTTATGATTAATCCCCAAAACAGTCAATACTCTGGATAAAGCACTACCAACATGGCCTGCGCCAACAATACCTACTGTTTTGTCCACCAATTGCCAGTTAAGCCTTTTACTCATGACCAACATCGCACTTAACACGTATTCCGCCACAGCAACCGAATTACAGCCACCTGCCGAAATGAAGGGAATGTTTTGACTAGCCAGATAATTTTTATCTATATGATCTGTTCCCGCCGTTGCGGTTGCCACAAATTGAACTTGCTTGTTTCTAGCTAACAGTTGTTGGTTGACCTTGGTGGTAGAGCGAACTAATAACACATCAGCATCGGCCAATATATCAGCGTTAACGGTCTTGTGAGAAAAGACTTCACACTCTCCGAGTTCAGAAAAAAACTCTGCCGCATAGGGCATACTGTCTTCGTAATAAATTTTCATGAAAGAAGCCTTAAGCTCAATGTGGCGGCATTATGCCACTGTGTGAACGAATTAAAACATGGTTTGATTAAATAATTATATGAACAGCATACTGAGGTACTTCGAATATATTTTTAAATACAAAAAACTTAGTCAACTTCGCTCTTAGTTTTCGACAACACTGGTGCTTACTCAGTGTCCAGATAAAGCAGAATAAAATATATTCATCAGCTAATGATTTCGAAAAATATCGAAAATAGCTTCTAATAGACATAAGTTAATTTCTTATTTCATTCAAGAAAATCTGATACAAATACAATACTTTTTCTGGTGCCTCTAACTGTGGGTAATGACCAACGTCTAACGCAGTAGTTCTTGCAAAAGGAATGATATCGTTATAATGATCCAGCATATGTTGGCCAGAAATAGGGTCATGCACACCATTAACAAAATACAAAGGCACAGATGTGTTAATCATACTTTCTACCCAACGTTTTCCATATTGTTTGCGTTCATCAATATAACTTAACAACTTAGGTAATACTTTCTTGCCATTATTATGCTCAATTAACCGCCATAATATATCTATTTCATTGGCATTAGGTTGGCTGCAGGCAGAAAATATTTTGTTAAACCCTTTATTTAAACTTGCTTTGTTCATAAAATAACTGGCTAAACCGCCAAGCCAGCTCTTTAGCAATTTCTGAGTAAATAGAGGTCTGTGATGCGAAGCAAACAAACCGCCGTTTAAAAAACAGATAGACAAAATTTTGGCTGGGTTATCGGTTTGTCCTTGCCGACTCAATAACTCTTGCGCAACAGAGTCTCCGTAGTCATGCGCCAAAACGTGAAATTTTTTAACACCCAGCTTACTCAGTAATTGCTGCACAATATCGGCTTGTTCAAGCAAACTATATTGATGATTTGTGGGTTTATCAGACAGCCCAAAACCCAACAAATCTAAACTAAGTAAACGGTTTTGTCCGGCTAGGTGTTTCCACTGATAGTGCCAATCCCAAGAAGCACTTGGAAAGCCGTGAATGAACAATATAATTTCTTTACTAGGATCTTGATCAAAGTTTAGTGATACCCAATAAGCTATACGATGGCCGCATAGCTCAGTAGATTTTGCTAGTTTTTGGTAATTATCGAAGGTAAGTTGATGCAATTTTTATTGGTCATATCCAGGGTTGATACGGTCTAATTTACGCAGTATTCCAGGCCATGCCAAGCTTCCGCCAGCAGAACGTGTGACTTGTTTTGCTTGGGCCTGAATACCCAACAAAATCTGCGAAGGTATTGGGATCAACTCTTGGCCGCTAGCCTGAGCTTTTAGCTGGATTTGACATGAGCACTCCATTAGATACATATACAAAAAAGCATCCGCAATAGTCTCTGCACAAGTGAGAAGGCCATGATTACGCAAAATCATAAAGTTTGTTTTACCTAAATCTGCGACAAGGCGTGTTTTCTCATCAGGATTAAGCGCCACTCCTTCATAGTCGTGGTAAGACAAGGAGGAGAGTGCAAACAAAGATTGTTGACTGATAGGCAACAATCCCTGTTTAGTTGCCGACACTGCAATACCTGCTGTGGTATGCAAGTGCATTACACATTGAGCATCCTCACGTGCTTCATGCACCGCACTATGAATGGTGAACCCTGCCGGATTAATCTCATAATCTGATCCCATCACTTTATTACCTTGCAGGTCGACTTTGACCAAACTCGATGCCGTGACTTCTTCAAACATCAAGCCATAAGGATTAATTAAAAAATGATGTTCTGGCCCAGGAACACGAGCAGATATGTGTGTAAAAACTAAATCATCCCAACCAAACATAGCAACGGCGCGGTAACTCGCTGCTAAATCAACTCGGGTTTGCCATTCTTGTTCGCTAACTTGTTGTTTAACCGAAGCTACCATTTTTATTGTTCACAGTTGAATATTAATTAACTTACAATAAGCTATCAGGCACGATATAAACTGTCGCCATCATGACAATTGAGACGTTTTATGCAATCAAATGAAGTCCGTAAAATCCTTTCACAAAATGCTTGGTTTGCTTCTTTACCAGAATATTTAGCTGATAAATTACTTGAAAAAGGAAAATTAAAAGTTTTACATAGTCAACAAATCCTGCATCAAAAACATGACTCAGCTGATGGGTTTTATTGTGTTGTAAGTGGGCGTATTCGAGTGAGCAATTTCACTGTTGAAGGTAAAGAATTAGTGTTGACTTGGATACAGCCCGGCAATTGGTTTGGTGAGATATCATTATTAGATGGACAACCTCGAACTCACGATGCTCATGCTGAAGATATAACAACACTATTGAAAGTACCTAAATCCGCTTTTAAACAATTACTTAAAGAACACCAAGATTGGTATCAATGTATTACGCGCCTCCTATGTCAAAGGGTGCGTGCCACTTTTAGTTTAATTGATGAAACTGGCTGCTTATCATTAAAAGGCCAATTATGTAGAAGGCTAAGCCTCATGTATCAAGGATTGGAGGAACAGCAAAACATTAAAACAATGGTGTTATCGATTTCACAAGATGCTCTGGCACAACTTATTCATAGTTCAAGACAGACGGTAAATAAGATATTACAAAGCCTACAGGCTGAAAAAATTATTGACCTACGGTATGGCAAAATACTTGTTTTAAATAAAAGAGCGCTAGAAGAACTGGGGCAAATTTAAGCATGATTACACGTATCTAGGCTCTAAAAATAGTCATCATAGGAAATTTCGACCAATTGGTTGATAAGAACTAATCAATGTTAGATAACAATTAACCAAATCACTCAATTCAAATTAATATTCGTCATTCAGCGCCATTGACGAGATATAAGTTTTGCTCAAAAGGTTCATGATGTTAAAAACCTTGGATATTGAATTAGCTAATAAAAACGTCTTTTTTAGACTTCGACATTCACACCGCAACCTATTTACAACGTTACCAAAAAATAAAGAAAGCACATATGTTTTCAGCTGAAGACGTGCTTACAGCAGTAAATTTTAAGTATCCTTCCGGAACATCTATGTATTATTCATTTACAAGGCAAAATACTTTTCGTAAATAAGGCGTGGATTGATTTTGAATATAATAATTCTGACAAATTACTCACTAACTGGCTTAACGTCAATTATCTTGATGTATGTGATCAATCCGCTAAATTTGGTTGTAAATTGGCTAAAAAAACAGCCCAAGGTATTAAAGCCGTAGCCAATAAGAAACAAGTAATTGTCAAAATTGAATACCTTTGTAAGGGCCCCGAAGAAAACAGGTGATTTGCACTAAAGTGTATTTCTTTCATTTTTAAACAAGAGAATTATTTATTACTACAGAACACTAATATCACGCAAAGAATTGAAGCCAGTATCAATTCAAATATCAATGCACTAACGTTGGTAGGAAATCGACGAGCCTTTAATGAGTTTCTTGATCGAGAATAGCGAAGATGCATACGATTAGGAGATCTCATCAGTGCAGTCATTATCGATATTGATAATTTCAAAAAGTTTAATGATACGTATGGTCACGTTGAGGGGGACAATCGTCTCAAAAGGGTCTCTCAAATTTTAAAAGGGCTCGTGCGTCGCCCCAGTGACATTTTTTGCCATTATGGCGGAGAAGAGTTTATTCACATTTTAGGTAATACTGATATCAGTGGGGCATTATAATCATGCAAAAAAGTTCACCTTCTTATCAGTAGCTTGAAGATTACTCATAAAAAACCGATACCTATTTGTATCAAGCTAAGTCAGCTGGAAAGAACACAACACGTTTTCATAATTATCAAACAGCGTAATGAAGATTTAAGAGTATATTTTCTGGCTAAATAAAAAGTGATAGATTAAAAATTCTTTGCCTATTTCGTGAGCCACTCTACAAACTGATTTGGCGAACAATTAACCTTGCATCTTAGCGCGTTTTTAGATTATTAATTTATTGATGAGAGTTAACAGTGTACGCGTGAATCACCGATTCATTGCGCAACAAATTACAGGACAAGATTAACAATTAAAACCAGCATACCTATCAACCCCAGTACGAACAGAACGCCAACTATCACAAAAGGCACGAATGACGGTTGTTCAAAATCACTTTTATAGTTAGCGCCACTTTGCACGCCTAAAACGCTAGCTGCTACACTTTTAAAAACCTGCCATAAATTAGTTTTTGATTTTGGCATCTAAAATGGACCTTACTTTAAAATTTGAATTGCAAAAAACCAGCTTAAGCTGGCTTTTGACATTTTACTATCTATTGAATAGTTTTAAGCTTGATACTTTTGCATTACCAAAGTGGCATTAGTACCACCAAAACCAAAGCTGTTTGACATCACTGTTGTTAATTTACTCTCACGAGTTTCAGTCACCACATCCATGCCTTCAGCTTTTTCATCTAAGTTATCAATGTTAATTGATGGGGCAATAAAATCATTTTCCATCATTAGAATACTATAAATTGCTTCATTTACACCTGCGGCACCGAGTGCATGACCTGTCATGGCCTTGGTTGCACTAAGTGGAGGCGTTATATCGCCAAACACCTCACGAATTGCCCAAAGCTCTTTCACATCACCTACTGGTGTTGAGGTACCGTGGGTATTAATATAATCAATAGGTTTATTCAAACCTTGCATCGCTTGTTGCATGCAGCGAACTGCACCTTCACCAGAAGGGGCCACCATATCAGCGCCATCAGACGTAGCACCGTAACCAACAATTTCAGCATAAATTTTAGCACCGCGAGCCAAAGCATGTTCAAGCTCTTCGACAACCACCATGCCACCACCGCCAGCACCAACAAATCCGTCTCGCTGTGTGTCGTAAGTTCGGGATGCTTTGGTTGGATCATCATTATACTTGGTTGACATGGCACCCATTGCATCAAATTCAGCTGAAAGTGTGTAATGCAGTTCTTCACCACCACCGGCAAAAATAATATCTTGTTTGCCCAATTGAATTTGTTCCAATGCATTACCAATACAATGCGCACTGGTTGAACAAGCCGAACTAATCGAATAGTTCACACCTTTTATTTTGAAAGGTGTGGCAAGGCAAGCTGAAACTGTGCTGCCCATACAACGGGTGACCATATATGGCCCAATACGTTTGACGCCTTTGGTGCGCAAAATGTCGATTGCTTCGACTTGGTTTTTAGACGATGCTCCACCAGAACCGGCAATAATACCTGTTCTTATGTTTGAAACCATGTCATCAGTCAAGCTTGAATCTTCAATCGCTTGTTGCATAGCAATATATGCATAGCCTGCTGCATCGCCCATGAAGCGTAACGTTTTACGGTCAATATGCTCTTTTATGTCTAAGTTAACTTTACCCCAAACTTGACTGCGCATACCCGCTTGCTCAAATTCTTCAGAAAAAGTGATACCCGAACGACCTTCTCTTAGAGAGGTTGTGACTTCATCTTTGTTGTTACCAATGCTGGATACTATTCCCAGTCCAGTAATTACCGCTCTTCTCATGATTAACCCTTCAGGAAAAATTTATACATATTCTAATGATTTTGCTCGGCTAACTGGTCTGCTTTGAGCGAACACGTGTTAGCTTAATTTGAAAATCAAAGCCTTGCAAACGTTTACTGTGATTGTTGTTAAATGGCGCATGCCTTAAACTCTATAACACACCTTGTTTCCCACCCATGACTATCTAGAGCTAACTTAATTTGACTATTGTTAACGCCAACATACGATTTAATGAAAATGGCACCCCTATTGCCACACAATTTGAAGACCTTTATTTTTCTGATCAGCAGGGCTTCGATGAATCGACCCATGTATTTATTAAAAACAACAAATTGTTGGTACGATGGGAAAATTGGGAAGAGCAACAATTTGTTATTGCAGAAACGGGGTTTGGTACGGGTCTTAATTTTTTGGTCACTATGTTACATTTTGAAGAAATGTATAAACAGACTGATGATTTAGGGTTCAGGTTGCATTTTATCTCTATCGAAAAATATCCCATTAACCATGCTGATTTAAGCAAAATATTTTTGCTTTACCCACAGTTAAAGAAGTATTCACAGCCTTTACTTGAGCAATATCCTATACCTGTGGCAGGATGCCATCGCCTGAATTTTCTTGATGGTAAAGTTATCTTAGATCTATGGTTAGGTGATGTGCATGATGTTTTACCCAAGATTGAAAATAAACCTTTGGGATTAGTCGATACTTGGTTTCTTGATGGATTTTCGCCCCATAAAAACCCTGAGATGTGGACCCAACATTTATTTGAAAACATGGCATTACTCGCAAAGGATCAATGCCAATTTGCTACTTTCACTGCAGCAGGCCATGTTAAACGGGGTCTTAAAGAAGCTGGGTTTGAAGTTCAGAGACAACCCGCTCATGGTCTCAAAAAAGATATGTTAGTTGGCACAATTAACAAGTCTGCGGATGCACTAAGTCGACTACCCTTCTATACGCGGATACCTGCGACAATTAACAACAAAAAAACTAACGTTGCCATTATTGGAGGGGGTTTAGCTGGAGCAAATTGTGCTTATTCGCTGAGCAAAAGAGGGGTGAAATCAACAATTTATTGTCAGGATAATGGGTTAGCAAAAGGGGCTTCAGGTAACGCTCAAGGTGGCTTTTATCCACAACTCAATGCAGAAGCAGGTCACGCTAGTCAAATCCATGCATTATCATTTAATTACGCAAGTAAACTCTATCGTCAGTTACTCGATCAAGGCATTCATTATAGTCATCAATGGTGTGGCACTATCCAATTAGCTTTTAATGACAAAGTCGCCGGTCGGTATCGTAAATTAATTGAAAACCAAGCATGGCCAGAATCACTGATACATTGGATTGACGCAAAACAAGCAACAACATTAGCCAATGTAGACTTACCCTATCCGGGACTATATATTCCTCAGGGAGGATGGATTAATCTACCTGAGCTAGTGGCAGGGCTCATCAAAGCGGCGGACTCAAACGTAGCCATTAATAAAAAATTGACTTCACTAGTGCGAGTAAACGACACATGGCGACTTACTTGGCAAGATGGAAGCCAATCTGAGGCTGATGTTGTGGTCATGGCCACTGGCAGTGATAGCGTAGATTGTGAACAGATGTCACAGTTACCATTTCGTTTAGTTAGAGGGCAAGTCGAGGCTATTAACAGTCAAAACGAGCTAGCTAATTTGTCCACAGTTTTATGCCATAAAGGGTATTTAACTCCAGCTTGGCGAGGCACTCACGCTATGGGGTCAACATATGTCAAAGATGATAGGCAATGCGATTATCGATTAACAGAACAACAAACGAATCTAACTATGCATCAACAAGCACTGGCTAAATGCGATTGGATAGATGATATTCAGCCCACAGTTCATGGCCGAGCTGCCATAAGATGCAGTACCCCTGATCACCTTCCTATGGTGGGTGCTGTTCCAGATAACAATAAACAATTAATACAATATCACGACTTATATAAAGCATTGCCAGCTAATCATTACCCACAACCTGTTAATCATGCAAACTTATTTATGCTTTGTGGTTTAGGTTCAAGGGGGTTAACCAATGCTCCTCTTTGCGCAGAAATATTAACCAGTCAGATATTAAATGAACCTTTACCGTTATCCAGTCATTTACTGGATGCGTTAAACCCTAATAGATTTTTAATCAGAGGGCTGATCCGCAGACAGGGGTAATATTGAGACAGAATATTTTTATTATTGAGCTTGAAATATTTACCTTACAGCAACACATTAACCCAGAGAAACCTCGACTTATTTCGCTATAGTTGCATTAAACTTTTATCTTTTTTATACGTTTCTAGGCTTGGTACAAACCAATAACAAGAGGATGGCACTAAATAGCGACGGACCCTAAGAAAATGTCCGTCGAAGGTGGATGTTGTAATCGACTACCTTTAAAAACTACCAGACCACCCTTTGCATCAACTTTGCATCAACTTTGCATCCTGCGAAAACTGATGATGGTGGGCATAAACTTAGTAATCATACAGATGATAATCTCATCATTAAGTTGTGTTATACCTTACCCCACTTGTAAGGTAAGCCATAAACGTAGCACTTGCTCTTGATCTTCCAAAGACAATTCTTTATTTTCAAAGGCCTTGGACAAACTGGTATGCATCAGCTCCACTAATGGTTCAATGAGTATCATTTGCTTTACTTGGCAATGTCCCGCAACTACGGCAAAATGCCCTTGCAAGTAACTTGCAATAAATAACTGTTGATCGTTTCCATGCTCTACTACTTGGTCTAAATAACGCTCAGTTCTCTGAATAAATGATGCGAGTTCATGTGGTTGCTGGTTGGCTACTTGTTTCTGATTAGAGAACGTCAAACTATTTCCTTGGAATGTAAATCTGCTACGGGGTATAACACTTGGTCATGATAACCAGTGATAATACTGATCAATCCTGACAGCTGTTGATCTGTTGGCATATCACCAGAGTCGACGATTAGAGGGCGACCTGATAAATTTTGAAGTTTACTTTTAGTAGCGACCAACAGAATATTGTCTTTTCCTAGTTGCTTTAGAAAATCAGCACTCAACTGTTGATTTCCACGACCTATAATATGTCCTTGCCCACCAATTAAGGTCAACACCAACTTGCAGTTTTGTTTGGCGGTCATTGTTAGCAATTCAGGAGCAGTGACATCACTTGCTAGCAGCTTTTTATTTTTAATTACATCAACACCTAACAAGGTATTTCTGATGCCTAACTCTTGCATAATAAATTCAACCGTAGAGCCTGATCCCATTACAAATAAATGTTCAGGGTTATCCTCAATAATTTCAATAATATGCGCAGCGATATCCGCTAAAACTAATTCATCTGACTCTTTACCACCCATTTTAACAGCTTGAATATATCTTAGTTCAGTGGGTACCTGCATTTCACCAAATTGACGGGCATTAACTCTACCCTTTCTAAACAGTGCCTCATCAATGTCCATGACCTCAGCGTCACTGACACTAACAATTTCACCTTTTATAACTTGTTTTAAAACTCTACCCGCTGCCGCAGGAGTAATAGCATAAACAGCAGAGTGAATTTTACAGCCCGCGGGGATACCTAAAACAGGTACTGAATTACCAATCACATGGCAGACATTTCTCGCGGTACCGTCGCCGCCAGCAAACAAGATCAAATCAACGTGCTCTGCTAACAAAGCATGCGCTGTAGCTTCAGAGTCTTGACTTTCTGTTTGCGCGTTTATGGGCTGATAAATAACGCTATAATTGAAACCCATTGTCTTAGCTAACGTTTCACCCATTTCACCTGAGGCAACATAAATTTGCACTTGATCTTTAATGGATACAATATGCTCAAGAGTCAAACGTGTTTTATCTAGCGCTTTTTTTTCTGCTCCCATCGCTAGAGCTTTTTCGCGGATTTCAACTCCATCACTACCCTTTAATGCCAAGGCCCCGCCGATCCCTGCATAAGGATTGATCAGTAAACCCAACTTAAATACTCTGCAAGACTTATGCTGGTCAAGCATCAAACATCTCCTTGCGAAGCTCTACCGTTTGGTAAAACCCATGTAATATATCTATAAAGTGAGAGGCCCGAGAGGGAAAACCACTCTCGAGATAAATTAATACCTGTTTTTTTACCGCAAGATGAAAAACTTGCTTATCTACTGGTGCACCATTTAAGTTGTCGGTGCTGACTGAAAAAGGTTTTCCTGATGCGCAAGAGAAAGCCCACTCGATAGCTTGTGGTTTTACTTCTACTTTTTCAAATTCAGTTTGTTGTTCTTCGTCTCTTCCGTCGGGACTATACCAATAACCGTAATCTTCTAAAAGACGCCTTCTTTGGCCGGCAATACACCAATGAGCAATTTCATGTAATGCACTTGCAAAGTAGCCATGAGCAAACACAACCTGGTGATTTTGAGCTGCATTTTTAGCAGGAATATAAATAGGTTCGTGGTCACCCCTAACTAAAACAGTATTTTGTTTTTTTGTAAAAGCCGTATTGAACAATACAATCAGATCTTGATGGTTGTATAATATTTGCCCACCTGAAGACAGCGAACAAAGTGTTTGTTTATCGGATAAAATATTGTTTAAATTAAGACTCATCTTCACATTCATATTTATAATTAATGTATTTTATACACAAAATGGCTTCAGGTGCAGCCTTAGTCAGAGATTAACCCAAGAATAATTCAGGTTAGTCCAATATTTAGCTTCTGCGTTTGGCTTCACCTATTGTTTTCGCACAAAGATTACGCCAAGCTATATTTAACATATTTTAGTTTTGATTAGGTGTAAGACCTTTGCTTCGAATAATTCTAATTAGTTTTATATTATTTTGTGTACATGGTTTTTCGCAAACAAAATCCACACACGTTAAACATACGGCTTCACCTGTCAAAGTAGACGGACTAGCAGAACAAGCATGGGATAATGCGACATGGCAATCCATCGCTTACTTAATGGCCGGCTCACAGCCTCAGCCCGAGGATTTTTCAGGGCGCTATAAGATATTATGGGACGCCCAATATCTGTATATTCAAGTAGAAATTATTGATGATATATTATTTGATAAAATGGCAGAACCTACAGTAAATTACTGGGATGATGATTGTTTAGAAATATTCATCGACAGTGATGCATCAGGTGGCAATCACCAATATAATCACAGTGCATTCGCTTATCATATCGCCCTGGATAACCAGGCGGTCGATTTAGGCGAAGATCAAGAGGCTCGTTTATACAATGATCATGTAACAAGTCGCTGGCAGCGACATTTTAAACATCATGAAAAGATAATTTGGGAAGTTGCTGTTAAATTATTTCCAAATAATTATAGTGACGTTCATCCTATACTCCCCATCACTTTGAAACCTGAGCAAAAAATAGGTTTTATGTTGGCTTATTGTGACAATGACGGCAGCGACACGCGAGAGCATTTTATGGGTTCGCATAAAATCAAACCGGTAGATGGTGATTCTAACCGCGGCTGGATTGACGCCAATGTGTTTGGCAACATAATTTTAAAAAAATGAGTTTTCTACAATGAATGATAGTACCAAACAAATTATTCGCCATTTACACGGTATTCGTACCATGCAAGAAATTGCAGAAAAGGCAGAATTAATGACTACAATCAGAACGGTACAAACTTGGCAATGCAAACGTTTATTGGCAAGCCATCAGCATATGTATCAACAAAAACGTTTTAAACCCGCTGTAGAATTTTTTATTAATGAGCTATACGGACCTACTGATTTTAGCCAGCGCGATCAAGATATAGCCCGCGTGGTACCAAAAATGTCAACATTTTTGCCCCAAAAGGCATTGCAGTCATTGGCTTCAGCCTTGTATTTAAATACATTATCCTTTGAATTAGATTTTGATTTAGCTAAACAATTACTTAATACCGAGATTAACCGTGATAGTTATGCAAAAGCTTATGTCAGTTGCGATAACCTTGCTAACAGACAACAACAAATCGACTATATCCGCACCTTGGGTAATGACTTAGCTGATGTAGTTAAAATGAAAGGTATTTCAAGCTTGTTATTTATTTCGCGAAAACCAGCAAAAATGGCAGGAGTTTTAGCTCTTCATGAATTTCTTGAAAAAGGCTTTAAATCCTTTAAAAACCTTGGCAAGGTGGAAGACTTTATCACTCCCGTCGTAAATAAAGAACATGAGATTATGCAACAGTTAGCTAATCCAGATTCACCTAATCCATTACCAGATGTATAGTTAATTTATGTCTTGGCAGCTCCCAAATCCTTTTTTAAATTTATGGCAAGTCACACCTGATCAAATTGATCATTATCAGCATGCCAATAATGTGACCTACGTTAGTCAGCTAGAGGCGACTTCATGGGCGCATTCTAATCATTTAGGCTTAACAATTGAGCAATATCAAGCTTTAGACAGAGGTATGGCAATTAGTCGACATGAAATCAATTATTTAGCTGCAGCACACGTCAATGATCTGATTGATTGTGCTACTTGGATTGTTCAGTGTGACAACAAACTAAAGTTAACTCGGCTATTTCAGTTTATTCGCCAAGGTGATCGAAAAACATTGTTAACAGCTCGAACTGAGTTTGTGTGTATCGCTTTATCAACAGGCAGACCTAAACGTATGCCAAAAGAGTTTGTTAATGTTTATGGACCGGCAGCAGTATCTGAATCCACCATTTTTTCTGTGCCTAGAGTGCAGTCCTCACAATCTCTGGCCAATCAACATCAAACTCAGCCACTAGAAGAAAAATGAATAGGTATATAAGCCTATTGCTGGTGTTGCTTTGTGCCTCTGTGTTGTTAAATCTGTATTTACTATTCATCATCCCCAAGCAACACCTATTTACCCAGTTACAAGTTTTAGATAACAAGGTCAAGATCAAACAAAACGGATCATCCGAGGCAATGTTGAATTGGGATTTAACCGACCAGTTAGCAAAAAAAACACCAGCGACATTATACAAAAGATCTCTTGATGATAATGCATCATTAAATAAACCAGTGAATAATCGAGCTGAGTTACTGGCTCAGGCAGACGTGTTGTTTAGAGATAAAAACTTTGTTGCATTAGGAACATTTTTACAAGGATATTTGAAGCAATATCCACAAGATATTGAGTTTTTGTTGATAGAAGCAAAATTAAAGGTAGAAACTACATTGTTAAGTGATGCCATCGCTCATTATTACGACTTGTTGAGAAAACCGATGACAGTCACACAACAAAGTGAAATTGAATTACATATCAAACAGCTAAGCAAAAGCACCATTCAACAATTAAAAAGTAACTATTCCTGGGATATTTTGGCGGTGTTTGTTGAACCGCTATTACAACTTGAGCCTAGTAACAGACTTTACATTTTGTCACTTGCTTTGGCATATGCTGAACTTTTTCAAGAAGGATTAATGGAAAACGTATTAGCTTCGTTAGACTTTGACGATCCGGATGCGCAACATATTAGAAAAATTATACTGTCGCAACAAATGATATCAACCAATGAACACGATATTGACGAAACAACTACCCACACAGGGTTATCTATCCCTCTCAAGCAGTTTGGCGATCAATATGTGGTTGAGGCTATTTTAAGCGGTAACCCAGTCGCACTTTTAATTGATACGGGGGCATCTGTCACCGCGGTATCAAAACAATATTTTGAGACCTTGGATAATCGATATAAAACTAAATATTTAGGGCGTTTCAGCATTGGAACCGCAGGTGGGAGCATTATGGCCAGCATGTATGAATTTCAAGAATTGAGCATCTACCATGTCAGCGTTAAAAACTTACCCGTGGTGATATTGCCAATGCAAGGTATCGAAAATGCTGATGGTCTATTAGGCATGAATTTTCTGCGAGAAATTGATTTTAAAATAGACCAACGTCAATCAGTGATGGTTATTAAATAATATCGCTTAAATTGCAGTGATGTGTATTTGCTCCAATATTTCAACAGTTTCAAACTGATTTTTATATATCAAAATAAAATGGGTTATCCATTACCTGCGATATAATACACACACACGAATGTCAAACTCTCCTCTATCCACATAACACCCATGTAAATAACGAGACATAAATTAGGGATTAAATGCCTCACGTTAATGCCTTTAAAAGGGGTTATTAAGGTCGACTTAGTGCTTTTTTTAACGGCTCTAAGTGTGTTTCATAATGACGCCATTGTTCAAGACCACTTTGATAAATGGGTTGACGAACTTGTTCAGAACTTGGTGTACGAACCGCGCGTTTATTAATATGGAAATCAATACAAGCCTGCTCAAAAGGAAGGCCACAATAGTCCAGAATGCGCCGCACCTGCGTCTCCAAATCAGCCACCACATCCTCATACTGTACTCGTAAAATTTTGCCCGGCAATACTTTATCCCAATGATCCATGATTTCAACATAACGGCGATAATAGTGTCCAATATCAGCAAGGTCATAAGAAAATTGCTGACCCTCACCGAATAGCTGTTTAAAACCGCTAAAGCAACAGGACATGGGTTCGCGTCTCGCATCGATGATTTTGGCGTTAGGCAAAATCAGATGGATAAGGGCAATATGTCGGAAATTGTTCGGCATCTTGTCGATGAAAAACATGGCTCCCTGGCGGTGATGTTGAGTCTCTTCAATATAAAGCTCTCCCATTTTAGTCAGGTCATCAGCCGATATCTTGTTTAGGATACCAGGGTAACGAGGAGTATCCTGCACGACTTGTCGTCCATTCAATTGGTGCGCTAGACCGATGATATTCGCCAATTCCATGGTCCCGTCGACCTGTGAGTGTGAAGAAAGGATTTGTTCTAAAAGTGTTGAGCCCGCTCTCGGTAGCCCGACTATAAATATAGGATCTTGGGCAGGACAACCCGCTTTTTCGTTACGTTTAAAAAACGCCGCATCAAAATCATTTTTCTGAATATCAAACGACATATCCATAAGTTTACTATCGTAGCGATCCTGCTCGTTTTTTAACGTGTTGCCACGATGGTAAAAAGAGAAGGCCTCGTCAAAACGTTCGCTATCCTCTAGGTCTTTTCCAAGGGCAAAGCAAAAGTGAATTTTATCGTTTATCGCTATCGTAGTACTTGCTTCTTGATCCCGCATTTGCTGATGTTCTTCGGATGAAAATCGATATGTTTTGAGATTGGCCAGACTCCAGAACGCATCCCCAAAATCGGGTTTGATGTGATAACTGTTCCGATACGCTTGAATAGCGTCATCAACACGGCCCATTGTTTTTAGAGCATGGCCGAGTGTAAGATATATTGAATAATTGGCTGGGTTGCTTTGCAACACACTTTCAAAGGTCAAGATAGCCGCTGCGAAATCCCCTGTTGCTTGTTGGGCATTACCAAGGCCAATTTTTAGATTTGAATTGTTGGGGTCAGAATCAAGCAGGATTTGTGCTTGTAGCAGTGCCTTGTTATATTTTTGCCGCTTATGTAAAACATGTACATAATCCAGACGGGCCCTTTTATAATTGGGTTCAAATTCAAGGCAACTGGCTAATAAAAACTCTGCGTCGTCAAGAATTTGAAACTTATTACCTAATTCAGCCAGCAAACGCATAGCTTCTGGGTGATGAGGATGGTCTTTGAGAAAGTGCCGGCATAGCCGTTCTGCGCGGTGAAATTGTTTTTGATGGATTAGGCTCGAAACCGAAACCAACGCTGGAGGCAGACTAGAGAGCCAATCAACATGCTTCTTAGCTTCATGACGCAGGGTATAATCAGGCTCGTCGGCGAGTACACGCCAACTTCCAAATAATGCAGGGTTCAAAGCGACGGCTTTTTCAAATGCCGTTATGGCTTTGGAAGTTTCTCCTAAAGCTTTGTGTGTAAAACCTTGCTCTTGATAAGCCCTGCCGTGACCGGGCACTTTCACCAAGACTTGATTAAGATTATCCAAGGCTTGGGTATAGTTACGTTGTTTACGTTGGCAGACTGCAAGGCAATAAATACCTTCAATATGTCCCGGATTTTGGGCAAGAATATCATTAAGTTTTTCAGATGCTTCGCTTAAGTCGCCTTTATTAATCAATAATTGACACTGTTTAATAACATGTTCAGGTTGGGTGTTTTTCACTTGATTTGGCAAAGTAATATCTCGGTAAAAATCAACATATACTTCATATTGTATATAGAGATACAAAAATAAAAAGGGCCAGCGTTATTAAACGCTGGCCCTTTCAAGCTTCAAAATGATTAAATGCCATTTTAAATGCCATTTTAAATGCAATTTTAAATGCTAGTACGCAAAGCTCACTCTAACACCCGCAGTACGAGGTCGAGTTGGAGAAACTCTGAAAACATTATCAGCTGAACCCGCTGCGACTTGCCCAAGAGAATCTGTTGCATTGTCAATAAAGAACGTGGCTCTCCAGTCATCTTTTGAAATACTAGCTGACAGGTTGAGCTGATTATAAGACGGCAACTCAACACGACCATTAGCAGCTAAGCTATTAAACCGAGAATCAACCCACTTATAAACGCCTTGATAGACAGCAGAAAATTCGCCAATGTCTTGGTAGAAACGCGCTCCAATCACTGCTTCGTACTCTGGTGCGTAAGGCAAACTTGACCCTACAGGTGCAATATTTACAAGCGTCTCTGGGATCTCAGTCAACTCTGAGTCGATATAACTAAATGAACCAAACACATCTAAGAAGTCGTTTGCCGCCCAGTCAAGTTCAAATTCAAGACCATTAATTTCAGCCGTTCCAACATTATCAAAAAATGAGGTGTTGGCTATAGAGAAATCTAGGATCCCTTGCTGAAGGTCACTGAAGTCAACGTTGTAGATGGCACCATTAAAACGCAAAGAATTATCGAGCCATGAAGTTTTCCAGCCAAATTCAAGACTCACTACATCATCGGTATCAAAAGTAGCAGGAATACCACCAATGCCAGCTGCGCGATTGAATCCACCGCCTCGGAAACCTTCAGAATAGGTTCCATAAAACATCGCATCAGCATTCATTTTCCAACGAACATTTCCTTTAAAAATGGTTCCTGACAATGTTGCAGGGCTCAGACCTTCCAATCTTGCATCCACATTTGATCCACCATTAGCTTCGGGGCCGGCAGCCCGTTGTCCAAATGACGACTGTCCCATCAAACCTATATCAATCTCGTACCGACGTGCACCAACGGTAACGGTAACATCGTCAGTCACATCGTAAGCTAGTTCACCAAATATCGATATTTCTTCACGATCTGATTGAAAATCATTAACGAATGTAACGCCAGCGGGACGAGCACTGCCATCGGTATTAGTAAAGGCGCCCGGTATGGGAAAGTTTGGTGAGAAACCTGCTTCAATAGACCCAGCATAAGTGAAGTCTGTTAAAAAGTTGAGTTGCTGGTCATCATAGAAAACACCACCAATTGCACGAAAACGATCATCTTCGTTGGTTGCAAAACGAATTTCGTGGACCGCACGTTCCGTTTCGAATTTTTCAGTTGTGGTCATTACAGGACTAAAACATTCATCATAGGCTGGGTAGGTACAGATATAATATGGAACAAAGGGACCGACGTCGACATAACCGGTATAGTCACTTTGACCTTGAAACGTTCGGTCTGTGAATGAGCCGTTGTAGATCACTTCAAGCCCGCCAAGCATGCCATTGACTGTCCACTGCGTGAGGTTCACCTCATCGTCACCTTTAGTGGGTGAGAAGGTTGCGACATTTAAATCATCATCGTCACTGATTGTCGGGTCATATTCAAAAGAACCTTCAGTATCAAGCTGTTGACTTGTATGCTGAACTAATACATCCCAGTCGTCATTAATTTGCCATAATGCACTGACTCTCATGCCTCTGTGCGTGGCTTCATTGTAATCATCTTCTACAAACGTAGAATTAGTGACTTCCTGTCGGATCTCAGGTACACGTCCTCCCAATCCTGGATTTGTCAGTGGTAAGCTGTTCGTAGCAAGAACATTATCAATGAACCCTGCATCTGTAGAGCTGTAACCAGCAAGACGAAGTGCAAAAGTATCCTCTACAACAGGGATATTAACGAAACCTTCAGATTTATTGCTCATGCCGCCATTTTTAGTGGAAGACATACCTATCTCGCCACCTGCACTGAATCGGTCTAATTCGGGCTTATTTGTGATAAGACGAACTGTACCTGCCTGCGAACTAGCACCAAATAAGGTACCCTGAGGTCCTTTTAGAACTTCAACCCGTTGTAAGTCAGCTGCATATAAATCAATATTACGGCCAGGTGTGGTAATCGGTGCTTCGTCAAGATAAAAGGCTACACTTGGCTCACCGCCTATTCCAGAAATCCTGACAGCGGCACGACCTGCTGATACCCCACGGATGTAAGTTTCTTGCTTACCGGGACCTTGACCATCAGAGGTAACACCTGGTAAAAACGCAATATAATCTTCAAAACTGTCGATTCCTAGTTGTTGAAGTTTGTCACCACTTATCGCTTGTACAGCAATCGGCACAACTTGTTGGTTCTCTGATCGACGTGTAGATGTAATGACTATCTTTTCGAGCTGGCGTTCGCTCTTTGTTTCTTTTTCTTCAAGCTGACTCTTTTCCTGAGCTTGAACGGCGCCATTGCTCAATGCGAGAGCGATTGCCATGGTGAGTGCTGTTTTAACGGGTCGGTTTGTTTGATACATGTGTATCCTCGTTTTATTGTGTTCCTTCGACTTAGTCAATCGAACTGAGCCTAAAAAAGTTTATATGCTGGTTTTAAGCAAGGTGCTTATCAACAGTGACACACTTTCACCTCTCAGCGATAATCCGTCAAAAATGATATGACGTTCTCGCCTAGAAATTGTCTGCTTTAAGACCTCATTCCTTGATATTCCAAGAAATTATAGTGAAGTAGCATAGCACAGTATTTAAAAATTACTGAGAATGGGTAATAAACAGCAGTTATCGGTTAACAAGATATGCAAATGCGAAATGGTTTTTTGAGTCATTACTTGCCATTATCATCACTAAATTTTTCATTTAAAAACAATTATTTATAGAAAATTAACATCACTTTCATAAAAAAGTGGGGAGCACCCTGTAAATAATTAATGAAAAATATACTCTGCAGACTCTCTTTGACTATCTTCTTCAATTTGTTATACCTGCCAAACTTGTAACCTCTTAATCAACGAATAATAATGAGTCGCCAAACAAAATCATCAGAATCAATGAAGAACTTCTCCAAGGTTGTCCATGAGACAATTTAAGCCAACTATTGTACTTTTTATAAAATATTCGCACACACCTATTTTCCCTCGTAAATATCACTCAAATACGTTTCCCATTGCATGGTTGTGAGATGGTTGTAAGGTAGTGATGAAATTTATAATAAAATTAAAAGTTCGATGCCAACAAAGCCGCTATCCGTTTACGAATTGAATTGACAGAGTCCTATTTCACCGACCAGTGTGATCTGAACTCATCCCAAGGACTTTTGGTGATACGTTGAGAGTGTCAACAGTAAATTTATCATGCCGAGCCAATCTGATTTTAAAGTGTTAGATTAATCAAGAGAGATCGGTCGATTATGGATGTATGCAAAATTACTAACAATATTATCGAATGATTTACTCAAGCTGACTTACGGTCTTGTTCTGAGTCTATCTATTATGTTGCTTAATTATGTTGCTTATTTTTGTGGCAACTTTTATAAAAGCTCGCAAACGTAGTGTGTGATTTGAACTTAAGTACTACACACCGCATTTTGATAACTGACCATAATGTTACCTAGACTAGTGAGGTAGACTGCGAACTTCGTACTACCAAATCGAGTACCCCCAAAAATTTGATATACATCTAGCACAACCGGTTTTCCAAAAGCCTCCTGACTCATCATAGTGAGCTAGAACAAGGCACACATTTATTCATAATATATTTTTATTTTATACAATAGAAGACGCTATTTCTGTGCTGCGCACCTAAAAATCCGGCAACCATGTTGCTTGCATTGATGTCTAAACTAACGATCCTGACGAATACAACTGAACGTGAATACACCCTTTTCATACTAAGTTCATACTAAGTTTATCCACTATGTGAGTATCCCTGAACGACGAAGTGCGTCCCTCGAACTGCGATTTATTTTCAATAAAGCGGGTCATGATTGGCGTTTTAATAGCTGTACTTAAACGTTGTCATGAAACTGTAACTAATGTACCTATTCAAATCATTCACGGTCAAACGAAGATATCACCTATGTTGACGCAAACATGGTTTGAAGACACGTAATAGACATTATTGAGATAGTAACTCAACCTGCAGCACATGCTTAAGTTTCAATCTGCACACCCCAAACTAATTCAATAGTACCGGGAGATTAACAAGGTGAAGCTTATGTTTGGGCCACCAGCGTAATATTTGGCTACAATGACAATCCGCAAGTAAGTTGGGCAACAATTTTCAACGAGGATTTTCTGCATTCGGGTGATCTGAAATGTTTAGATGCGCGAGGCCACATTAATGTTATTGGCCTCGTCAAAGAAATAATGATTCACGATGACGATAGTCTGTTTCCAGAAGAAATTGATACAGCCATATTGGAACATGACGTGATTAGTAAAATGGCTGTTTCAGGAAGCACAGATAATAAATACGAAAACAAACCACCTGTTTCGTTTGCAATAGCTCTGACAAAACACTACGAGCAGCCGACCTGAAATTCTTTATTAGACACCGCTTAGCATTTAAAAAAACACCGACCTATTGTCTCAACGTTTATTAATGGTCCCTAAAGGCTAAGGACAGACTAAGAAAAAACCATTTCTGCGCTCATTGAGGAACGTTGGACTAATTTTTTAATTTCGCAACTATATCAATCCCTTTTGCAAGGGTTTAATTAAAATACTCTTATGAGCCCCTAGTAACCATTTGCTGATGTTGAGGTTACTTTCGTAGGACCCGTTCTATCATAAAATCATAACCTAACTTTTAGCTTAAAAGACAGCAATTGAGTTAATTGTTCATTAATTTATGAGAAAAACTAAAGAGGTTCGTTGGCTTCTTTGACTCTTTCTTGACGTTCTTGTTCTTCAGCAAAAGCGGCTTTGATTTCCTCTAATACCGAACCTACGTCAGCGTCATCGTCAGGTAACAAGTAATGCCCTGTTAATGCAGTTTCAGCTGTTAATTCGCCTGCTTCAAACAAAGCCCACATTTCTTCAGCATAATACGTCTTTGTCAGTTCAGGGGCGAACTGGCCATAATATTCACTCATATTACGTACGTCACGCTGCAACATACTAAAGGCATTGTTGTTAGCTGCCGCATCCACCACTTGAGGTAAATCAATGATCACCGGACCGTAATCGTCCACCAGCACATTAAACTCAGATAAGTCACCGTGTATCAAACCCACACATAACATGCGCATTACATAAACCATCACCAAAGCGTGATCTTCAATTGCTTGCTCTGCGGACATAGATACATCGTTAAGTCTGGGTGCTACCTCGCCATTGTCATCTGTGACTAACTCCATAAGTAACACGCCTTCATAACAACCGTAAGGTTCAGGAACTCTTACCCCGGCCTTAGCCAATTTAAATAAAGCGTCTACTTCTGTATTTTGCCACGCATCTTCTTGCTGTTTACGACCAAACTTAGAGCCTTTTTCCATAGCACGGGCACGGCGCGTATTCCTTACTTTACGGCCTTCCTGATATTGCGCAGCCTTTTTAAAACTGCGTTTCATTGCCTCTTTATACACTTTAGCACAACGTACTTCAGTACCGCACTGCACCGCATACACAGTAGCTTCTTTGCCACTCATTAGTTGATAAAGCACTTCATCTATCAGACCATCGTCTGCAAGTGGTTGTAATCTTTTTGGTATCTTCATTAAACCCTAAATCCAACAACACTAAGTGTTGGTTCCATAATAATACTACACATACCGTTATGGTCTGTGTTACTCAACAGCCTATGCCTATGATATCAACTTTATTCCTCATAATGATATCTAAGAAACTAACAAATTTTGTGTTAACACTGAAATGACTTCGAAAAAAACATATTCTCAGGCAAAACAAGTATAAATGGCGACACGTATCGATAAAGTCAGAGGTTATTAAAATAAAGGTTAGTGTAAAGTTAAACACGGAATAAAAACCATTGATGCTCAACACACAACATTGATAACTTTCTATCACCATATTTTTAGTTTCACGAAACTAATTTTTGCTTGTGATAACGTTAACCAATAACCAATAACCAACAGGTGCCTCAAATATTTTGAATCGAGCCGACAGGCAATATGCAAACTGTGATCAAATAGCTTTACAACATCATGTCTTCGCACCTAATGACAATATCATCATCGATTCCGATAAAACAAACAAATCAGGATGCAACAAAAAACAGTGTGTTTTTGAGCCTAATTTACCTGAATTATCAATCTCGTAAAATATCAAAAAAAGAATTGTCATAAGTGGACGACAATTGATGATTCAATAACTGCGCTAAGTGCAGTCCTTTGTACAAAAATATTAAAGGTTTTAAAATGCAGACACTATTGGCAACAGTAATAATGTCAGTTAGCTATTAAAATAAGCACTCTCTTTAAAAGTTCGTCGCTATCTGCAGGGCCATGATGTAACACTAAATCTGACTTCCCGTCTGCATTAAGGTCTTCGGAGGCCGCATTAAATGGGTTTTTAGGTATAGAAATTTTTTGACGCAATGAACGATTAGCGTAGGGTTTCTTCTGATTTGGAGTGGCTAGCAATGCTCGGATCATGTCCTCGCCATCCGAATACACAATATCTTTGACTGCATCGCCATTAATATCAATCATTTTAACCAAAGGCTGACCTCTTGAGCCTGAAGACAGACTAAAGGTAATTTCCACTTCTTGGCTAACCAAGGGTTTTTCGCCAAAAAGATTATTTTCATCCATAGAAAAAATCAACACATCTTGGTCGATACTTCCGGATAACAAAGCGCCCACTATTTGAGAGATACCAATATCAAAAGACAATACCGACACTTCCTTTTTACCATCCATGTCCCTGTCTAAAAATGTTAAGTTAGACAGAGTGTCTTCAGACGTGATGTTGGTACTTGCTTGATCTGAATAGCTCAATTTTCCTTCGGTTAATGCTCCATAAAAAAACTCAAAATCGATAGTCTTATCTAATACACCAGAGCTTTTTGTAAACTGCAAAGCGAAATCCGGGATGCCATCACCATTAAAATCATCAATTGCTCTTACAACTCGATGTTGAATATCACTTTGGTCCATCTCCTGTCCATCTGGACCTTTCATGTCCCACCAATCGACGGCATAAATAGATTTATTAATTTTTATTTTTATAGGAATGGGAGAAAACTGCATGTTTTCGTTTTGTGTGAAAATATTCAGTTGACCTTGCTCTACTGTTACCAAATCTACTTTATTATCTAGGTTCATATCCTGAAAGTAGAGCGCCTGATCGTCGTAACTGACACTACTTTCGTTCATTTCAATGCGTGCCGCAATTGGTAAGCTTTGTGGGTGCCTAGCACCACAACAACCGGACATCCATAAATTAAGTTGTTCAAAGTTCGGCAGTATAATGTCATCAAGACCATCGTTATTTACATCTTGAATAAAATCCATCTTCCTGAACGAATCTGCCTTATCGCCAACATACATTGATGAAACTGACTCTGCCTTCACCCAAGCTGCTTGATGTGATAAGTGGGCCGGTACATAACGATGCACCTCTGCTTTGTCTAAAAGGTACAAACGCTGCAAGCCGTCTTGTTGAGGTTCGCCCACATCATAGGCAAAAACATTGTCTGCAATATTGATCTTGTCCTGCTCAATGAAGGTATTGTTTCGTGTATCAAAGAAATAAATAGCAAGAATACGCTGTTGTTTGTCATCAACACCAACCACCAATAATTCTGTTCCGGCTTGTGGTAAGACGTCAGCAACTAATATCGGTTGATTAACATTAAAACTAAGTTCAATCTGGTGTGGTGTAAAAATATCTGTGTATTTGGCATATGCTGGTAATGTCAGAAGTACCAGACTTGCCAGTCCTAGTCTCGTAATGGCATGAATTTTTGGCAAATTCATGCCATAAAAAAAGTTAGCTATCAAGTAACTCAACTCCAAATAAATTTATAATACACACTATACATTAGCAAAATAAATCATGCTAAAAACATAAAAAATGTAAGGACTTACGTCCTGCTGTTTCATCAGTCTTAATAGCGTAGACTAAATGGCTACGTGATTCATAGCGGTATATAAAAAACCGCGATATTTGATCAATCAGGAGTTAATAAAAGTGGTTAAACGTTTTGTGTTAATAAGTAGTTTGCTGACAGTCTTGGCATCACCCTTGGGTTGGTCACAGACGCAGTCTCATCCTTTCGAAGCATTGCGCGGTCTCGAACGCTTTAACAAGTCAAACTCTCTATCTTTAAATGGCACTAATCAAAAAATCGATACGGTGTTATCAATTAAAGGTGTGAAAATCGGCGATAACGTTTTGCAACAAGCAATAGACCTTGATGCTAAAGGTGGTCGGTTGGGAAATATTCGGGGAGGAACTGTAAGTGACAAAATTAAATTTAGTTTTTACCAACCTTATGAAAATACCCGCTTGGAGCAAAAAGTAGAGCTGTACTTCGATAAACACAACGGTTTTATTCAACAAGCTACAGGTACTTATTACTTGCAAGACGCCTATATGAGTATAACCCCAATACGCGAACAAACATTTATTGCAGCCGTCGAAAAATTTGGCCCCCCCTTAACTATGCAACAAGCTTATGATTTAAGCGATGAAAACAACGATGACATACCATTAGACAAGTTTATTAATGATCTACAAGGCAAAAGCCAGTTGCATCCTTTAGGACTCGAGTATCTTCAAAAGCGTAATATTTCTAGAAGTTCAAAGTGGGTCAAAGGTACAGAAGATTATGCTTTAATGCATAGCGGATTTGACCGCTGTTATTTGTGGCAAACTAATTCATTTAGTCAAATAATGACTTTTTGTTACTTTGATGAAGCTGGGGCCAACCCAGATAGTAGAGGAGTAGAATTTGATTTACACAACTTTCCGGTTAACCAAAAGATAATAGAATTAGGTAATCCACACAAAAAACTAGATATATCTTTGTAACAAAATCATTAAGCCTTGATTTGGCATAACCTATAAACAAATACTGGCTGCGGTAAAGCTCAATTCACGTAATAATAGGTTCATATTAACAACCCCTATTTAGGACACAACAATGACAATCACACGTAATGGACACCGATATATCGATGTCGAAAGTGGCAAAACTCTTGATGTATGGTTTCCTCGCAGCAATAAAAAAATTGAGCGTCACTGCTTAGCCAGTAAAGTCGGTTTAATTAAGGGCGAATTTGTCGAAATTAGCTTAGATATAGATGTAACACCACAATCTGCTGAAGATGCTTATTTACGTCTTCATTTGTTATCAGAATGTGCTGTTAAACCTAACGGCATTAATCTTGAGGGTGTGTTTGGTTTATTAACGAATGTAGCTTGGACATCTGCAGGACCTGTTTTACCCAACAAAGTCGAAGAATTAAGAGAGTTGATTGCCACTGAAGCTCACCACTTAGCCGTGACTTCTATTGATAAGTTTCCAAGAATGGTTGATTACGTTATTCCAGAAGGGGTGCGTATTGGCGACGCTGATCGAGTTCGCATGGGTGCACACCTTGCATCTGGTACAACGGTAATGCACGAAGGTTTTGTTAACTTTAATGCCGGTACGTTAGGTAGCTCAATGATTGAAGGTCGCATATCACAAGGTGTCGTAGTGGGTGATGGCTCTGACATAGGTGGTGGAGCCTCTACTATGGGCACTTTATCTGGTGGCGGTAAAACCATTAATGCTATCGGCAAAAATAGTATGGTAGGTGCTAACGCTGGCGTGGGTATTTCTTTAGGTGACGATTGTATTGTTGAAGCTGGACTGTATGTTACAGCTGGTACTAAAGTCACCACGCCAGATGGCGAAGTCGTCGCTGCTCGTCAATTATCAGGCATGAACGGGTTATTATTTCGACGCAATAGCCAATCAGGAAAGGTTGAAGCAGTTGTCGCTGATTCAACGAAATGGGGCGGTTTGAACTCTAGCTTGCATAACAACGACTAATTTTATTAAGCAACCCAAAACCTGGGTTGCTTAATTACCTTTTAAACCAACAAAAAAACTCGTTGATAAACTTCATCCTGATTAACGTTTACTCAATCCTATAGAGTGCCTATTACCGCTAAATAAACAAGTAGGCAACCCATCATTCCAGTTTACACTGGTCAGCTCATTAACAATTCTTCGAAGTCGTTGCTGCACGATAAAATTAGCCGTCATTACTACTATCTCAAGCAAAACAGATATCACGATATCAGTCAGGTGATGATGACACCAAGCGAAAATAACTAATGCCACCACTGATCATACTTTAAATAAGTAATGTAATTAATTAAGACTGAAAATGTAAACAATGTGTCAGCGTGTTTCCCATTGTTTAGATCGTGGATAGCGTTTATTATTTAGATATTCAAGGATCAATAATTTGTTAAAACATAATGCGTAATCTAGTCCTAATTATTTTTATATCTATGTTTTTAAATTCTTGTTCAAAGAAGGGTAGCGAAGACTTTATTGGCACGACCGTTATGATATGTAGTGATAAAAAGAATAAAGAAATATGTGACTTAACACATGATGGCGCTATGTGCAGCATACAAAGGTCTAGCTCTATTACCTCACTTGTTATCCAAAAAAGAAACAAAAGCGTGGAAAATGGTTATGCTGCCCTTAAAGCCCTTGATGATTACAAGGTATGCCTTGAAAATGCTGTTTTAGCGAAAAGTGTAAAGCGTAAATCTGATGAGGTATCTCGTTTTTACTCTATAGCCAATATAGGTGACTACCAAAATAAAATAGTCAAAGAAACAAAAGGGGTAAGACCTGAGATCAATTTATGGTTGTATAGGAAGACTAGTAATAATGATTATTGGGAATCCATGGTTAATGGTGTGACGATGACAGAAAACGTACATAAAGATGTTTACTTTGCTATGTTGGCTGAAGCCTCGACTCGCAGTATGGGTGAGGCCAAAGAAATTGCTGATTTACAACTTAATCGTACTATATTTTTAAATGAGCTCAGTCCAGAAATCTTTGAGTTTTATATACGATATTACTTAAAAAACGAAAATAATTTCAAAGCGGCTGTTTGGTATGGCTTATATGCAGAATATATAGATAATGATCCTGGCATAAATACTCAATATTTTAAACTGCACAAAAGAATGAAAGATTCAAACTTAGATGATGCACAAAAACTCGTCGACAGTATTATATTTGACACAGATTGGATAGGCGTAAAGGTTAAGGATTTTGAAGAACAGCTTTGAACCGTTAATCAATGATTAAAATCGCAGTCATTGCTTTCAGACACCGTTTAATAATAAAGGCATTTATAATAGCGCCTTCAGGGTCACTAAGTTCATTTTTATTTTGGCGCACTGCATATCTTGTTCTGCCTTTTAAGCCTTAGTAAATAAATATTAGTACTGACCAATCAAATTTCGTTTTTTAGCTTGTTTTTCAAATGCCTTAAACATATAAATCCCACCCGTTAGGTAAACCAATGAATTGGCGATCACAATCAGCACGTAATCCAATCTTAAAGCATTTTGATCTAACACTACATCTCGAGCCAGCGATGCCCCAGAAACAAAGGGTAAGAACGTAAAAGCATTCAAGGGTAAACCGTCTAAGGCGACAAGACCCATTAACGCCAAAGTCAGCATTGCACCTACCGTTTCAACCCGTTTAAATAGCAAAGCCAAACCACTGATCATCAATCCAAATCCCACCAACGAAGGCGCCGCCAACAACAAAATTCCATAAAAATAGCCAAAATTGATAGTTAACCAGTTTCCCGTAATCGCCATTACGACATAGGCAATCACTGTTAAGAACACAAGACCAACGATACTGTCTGATAACGAGCGATATAACATCAAACTGATAAATCCATTGGGGCACAAAAACAATTGTTCGAGGTAACCTTTTTGAGTATCTTCAACCACACTTTTTGTGATTGAGCCGTAAGCACCTGCTGCAAATGTCCAAAGTAAATAACCAAACAATAATCCATCTAAAGATTGGCCGTCGCCTTGTTCCAGCACAAAACTTTTGATGCCATAAAAAAGCCCTAAGAAGACACCAGTGATAAAAATTAATCCACTTAGTGTTTCAAACCAGTATTGGCGCATTTCGTAGCACTGTAACCGCATTTCATTAACGAATAGGTGGGTGTTCATTTCACGTCCTTTTGTTGCACTAAGGTCTGATAGGCTTTTTCCATTGATAAACTATCAATTTGTAGCTGTAGCGGCTGAATATTATGTTCGTGCAAGTAGTGCAGCATCACCAAACTTTGCTCAGGGGATCCATAATTCACTTTGATGGTTTGCTGATCTAGTTGCAGATCAAAGCGACCAGCCCAGAGGTTATTCAATATAGACAGCTCTATTGGCTGTTTGAGCTCGATAGTAAGTTCATACTTAAACAAGCGTGCTTTAAGAGTATCTAGTGAGCCTTCAAACAATAACTTTCCGTGATCTAACACTACCACTCGGTCACAAATTTTGTCGATAAAGCCTAGGTCGTGACTGGTCACTAAAAACCCCTGCTCTGCAACCTCCACTCGATCTTTGATGATACGCTGCAGATCGTTAACCGTATTAAAATCCAAGCCAAGAGTGGGTTCGTCTAACAACACAAAGTCAGGTGAGTAACTTAACGCGCACAGTAACGCCGCTTTTTGTTTATTACCTGTGGAAAGCTTCATCACTTCTTTTTTAGCGTGTTCATCAAGCCCAAGCGCGGTGTGAAGTTTTTCGATGTTTTTTCGAATGGATGAACCTGAGAAGCCCCGTAACCGGGCAAAATAATCAGCGTTTTGTTTGGCTGTCAGACGCCAGTTAGTATTTCTACATCCCCCCAATACCGCCCCTATCTGTTTTAGAAAAGATGTCGACGTTCGGGTATCGATATTATCAATGAAAATCTCCCCTTGGTCCCATTCAATCAAACGACAAATCGATTGCACTGTTGTGGTTTTACCAGAGCCATTGGCACCCAATAGTGCAACCACTTCACCGCGATTCAAGCTAAACGATACATTCGAAAGTGCAGGTTCTGCTGCATAGGATTTGCTGAGTTCTTTCACTGCCAGCATACATCTGTCCCTAAAAATAAAGTGATTGTATGAGTAGTCCTTTAAAAATAATTTTTATTACAGATTATTTTTAAAGGACTATCAGCCCAAATTTAATCCAATATCATTCAATTCGTAAAAAGTTTTTAATACCAAAGAAGTTTTTTATGGTCATTTTTTGGGGATCCATTGCTGAGTCAAAATTGGCATTTAAAAACTCACCTTCTTGATAAAACTGCAGTTCAGCACTAGCAAAAAGTGGATGTTTTTTGCCATCAAATTGAATATGAAGTTGCCCTTTTTCCAGCAGTACCTTAGCTAAGGTATTAGATTGGCTGCCTCGGTACTGTCCAACAAACTGTAAAAGCTGTTCGTTGCTAATAGCCACCTTGGGCCTGGAAAAAACATAATGTAATCCCCACGTATTCCCGGCACTTTTTAAACTGGCATGACCTAAACCTGCAAGGCGTTCGAATTTGAAAGACAAACCTTTGAAAGACTGTTCTTCAAAAAAATCTGACAGTGCATCAAAGGCTGGCATAAAGTCATCGAATTCCCCTATTGCGGAATACAGCCTGATTGGATGAGTCAGTTTCTTCTCGGTGTAAACCTTGGCGTAAGAATAAAGATGATTAGCATCCCATCCTGATGCTGATGACGTTGGGATATAACCATGAAACAAATTAGGTTCATTGAACAGCGCATACAAAGTAAATAAGCCACCATATGAACTGCCCATTAATAATCGATTGTCATTGCTTTGATATTCACTGCCTATAAAAGGAATAAGCTCTTGTTTGATAAATTGCAAAAACTTCGCCGCACCACCAGAGTGGGGGACTCCAGTCATATTACTTGGGGTGAAGTCTCTAGCGCGTAATACATTTGGGTCGGGATTTTCACCGCCCCACTGAATACCGACTAAAATGGCTTCTGGTATAAAACCATCATAATAAGATTGCCCATAGGTAGAGACCATCAAAGGGAAATCCCATTGAGCGTCGAGAAAATAGATGACGGGATAAGTTTTATCTGATTGCCCATAACTGGCGGGTGTTTTAATCAGCAGTTGGTATTCTTGTTTGACAATATCAGATTGTAAAAGCCGCACGTGTGAATCAGCAATAGTCATTTCTGCATCATTCTCTGTGGCCTGTGCAGTGATGATATTCAGTAACATTAAGATAAAACCTAGGCAACACGTTCTCATATGTGATTCCAAATAAGGGGAGTGACGTATAAGTCTACCTTTGAAGACCAGGGTTTGTCAGTTCGATTTTATAGTTCGATATTATAGTTCGATTGTGTGTGACATAACGGTATTGCCAGACACATCTTTAATGCTCATGGTTAATTGTTTACCTGATAGTTCAATCACACCATAGTTTGCCTTGGCATAACTCTCCCCTACCCTATGTTGATTGGGGCTGACATTTTTCCATTCTTCAGTAAGGCCAGAGGCTGTCATTTCCCACAATAACTTTTGGTTATTTCGGGTTATTTGGCTGAATTCACTCCAATGAGTATCGCCACTAACAATCACCAAGTTATCTATTTGATATTTATCAAGCAAGGCTAAAAATCGTTGTCTTTCATGGGGTAAGTTTGCCCACGATTCCCATCCAGAAAACTCAGGTAGAAATTGTAAACTAGTCGCTAAAACACGCACATCTGCAGGTTGTTGTAATTGTTGTTCTAACCACTGCCATTGGGTTTCGCCAAGCATAGTGGTCGCTTCATCTTTGCTGGGTATATAAGGTCCTAAATCATTAGGTGCTTTGCTGAGCATATATTTAAGCCTGCCCACTGATTCAAGAGGGCTTCGATTCCAACGAAGGTCGGGCAATATGATCTGCACTGTTATATCGGCTTGAGTTAATACATGACTGGTATAAATACCATCGACTCTAGTGCGTCTTGGGCTATCTTTAGGCACATTAAAATAATCAAGCATAATCTGCCGAGACGCTTCTTTTTGTGGGTATTCTGAACCAGCATCATTTTCACCAAAGTCATGGTCATCCCATATACCAATAGTCAGAGTATTCGCCAACATGGTTTGCATTCCTGACGTTGCCCACTGTTTGGCATATTTGGCTTTTAACTCCTGCATATCTTCAGTATCGCCATAAACATTATCCCCAAGTAATACAAACAAATCGGCTCGCTCTTGGTTCATCGCTTGCCAGATAGGTTGAGGCTTATCCTGGTGTAAACATGAGCCAAATAGAATTTTAATCGGCACATCAGATACCTGCTTAGTCGCCACTGTTGAACTAATTGTGATCAAAAAGAAAATACAGATAGTGATACATTTCATGATGATTTACCTTTGTTTGATTATCGGCAAGGGTTGGCCAATGTCCGTTGCAAATTGCTGATAGTCGAATCCAAGCAACTGCACGGCAGTCGCCGCGACTTGATCCAAGGAGAAGTCTGAGGTCTGCTGGCTTTCAACTGATCCTTTCACATCTGGCCCCATGGCGGCTAGCCAAATCTGATCTGCACCGGGTATGCCATCCTGATATTGTTTTAATCCGTTTAAATAACCTTTCACAGCCTTTGGGCTGGCATGGTGTTGCCATGACTGTGCTGAGTCCCCACGACCGTGATCCACTGTAATAATCAGATTGGTATTGTTTTGGTACTGCTCCATTGATTGCAACAATGTCCACAACTGAGCAATAAATTTATCGGCTCGGTTAGCACCCCGCAAGTATTCAGGGTAATTACCTTGATGAGCAAAGTCATCTGTTTCACCTAGTGACACATACATCACTTTTGGCTGATGTGCCAAGATATATTCTTTAGTAAAACCCAAGGTAAAGGCATCTAAACGCACATTATGCCAAGGACTGGGGATCTGAGTTTGCAACGTATTTAACCATTGAGCTTTATCTGATAAACCTGCCCAATCGGCAGATTCAAAACCCGCATTAATAGGTAAACCACTGCGTGTCCGATTAATAATAGCAGGAAACACATCCCAACTGCCAAAAGCAGCGACTTTCCCTTGGTATTGTGATTGTTTGTTTAGCCATTCCAATATAGTGACATTGGGATTGTCGATGGCTTTATTTGAATCAATGTTCGGGTCAGCTTTTCCTGTTAACAACTCATTGTAACCTGGATACGAAAACCAATAACCATTGGTGACTTGCATCTGTGAACCAAGTTTACGATTACCTATTAAGACCCCTTCTTTTGCCAATACATTCCATAAAAAAGGCATCAACTTCTGACGTTTACTCTCAGCATTTGTGCCTGAAAACTGTTTAACTAATCCCGCTTTTTGTTCCTTAAATGTTTCTAAATCAAGCACATCATCCTGATACCCCTGAAATACTTCTTGCCAACGCAGTCCGTCAATACTGACCAGTATTAAATTATCGGCAGCTTTACTCGTTAAGACAAAACAACATAAACCAAAAAAAAAGATTAATTTCATTTCAAATTCACTCTTATTAGGCAAAAAAAAAGGACGAGCATAAGCTCGTCCCAAAAGGGCACACAGGAAAAATTTATTTAAAACGCGGCTTTTAGATTTAGGGCAACTGTACGAGGAGCTCCTATCCATGCTGCATTAGTGGCAATGGTACCAAGGTAACTTTCATCAAACAGGTTGTTGATGGTGAAGTTAATGTCAATCGACTCAACACTGCTGCCTAAGTCATCAATGGAAGTACCAAAGTAAAAATCACTGACGGTATACGCTTCTACAGCAGCAGTATTCGCTTGATTTATCCAACGTTCGCCAACATATTTGGTGCTTAGGCCAGCAGAATGGTTACCGCGTACCCAATCGATGCTGACTACACCCATTTGTTCAGCGGCACCGATTACGCCGTTACCTAAATACTCTGCGTCGGTATATTCTGAATCATTGTTGGTATATGACCCATACACGCTGAAGTTTTCAGAAAGTTGGTAGCTTAACGATGCTTCAAAGCCAGTCGACTCTATGCCACCGTCATTGATATAACCACCAGCAGCGGACTCTAAAAAGTCGATACCTGTTACAGTTTCATTACTCACAAAATTGATCCGGTCGTCAAATTTAGTGGCGTAATAAGTCAAGCTAGCGCTTACGTCTCTCGAAGAATAACGCAGACCCAGGTCGAAGTTGTCCGCAGTTTCTGGTTTAACCAAACTTAAATCAGAATCATCACGCTCTAGCACCGCATCTTTGATTGAAGCATAGTTTTGTGCAAAACCAGCGAACAACTCAAGACCGTTAACAGGTAAGGGTGCCACAAAACCGGCTGAGAAGAGTAAGTCTGAATCCGAAGATACGCCCTGATCGTTGCTTGCATTAAATCTGTCATTTTTCGACACATCAACAAAAAACTGCTTAATACCAAGGTGAGCTTTAGCAAAACCTAAATCAAGTTGGTCTTCAAGGTAAAACATCGTGGTTTCTACTGGGAATTCGCGATCATACTGAACCCAATAAGGGGTTTCATCAAAACGGTAACTAGTCGCCGAATCAATGATTTTCTGCCAGCTACGATTTTCATCACGCGTGTAATCTTCGTACCAGAAACCACCGCGTAGCGTATTGTCCATATCGGCTATACGCGCATCCCATATAAAGTCACCATTGATACCAATACGTGATTTTTCATAATTAGTCGTGCGATATGAACCGACTGGAATAGCGCCATCTGCAAAACAGTTTGGATCATAATTTAGATTTCTAGATTCGTCGACATCTGGCGTACTAGGATCATCGTTGCGACTTCCCCCATAAGGAAACGTCAATGATGCACAACTAGTCTTGTCACCAATAGGCAACGATACACCTCCCCTATCTACAAAGGTAATTTGGCCTAAAGCACCGCCACCATAAACAGTATTTCCTGATACCAATTCTGAATGTCCATTGCCTTCACCATCATCAACTAGATCAACTACATATTGTGGCACCCAATCACCACGACCTTCGTTATTGTGATAATAAACATTGGTACTAAAAGCTACTTCACCAACAGTAAAGTCAGCCTTCAGGTACGTAAAAAAGTTTTCTCTTAACGTAGACCAACCACGACGATAAGCTTGGTCTTGGTAAGGGATACCTGTCCACTCGCTAGTCAGTTGATCCCAGCTAGAATTTTGTTCAAATTGCGACAAACCATAGATACGTTGGTAATTGTCTTCATGGGTATCGTCGTAAGATGCATAAGCAGTCAAATTAACGTCACCGATTGTGCTAATCACTTTTGCAGCAAAATGGTCACGTACATTTTCAGCAGTTTGATCCATCCAGTCACTACTTTCTTGATTAGACAGACTGAACCATGCAAAAGTATCTTTTGCTATTTCGCCTGTTTCATAACGTGCAAAGAATTTTCTACCATCAAACTCGGCAAACGTAGTACTAACTATCAAACGCTCATTTACACCAGGCATTATAGTAACAAAATCAAGGGTGCCACCTAATGCTTCATGTGAACGAGAAGCAATATCTGCAGTACCTTGCGACACATCGACTCTGGCTAAGTTTTCGGTATCAATATAACGATTAGCTTTGGCGCCGCCACCATAATTGGAATTACCATTGGCAATGCCATCTACAGTCATGCCAATCTGCTGTTGAGATAAATCAACTTGGAAACCACGAATAGAAATACTGGTGGACCAATCGTCTGCACCAAAAGTATCACCTTCGTTTATTAATACCCCTGGCAAATTATCAATGGCAGCCAATACACTGGTCATGGATGTTTGCTGCTTCATCATTTCATCTGATGTTTGGTTGTTAGCATAAGATACGCTTCTACCAACAACTGTGATCGATTCCATATTTTCTTCTGATTCTTCTGCCGCTTGGACAGGCGCCATCAGTGCGCAGGTACCCAGTGCAACGGATATAGATAAAGCTAGGTTGGATAGTGTTTTTTTGCTCATTATGTATTGACCCATTTAATGTTTTTTCTGGGTCGTAATATGAATGGGTAATGTGAACCTGAGATGAACTTTTATTGACGCTTTGATGATAGTTTTACTGTATTTTTTAGGCAAACTAATGACATTTTTGTGTCATTAGTTTGTTTTTCAACCGAATGAATAATCACTATTTTTCAATAAAAAACGTGCCCCAGCCGTCATAATCTACATCATGTTTGATGGCAATAGCAAAAAGCTTGTCTGTATCTTGGTTGATTAATTTTGCATCCAGCATACGTTCGACCACGGCATCAAAACAAAAAACTTCTTCACCGTCTTCCAACTCTAACTCTTCGGCATCACCCACCTCGAAGCCGGCTTTAAAAGCATCAACAGCCGCTTTTTCTAATACGTCAAAGTCAGCGCTAGCAAAGTGATACTCAATGGTATGTGCTTGACTGGCATCACTCCCATCTTCAATCAATGCTTCGATAGTTTCTTGGTTAAACTCATGCCATTCTGCTAGTTCGGATGTGTCTTCTGAATTCATAATATATTCCTATGAGCTAACCGGATTACCCGATTTTGTTGTCTAATTCTGCGTCTACTTTTATAATCTGCTGTTGCATCTTTTGATGAAAGTACTCAGCGTTTTGTTTGATAGATTTATTTTCGTCCATAAACTCTGGCTCTGACAGTTCGATTAATAACGTGCCATTATCCCATCTATTAAGTTTAACTTTATCGTATAAGCGGCTAGCAGTAATGGTCACTATGGGTTCATTGGTGGCCTCAGCTATACGGAACGCACCTGTTTTAAAAGGTAACAATCCGCGCCCATAACTGCGTGTACCCTCAGGAAAAAACCACACAGACAAACGTTTTTTTTGAATTTTCTGCACAGTACCCTGTAAGGTATCATGGGCGCGACCCGAATTTTTACGGTCAATCATGATATTACCTGTTAACCAATATATCTGACCAACCACAGGGATCCACTTAAGGCTCTTTTTACCTACAGTTACTGTCCCTTTTTGCGTAGCGCCGCAGATAGTCAGTAAATCATAACTATTTTGGTGATTAGCAATGTAAACATATGGACCACCTTTTTTAACAGTATCAGGTACCCGGATTTCGATTTTTAATCCTAGTAAGCGTGAAACAGAACTATACAAAGCACCCGCAGCATGGACGTTGTCGCGATGAAAAGGCCTAACCAAACAAATCAATATAAGTAATAGGTTGATAAACAAAAAATAAAAGAATATCGCAATTATGCGTAACAGCGCTAACAATGCATAGCCTCATCGATTAAAAGGATGCAAAGTATACGCATATAATCCACTACCTAAAACACTTATACTATTTGATTTGCTAATGTGTATTTTAATATTTTTTGTAACAACACAAATATATGAATTAAATTCTTAATTAGCCGATACTAAAAAGGTAATTAAACACTTTTAATCCTTAAGGCTATTCATTCAATGCAAATGTTTAAACATGAAGATCTCGATGAAGATATTCTCACCGACCTGTTGGAAGAAATTAACGAACTTTATGAAGCCACTGAACAAACCTTAATTGAACTAGAGTTGAAGCCAGAAGATAACGAATTACAGCGTGCTCTATTTCGCTCAATCCATACAATTAAAGGTGACTTAGGCTTAGTCAATTTTTCTCCACTTATTCCACTTCTGCAATATGCCGAAGATCTTCTTGATTACTTACGTAAGGGGCAAATTAAATACACCAGTAATATGAGTGACTTGGTATTATTGATCATGGATAAGGTCAAAGTATTTGTGCAAAGCTGTATTCAAACCGGGCAAGCAGAATATGATAAGCAAATGTTTGAAAGACTTGTTGAGGCAATCAAACGCATTTCGCCTGAAAATGGTGTTGATCATGAACAACTATTAGCCAATGCGGTATTGATACTGGATCCTAGCCTTGACCTAGGCTCTGAACAAGACAATACAGCTGAAACCCTAACACCGAATGGACCTTCAAGCATAGCAACAACAGGTATACCAAAAACAATCACTGCTGAAGAACGTGAAGATCTGGTTTTCTTTCGTGAATTGATGAAACCGATAGAAAAACGCTCTATGTACTGGGAAGGTAGGGGCGATAGGATCGCCAAGCTTGCTGGCTATGTCAATAAAATTGCAGGTTCACCGATTAACGAAGTCCAACTTGCCGTTGCCTGTTATATGCACGATTTTGGTATGGCCTTTATGCCCGTTGCTGTTTTGCACAAACAAGAAAAACTGGAGGAAGTCGAATTTAATCTCATGCGCTCCCATGTTTACAAAAGTGCTCGCTTACTGGAAAACCTTAATCAATGGAATGAAGCGCGTAAAATTGTCATGCAGCATCACGAGCGCATTGATGGCAGTGGTTATCCGCTAGGAGTAAAGGAAGACGATATTTGCGAAGGTGCAAAACTGTTAGCTATTTTAGACACCTTTGACGCCATAACACATGCGCGAGCTTACGAGGCACATCTACGGATGCCTAAGAAAAAAGCAGTCATTGAAATTAACCGAATTGCTAAAGGACAGTTTTCTAGCAAGTGGATGCAAGTATTTAATAGCGGAATGGCTTCGTTGTTGACAAATTAAAGGGTAAAATAAAGGGCAAGATAAAGGGGAAATAGTTGTATTTTTTAGTCATAAGAGTCAATAAAAGCAATGTTGCAAGTTCTGACATGCTTAAGTTATTAATGACTCAACAAAATTTTATAACACTTTCCAAGTGATATTTTTTGTAACCTTTGCAACATCAGAGGCCACATTACTTAGGCCAAGAGGTTTCTTGTACTTTTTCGGCGAAGGTTTTTCTGCTGTTGTAAAAACTACCTGAGGTCTTTTTAAGATTAGAATATTGATCTCTACCAATATTTTCGCAACTAATGATGTCTTTAACTCGAATGACAACCAGATAATGACTCTGGTTGTCACAGTTAATTCACATATCCAATTCTTTTAGTTTTCTAGTCAGAGTATTTCTGCCCCACCCCAATCTCTTGGCTGCATCTTGTTTATGCCCATGGGTATAGTGTAAAGCGCGCTCTAACAATATACGCTCAAAGCTGGCGATAGCTTCATCCAAAATATTATTTTGACCAGATTGTAGTTGAACGTCAGCCCAATTGGCCAACAATGTTCGCCAATCCCCAGACTGAGTTGTTTTTTCTATAGACGTGGGTTGTTGATTTATCTCTGGTGGAAGATCATGAGGCAGCACGTCTTGTCCGCTAGCCATCACCGTTAACCAACGACACATATTTTCAAGCTGACGAACATTGCCGGGCCAAGGTAAGTTGGCAAGGATCTTTTTAGTCTCTTTATTAAGTGATTTTACCTCAACGGCTAGTTCTGCAGCCGCTTTTTGTAAGAAGTGTGCTGCCAATATGGGAATATCTTCACGTCTTTCACTTAGTGTTGGGATATGAATACGTATGACATTTAATCTGTGATATAAATCTTCTCGAAATTTACCTTCAGACACGCGTTGTTCCAAGTTTTGGTGAGTAGCAGCAATAATTCTGACATCTACCGTAACGGGGTTATGGCCTCCAACACGGTAGAATTGTCCATCTGCTAAGACACGCAATAGTCTGGTTTGCACGTCTAATGGCATGTCACCTATTTCATCTAAAAATAAGGTTCCTCCGTTGGCTTGTTCGAAACGCCCTTGTCTGGCTGCTTGGGCACCAGTGAATGCACCTTTTTCATGTCCAAATAATTCAGATTCAATCAAGTCGGCCGGTATTGCCGCCATGTTCAGAGCTATAAAAGTATTATCTGAACGAGGGCTATGACGATGAAGTGCGTGAGCGACTAACTCTTTACCTGTACCTGACTGGCCATTTATTAGCACACTAATACTTGAACGAGACAAGCGCCCTACTGCTCTGAACACCTCTTGCATAGCTGGTGCCTCACCAATTATCTCTGTCGCTTTTACCAGTTCAGGAGGCTGATTTTTAGTTGACTGTTCGCGAACATGCGTCAACGCACGTCGCACCAAGTTCACTGCTTCATCTATGTCGAAGGGTTTAGGTAGGTATTCAAATGCACCACTTTGGTAGGCATTCACTGCGCTATCTAGATCAGAATGGGCAGTCATAATAATTACTGGGATATTCTCAAAACGTTTATGCACTTCGCGTAATAAAACGATTCCATCCATTTGTGGCATACGAATATCTGACACAATAACTTCTGGAGGTTGTTCTGTTTCCAATTGCAGTAATAAGTCCTGAGGATTTTCAAAACTGAAACAAGGAATATTTGCTGCTTCCAACGCTTTTTGTAATACCCAACGAATCGAGCTGTCGTCATCGACTATCCATACTGGTTCTGCACTCATGTCTAGGGGTCCTTTTTATCAATGGGTATATATAAAATAAATTCTGTTCTACCCGGCCAACTATCCACTTCAATTTTCCCCCGGTGATGACCGATCAGAGTTTGGGATATAGATAGACCTAAACCGTTGCCTTCTTTTTTACTGGTCACCATAGGATAAAATAGTGTATTTTTTAGTTCTACAGGTATGCCTGGTCCGTTGTCGATAATTTGGATTTTCACGCACAATGGAAAACAAGCACCATGAATAATCACTTGGCGTTCAATTCTGGTAATTATTTGTATTTTGCCAACTACATTTTGTTGTTCCGACAACACTTGCACACTATTACGCACTATATTTAATGTGGCTTGTTGCATCATATCTTGATCAAGGTAGACGTCAGGAATACTCGGATCATAGTCCCTTGTAATCGCAATATTATGGCTAGGATCGAGTCGCACCAAAGTACATACTTTTTCAAGTACTTGATGCACGTTGTACCAGCCGAAACTTGGACGCAAGTTTGGTCCTAGTAATCGGTCCACTAAATTGGTAAGCCTGTCTGATTGCTCGATAATAACTTGAGTAAATTCTTCTAATTCATCGCTATGTAGCTGTTTAGCTAACAGTTGTGCAGCCCCTCTAATACCACCTAATGGATTTTTAATTTCGTGTGCCAAACCGCGGACTAACTCACTAGCAGCCTGCTGTTGGGCCCATTGTCGATTTTCTTGGCTAATTTTTTTCTGTTGTTCGACAAGTCTGATTTCGACTAATAGTTGGTTGTCCAGTATGCTAGTAATAGACACATCAGCTTGGGTATGTCGGCCGTCATTAAATTTAAAGGTGACTTCACTATCAGAGTAAACAACACCAAATTCCATTGAATTTTGAAATCGCTCAAAATCGAGACTTGATGAAGCAATAAAGTGATTAAGTGAACAACCAATTAACAAATTTAAGCTGCGTTCAAATACATCCTGTGCAGCATGATTGGCATATTGAACAATTAATTCACTGTTTAATACAACTACAGCAGTTGATAGGTTATCTAATAAATTTGTAGTAGTGATGGATTCAGACATAAACTCAACTTTCATGCATCTTTTTACGCATTTTTTTATGCACCTATAAAGTGCAAAGTATTATTTAGCTGCTGTGATATAGATACTATTTTTTATAAAATATCTTTATTTCATTAATTTGCATTGATCAGAGCAGAAGCTTTTTGCAGATAAAAGGTCTGCTGCTTTGACGATGCAAGGATCTTGCCTGAGTTGTCGAGAAAATTAACTTTAATTGTATGGGCGCCTCTATCCACACTTTCTAGTTGAAACTGACTTTTTGATTGAGTTTTAAATATCTGACCATCAAAAATTAATTGAAACTTTCCAGATTTTTTTGGTAAAACACTTACACTAATTTTTACCCCACCAGCATTATCACGTAATGTTTGTTCAGCCTCTGGTGAACGTATAAACACTGTGTATTGCACTTCGGGTCTGACTTTTTTTATACGGATATTTTGGGTCGCCGTTTGGCTTGAAGCATTATTTAAAGCTGGTATAACAACCGTATTTATTGAGGATAGATTGACTGGCACAGATCCTGGATTTTTAACATCGCTGTAAACCACACTGCCATCAGCCTTCACCGTTTTATACAGCACTTTTGCAGATACACTGATACATAGTAATAATAAACAAAAAATGTAAAATACACGCACAATCATATTCCTCCATACTAATGACTAAGTCGAAACCAAAATCATAAGCCTCATTGCTCGTAGTTCGAAGATAAGTGTAGCTTTATTATAGATAAAAAAAAGCCCGCAAAAGCGAGCTTGTTATTTATTTTAATAACTATCGAAGATAGGGGAATGACACTCCGTATCTATACGCTGTAGTACATGTCAAACTCAACTGGATGAGTTGTCATATTAAGAGTCTGTACTTCAGCCATCTTAAGTTCGATATAAGCATCAATCGATTCGTCAGACATAACACCACCGGTAGTTAAAAATTCACGGTCATTATTAAGGGCTTCCAAAGCTTGTTCAAATGAACTACAAACTTGAGGAATGGCAGCTGCCTCTTCTGCAGGCAAGTCATACAGATCTTTATCCATTGAATCACCAGGATGAATTTTGTTTTTGATACCATCAAGGCCAGCCATCAACATAGCAGTGAATGCTAGGTAAGGATTACCAGTTGGGTCAGGGAAACGCACTTCAATACGACGAGCCCTATCGCTAGTAACAAAAGGAATACGGATAGAAGCAGAACGGTTGCGTGCAGAATAAGCTAGCATAACAGGTGCTTCGAATCCTGGTACCAAACGCTTGTAAGAGTTGGTTGAAGCGTTAGTAAATGCGTTAATTGCGCGAGCATGTTTAATAATGCCGCCAATATAAAACAATGCCTCTTCAGACATTCCAGCGTATTTATCACCAGCAAAGATGTTTTTACCGTTTTTAGAAATAGACTGATGAACATGCATACCAGACCCATTATCTCCAACAAGGGGTTTTGGCATAAAGGTAGCGGTTTGTCCGTAAGCATGTGCAACGTTGTGTACCACATATTTGTATATTTGGACTTCATCAGCTTTCTTAACTAACGTGTTAAAAAGACATGCAATTTCGTTTTGACCTGCAGTCGCTACCTCATGGTGATGCGCTTCAACAGTTAATCCCATTTCTTCCATAACCATGCACATAGCAGCACGAGTATCGTGAGACGAGTCAACCGGTGGAACGGGGAAATATCCGCCTTTTACACCGGGGCGATGAGCCATATTACCTTCTTCAAACTCAGCACCTGAATTCCATTTGGCTTCACTAGAATCGATCTTGAAAAATGAACCTGACATATCAGTGTGAAAACGTACGTCATCGAACAAGAAAAATTCTGGCTCAGGTCCAAATAATGCAGTATCACCGATGCCAGTTGATATTAAATACTCTTCTGCGCGGCGAGCAACAGAACGTGGGTCACGGTCGTAACCTTGCATTGTCATAGGTTCTAAAATATCGCAACGGATGTTAATTTGTGTCTCTTCAGCGAACGGGTCAAGTACAGCAGTTTCGCCATCAGGCATTAAAATCATATCTGATTCATTAATGCCCTTCCAACCAAGGATAGAAGAACCATCAAACATTTTGCCTTCTTCGAAGAATTCTTCAGTCACTTGATGAGTAGGGATAGAAACGTGCTGTTCCTTACCCTTTGTATCGGTAAAACGTAAATCGACAAATTTAGCTTCGGTTTCTTTAATAAGGTCTAAGGCCTTTTGTGCTGACATGGTGTCCTCCAGATTAAAAGTGTAAATATATTATTGAGGGGTCAAACAACCCGGGTAAGTAAGCGTTCATTAACAAAGCGATTATCATGCCACATACCTAAGTGATTGGAATGCCTTTTGTTTATGTTTTTTTAGCATAGCGTAAACGAAAAAAAAAGCATGCTATGCACCATAATAAAGCATGAGTGCACCAAAGAAATGCCCACGCACCTAAACACTTCATTTTATTGCAATAATGTTAATAATAAGTTGACCAGTTGAGTGTGTTTTCTTTATTTAAAGCAATATGCATTTGAAGTTCGCTAAATGTTGGATAAAACTGTACAATCCGCGCCCATAAAATTTCAGTAATTTAGCTATATATAACTTTAAAAAGTTGAGCGTCTTAACTGACGGATATGTGGCCCTAAAAGAGAAAAAACAATGAGTTCATCAAATACCTCAGTCGAAAACTTGAGGAATATAGCTATTATAGCCCACGTTGACCACGGCAAAACCACCCTAGTTGATAAGTTATTACAACAGTCTGGCACTTTAGAAGAAAGCCGCGGCGTAGCCGAAGAGCGTGTGATGGACTCTAACGATATTGAAAAAGAGCGGGGGATTACTATTCTTGCGAAAAACACCGCAATTAAGTGGAACGAATACCGCATTAATATTGTAGATACACCTGGTCATGCTGATTTTGGTGGCGAAGTAGAACGTGTTATGTCTATGGCCGATTCAGTATTGTTACTAGTCGATGCGCAAGAAGGCCCTATGCCACAAACGCGTTTTGTAACACAAAAGGCGTTCGCTCAGGGTTTAAAGCCAATCGTTGTTATCAACAAAATTGATAAGCCAGGTGCACGTCCTGATTGGGTATTGGATCAAGTGTTTGATTTGTTTGACAACTTAGGCGCAACTGACGACCAACTAGATTTTCAAGTAGTATACGCATCAGCCATAAATGGTTGGGCTACCAACGATTTGGATGTCGCTAGTGATAATATGACGCCTTTGTTTGAAACGATTGTCAAACACGTTAAGGCACCTGATGCCGATGCTAACGGTCCACTTCAAATGCAAATGTCGCAACTTGATCACAACTCCTATGTAGGTGTAATCGGTATAGGTCGTATTACTCGTGGTTCAGTAAAGCCTAACCAACAGGTCACTATTATTAGTGCCGATGGCAAAACGCGCAACGGTAAAATTGGTCAGGTACAAGGTTACTTAGGCCTTCAACGTAACGAAGTGGATTCTGCTTACGCAGGTGACATTGTTGCAGTGACAGGCGTGGGCGAACTTAAGATTTCTGACACTATTTGCGATCCAAATACAGTCGAAGCGTTGCCACCTCTTTCTGTTGATGAGCCAACAGTGACCATGACGTTCCAAGTCAACAATTCTCCTTTTGCCGGTAAAGAAGGTAAGTTTGTTACTTCTCGTAATATTCTTGAGCGTTTGCAACACGAGTTAATCCATAACGTAGCATTAAAAGTTGAAGAAATGCCAGATGACCCGGATAAATTTCGTGTTTCAGGGCGTGGTGAACTTCACCTGGGTATACTGATTGAAAACATGCGTCGTGAGGGCTACGAATTAGCCGTTTCTCGTCCAGAAGTTATATTGAAACAAGTTGATGGTGCGACTCATGAACCTTATGAATCAGTCACCATAGATGTTGAAGAACAACATCAAGGTACGATCATGGAACAGTTGGGTACACGTAAAGGCGAACTAACCAACATGACAACGGATGGCAAAGGCCGCACCCGTATGGACTTTATGATCCCTAGCCGTGGTTTAATTGGTTTCCAAACTGACTTTATGACGATGACGTCTGGTTCTGGCTTGATGTACCACACGTTTGATCATTATGGACCTCATAAAGGCGGCATAATTGGTCAGCGCAAGAGTGGTGTATTGATTGCCAATGCAACAGGTAAAGCATTAACTAACGCATTGTTTAATTTACAAAGTCGCGGACGTTTATTTATCGGCCATGGTCTTGAAGTATATGAAGGTATGGTTATTGGTATTCACGCTCGTGAAAATGATCTAACGGTTAACGCCCTGAAAGGTAAGCAGTTAACTAACGTACGCTCATCAGGTACAGACGAAGCACAAAGTTTGGTTCCACCGATTGTGATGTCGTTAGAGCAAGCACTTGAGTTCATCGATAATGATGAGTTGGTTGAAGTGACGCCTATCAGCACGCGCATCCGTAAGAAATTATTGACTGAAAATTTGCGAAAGCAGGCTGGTCGTCCAGCTAAAGGTTAGGTCAGTTACGATTTAACATTAGCGCTACAATCTTTTATCAGATTAAATTGAAACCGGCATAGCCGGTTTTTTTTTGGCTGCACTGAATATAATATTGAAATCAAAGGCATACGCCGACACTCAAAGCCAATCAGCGAGCGTATGGCTTTTTTCAAATAGCTTTCATGCCATACAACTTATTTTTACTATCAGCAGTGTAGATGTAGTAAATGTAACGTTCTGCAACAATACCTTTTAAACACGTGTTTAATCATCTTAGAGGTCATGATGCTCAATTACCGACAAGCCATTACTTAGTTGATTATCTCGCGCACCATATACTCCGACTAATAGTTTTAGGTCAATTCACTGTTCATTAACACGGGTGATGAAATAATGAATGACTAAACAATCACATGTGCTCAAAATTCAACTTCGAATGCAGTTTCGTCCTGCTTTTTTACCTTTATATAACGCGTTATCTGCTCGTTTAAAAAGTACTTCAAAGGTTTCATCTCTTCTAAATTCCGATACTCCACCGGTCACAGTAATTTCCACAGAAACATTATTGGGGATTTCGTCTGCGAGTTGCTCGCTGATCGCACGCCGTAATTTATTACCGATATACTCAGCGCCATTAAGCTCGGTATCTGGAAGCAAAACCAAAAACTCCTCACCTCCCCATCTGATGAGTTTATCCTGTTCCCTTATAAAATTCTGAATAACCTTTGCTCCAGATACAAGGATTTTATCCCCTGCATCATGACCAAAAGTATCGTTAATACGTTTAAAATGATCAAAATCGAACAATATAATAGAACTCGGTTCATGAGAGCGCCGCAAACGTTCATAAGCTGATTTAAGATGTTGTTGGAGTCCTTCACGATTCAATACACCTGTCAGGCTATCAATGTTGACTAGGTTTTTAAGTTCTTTGTTAACCAATTTAAGCTGCGTCGTTCGCTGTTCAACTTTTATTTCTAATTGAGCACCCAAGGCCTCTAAATCTGCATTATGCTGTTGCAACTGCTCAGTCAAACTTTCATTATCAGTAATAATGTTATTAAAACGTTTATTGATAATGTAGCTTTGACAAATAATAAGAGCCACAATACCTATATTGATTAAACGTCCGGTGTTAATAATACCATTGGCATGTAACATGTCGTTTATCGCGAAGACAATAACGAACATGCCACCCAGTATCATCATATTTGCGCCAAGCTGTTTAGCTCGAGCGGCCATAATTAGACCATTTAATATATAAATGAAGGTTAAAAGCGCAAAAATCTGGTAGCTGGTCAAAGATAGGCCAATATAACGTGTCGGACTAAAGAGGACGAACAACGAGTATATGATTGAAACCCCGTATAACACTCTCAACAGCTTGCTATTGAATGAATGCCTAAAACATAACTGCATAAAATATATCACCGCGGGTAAGGCAATATAAAAAGAAAGATAATTTAGCTTAACAACTAATGCATGCCCAAACCCTAAAAACGCCAATGCAAAATGCATATGCTCAGCTGTGAACTCGCGTAAAAATAAAATAAAACAGAAGCAGGCAAAAGCCAGAGGTATTTTGTCACTAGGCCTCAGGTAATACTGAATAAGATAAAAAGCAACCGTCACCGCCAACACACCAATAATAAAAACACTCAATGCGACTAGAGCCTGCCTCTCTGAGTAAATTGCATCGACTTCACCGACCACAAACGGTAACCAAATTCCCCCCCAAGCAGAATGATAATTAGATACTTGCAAGGTAATAGTGAATGCATCAACATTTTGGGGCAGGGTAATAATACTGGAATTAAAACCAGGCTCAGCTCCATTAACTGATGCTGACACTACTCCCCCACTGGCGACTAAACGGTTATCAATATAAAGATTATAGGCTGTTTCAATGTAGGGTATTTGCATAGCCAAGTTTATATCTTGAGTATCCAAATTAACCTTCAAATAATAGGTCCCATAACCCTCAACTTGTTTTTGCATATCTTGACTATCAAATTTCCATCCGCCAGATCCTTTAATAGTTGTCGCTCCTTTCAGTAAACCCTCAACGTTTTGTGGATCCACTAGCTGACTCGGGAAAAAATACCATTGCCCATCGAGCCCAATCGTTTTTTGTTGCAAAAAATCATCGCTATGCAACAAAATCTGACCATCGTCAGCTTGCTTAAGTGTAGATTGAAGGGTCACTGCAAAATGGAATGCAAATAAGAAAAAAGCCAACATAGCGATACAAAAGAACGCAGCAGGAAAGCATCTCTGGAGCAAATTGGTGGGGCTAAATTTACTGAGGGTCATCAATTGATTATTTATCGATACTTACAAAGCACATGGAAACCTTTACTACTTTCAAACGGATAACATGACAATCTTAGCTTGAAACACAACACAAACATAGTTTTTGATAAGCTTATCTGTGACACCTTTTAACAGAAAAATAAAACAGCTCCGATTAAAACTTAATGTTAAATTAAAATCACTTTAGTCAATTCTTTTGCTCGATAGCATTGCGTTTAAATCACGTTTTTAGCACTATATCTCTCATATAACTATTCATTTTTTGTCTAAACTCTCCAAATACTATTATCACTGGATAGACTGAATTTTACACATTGGCGATACGCACTTTACGTTTTAAAATACACAACAACTTGCATAAACCAACTTACATGGATAGCAATGATGATTTTTGGGAGTTTCCGAAGGATGTGTCAGTTAATTAGCATTTTTGTAGTTTTAATGCTCAAAAGTCTTGACCGTTTCGTACTTTTAAATTATATAATCCGCGCTTTGAAATTTCAGCAATTTTGCTACGGATGACTTTAATCAGTCACAGTCTCAATTGACACCTCCATGGCCCTAACAGAGAAAAAACAATGAGTTCATCAAACACCTCAATCGAATATTTGAGGAACATAGCTATTATAGCCCACGTTGACCACGGCAAAACCACCCTAGTTGATAAGTTATTACAACAATCCGGCACATTAGAAAGCCGCGGCGTAGTCGAAGAACGTGTGATGGACTCAAACGACATTGAAAAAGAACGCGGCATTACCATTCTTGCAAAAAACACTGCGATTAAATGGAACGAATATCGCATCAATATAGTAGATACGCCTGGCCATGCCGATTTTGGTGGTGAGGTGGAGCGAGTCATGTCTATGGCCGATTCAGTATTATTATTGGTTGATGCACAAGAAGGCCCCATGCCACAAACGCGTTTTGTAACACAAAAAGCATTTGCACAAGGTCTCAAACCAATTGTTGTTATTAACAAAATTGATAAGCCTGGCGCTCGTCCGAGTTGGGTAATAGATCAGGTATTTGATTTGTTCGACAACTTAGGTGCAACTGACGACCAATTAGATTTTCAAGTGGTATACGCATCAGCTATAAATGGTTGGGCTACCAACGATTTAGAGGTGCCTAGCGATAACATGACGCCTTTGTTTGAAACTATCGTCAAACATGTTAAGCCGCCTGTTGCCGATATCAACGGCCCATTACAAATGCAAATGTCGCAACTTGATTACAACTCTTATGTGGGTGTAATTGGTATAGGTCGTATTACCCGCGGTTCGGTTAGGCCTAATCAACAAGTAACCATTATTGGTGCTGACGGCAAAACCCGCAATGCTAAAATTGGTCAGGTACAGGGTTATTTAGGACTACAGCGTCTCGATGTCAGTTCTGGTGACGCAGGTGACATTGTTGCAGTAACAGGTGTAGGCGAACTTAAAATCTCAGATACTATATGCGATCCAAATGCAGTTGACGCATTACCGCCTCTGTCTGTAGATGAGCCAACTGTGACCATGACTTTCCAAGTCAATAATTCACCGTTCTGTGGTAAAGAAGGCAAATACGTCACATCACGTAACATCCATGAACGTTTGCAAACAGAATTGATCCACAATGTGGCACTAAAAGTGGAAGAAACCCAAGATCCAGACAAGTTCCGCGTATCAGGTCGTGGTGAACTTCACTTGGGCATATTGATTGAAAACATGCGACGTGAAGGTTATGAGCTAGCCGTTTCTCGTCCTGAAGTTATTTTGAAACAAGTTGATGGCGTGACCCACGAACCTTTCGAAACAGTGACCATAGATGTTGAAGAAAAACATCAAGGAGCTATTATGGAACAAATTGGTACACGTAAAGGTGAATTAACCAATATGTCACCCGATGGTAAAGGCCGTGTTCGTATGGACTTCATGATACCTAGCCGTGGTTTGATTGGTTTTCAAACTGATTTTATGACTATGACATCAGGCTCTGGTTTGATTTACCACACGTTCGATCATTACGGCCCTCATAAAGGTGGAGTAATCGGTCAGCGTAAGAGTGGTGTACTGATTGCCAACGCAACAGGTAAAGCACTGACTAACGCATTGTTTAACTTACAAAGTCGCGGACGATTATTTATCGGCCACGGTGTTGAAGTTTACGAAGGTATGGTGATTGGTATTCATGCGCGTGAAAATGACCTGACGGTTAATGCCCTTAAAGGTAAGCAGTTAACGAACGTACGTGCATCAGGTACAGACGAAGCGCAAAGTTTAGTTCCGCCTATTGTGATGTCGCTAGAGCAAGCGCTTGAATTTATCGATAACGATGAATTGGTTGAAGTGACGCCTTTAAGTACACGTATTCGTAAAAAGTTATTGACTGAGAATTTACGGAAACAAGCTGGACGTCCGGCTAAGGCTTAAGCGACACACTTTTAAAAGCATCAATGTGAAACCGGCAAAAGCCGGTTTTTTTTATTAGCTACGCCCTATCTGTGGTGTAGGCTTATTGAAACGTCCTATAAGAGCTGCTTCGATACATCTAAAACCTCACCTTCAAAAACTTATCCATATAAGGTTTAATCACTGCATGTAGATCGCAGGTTTCATCAAACTGAGTCTCCTTAGCCTGTGCATTAATCAGCGCTAATTCGTGTAGCAATTGTCTGGCGATATTGTCTCGTACTAAACCTCTTGAATAGATGGATAGCTGTTGAGTGGTGGTGGTATATTCCACTGGTTTTACAAGCTTAGTTTTCTTAAATATCTTTGAACTCAATACCACACTGGATACATGTTTTGCCCACTCGTCAGGCACTATTTTTAATAACAAACTGACTTCTTTTTTTGATAACGCATGAAAAGGCTCACGGCTAAATTTCCCCATCACAATTTTCATATTGGTTCCTTTGGTCTGACTACTAACTAGGTTAAACTAAAAGGCTGATTGTGACTTAACTTCAGTTATTCACTGAAATAGATTTACACTTCATCCAAAATCTAAATTATGTTTGATTTATATTAGGACAAAAAGAGATTTAATTCGATATTGATTAAACAGTTAGAATATAATTAATATTCCTTTATTCAACAAGATCACGTTTGTGTATCATCATTATTAAGGAGTGGTGAATATCAAAATCGAAGTCACTTTTCGCCTGTTAAATCTAGATAAATTCCAAGCCATCACACTTTTCAGAGAAGTCGATGGGGTCACTTACGAGCATCATCCCGAAAAAAGCTGTTTTGTTGGTTCTGTTAGTTTAAATCAAAGTTTAGATAATTTAGACGACTTAAATATCTTCTATGTTCGTCAACAAATACCTATACAAGACTGCGACATTCTTATTGCTGTGACATCAGCAAATAACGAAAGGACAATGGCCACACCGATGTTCGTCAATACAATACTCAAACATATTGATTGCCAATTAACCTTTTCTTTTCATCTATCTAAAACAACGGACACACTATGACTTTGAATAAATTGACGACGATAAACGATTTGATCACCCAGTTACACCAAGCCCCAGACACCATCCAGTTTACAACTGTTATGCAGGTGATTAGTCAATTTTATAATTACACACCAGCAGGTTTTAGTAATGGAACGTTGCTCAATGCAGCAGGCAGCAATGAAGGTTCTTGCAAGATTTTCCACTTTGCTCAATTACATGAATTAACTGAACTTGAAACCCTCAACTTGTTTGGAAACTTTTATCGTAATGATGTATTAGCAAACCCAGCGGGAACAGACCATGGCAATATCCGTAACTTCATACTGACAGGCTGGTCAGGGGTAAAATTTGATAGTTTAGCGTTAACTCGATTAAGCTAAAGGGCAAATACATTGATGCCATAAAAAAACAACTTAAATGCGAAATAATATCTTGGATTATACATTTATAGAAATATGTTTCGCCTGGCTCAAGAGCATACGCAACTATTTTGACCGTATGATCACGACTATTCTGGGTGTTGAATATTTCAAAGGCAACCATGTGATTAAAAGCTGCATCGGTCACAACAAACCAATCCACTTTTATAGGTATTGCTAAGCCGCGGGGCCACGTCCACACTACCACACAGCTTTGATCTGGTCTGGATCACCGCTTGCAACACCGCACCCAAAAACAACTTTATCACCTTGAGCAGACCGAATAGCAATACGTGCAAATGAAAACAAATGAAAACAAATGAAAACAAAAGAGTACCAGAAACTATTTTAATGGCTTGTCTACGAGTTAATTTTTTATGCATTAACTCTTCTCGTTGTTGTGCTATTGGACTTTTGGTGGACTCTTGGTGAACTTTTGGTCCAAATCTTAATTTAGAATGCCTTTTCCTAAGCGTTTTCCAAAAACTCCATTAAAAAGTACATAACAACAAACAGCACAAAAATTGAAAATGGCAACATATATACAGACACATAAGCTTCAGCTAAACCGAAGGCTAGCAATGTCAGTAGTCCAATAACCCCTACTTATCTGGCTTGGGTAGTAACATGACCCAGATGATCGCATTCAGCCCCACAGAGGCGAGTACTGTGGTATCTGATATAAGAGAGACATGATCGCAAAATTAACCACCACTGAGAACAACAGCACTACATAAATACATTCAACTCAGCCCTAACGGAAATGGCGATAGACATAAGTATTGCGAAGATCACATTAGATGAACCGGTTGATAATGATATCAGTGTGCCTAGATTAAACACCCGCATTGGGAAATACATGAGATCGATACGACCACATATAACAAACGCTCAAAGATTCACTGTATGGTATTGATTGATGACGCATCATTTCCATGTAGGTTAATGACGCGGTTAAATATGCAATGTGGATCTGATATGAAAACTCGACAAACCGCTATGTGTTGCATTTCGAGTAATTAGTCCACCGACCAATAGCAATATAATACCCAGAGGATACAAAAATAAACTGATCCTAGTTTCTTTAACATCTTTAGGAACGGTCTGCACTGGCAGTGACTCCTTTGGAACCAAAATTTCATTTTGTGCTATTTTTGCTAATTTCAATGATGAGCCCAGAACTGTGCTCTCAACTGAGCCTTTTTTGAAAAATGTTATGCCTCTTTCATTAGGCCATAGTCCTTTCCCAGCACAATCAAAATTGGCACCGTAGCTAGGGCAAGAAATGTACAAAACTAGTAAGAAATAACATTTATTAATACCATGAAAGCATTTTCTTCCAAACCAATTTATGTATAAAGACAATTTTTCTGTATCTAGCTAGAACAGCTTAAAACAGCTACTCTGAATTAAAACTAAAACAGCTTGTTTATTGTTTGGCAGATTCAAGTTTTAAATTAACGCTTTATTTAGGCTCTTTAATTTTTGGAGCTTTAATTTTTCTTAGTCAGTAATTATTTAGAAGAGTTGGTCTCGTTTATCCATTGACTAATTAGGTGGGCAATTCGCTTATTGTCATTTTCTGCGTAAGTTAATAATAATTTCGCCATGCCCTGCTTAGCTTTTACTTTAGGTTGCTGGCGAGCAAACAGTTTGCCAAGTGGTGACTGATATGCCCCTGATTTAGCAGAATGCACCATAGGTTCAGTTGTCCTTAATATCAGCCTTTTTATCTTTGGCAAATAATAATAAAAATACACCGAGCATGATAGCCATATCGGCAACATTAAAAATGCCAGTTCTTAGAGAGCCAATGCCGACATTTAAAAAGTCGATCACTGCGCCATTGTTTAAAGCCCTGTCATAAAAATTACTGATACCGCCAGAAAAAATAAAAGTTAGCGAAGTCAATCCATATATTGTTTGAGTCTTAGTTTTTAGGATATAAATCAATAGAGCAGACAAGACCAAACCTACCGCACAAACAAATATCCAAAATTTAGCTGAATCCGACATATTGCTACCTAAACCTAAAAAAGCCCCGGTATTTTCTGCGTATCCAATACGTAACATATCGCCCCAGTAGCTGCTCATTTCAAACCTAGGCAAATACTCCGAGGCATACCACTTGGTGCTCTGGTCAATTCCAACACTAATCAGACAAATCACCAATATCATTTGTATGCGTTTTAATATGCTCATGTGTGTGTATTCAACCGTTATTGTTTAAGTTTAAATATTTTAAGAGATTATTCCATGCTCCACCATCGCCCGTCCATTAAGAGCTGTCATAAATTTGTACTTTTTATAAAAACAATCAATCAAAACAAAATTCTCAAAACGATTACTTAAAACAAACACTTAAAACAAATACATAAAATAACTTTATAAACCTGATCTTTTAACCTGAACTATAAAAGTGCTTCACAAAATAAAGTTAACAACTAATTAACGCTCGGTTATTAACACTTTATTTTGAGTCTAAAAGCGACACTCAATTTATTGGCTAGCTATTGTATTATTTTACAAATAATTTAAAAAGTGAGAACAATAAGTGAAAAAAACAAGTGAAAAAAATAAGTGAGAAAAATAGAAGTCATAATCAGACCTTTTAAGCTTGAAGATGTGCGAGAAGCATTAACTGAAGTCGGTATATAAGGATTGACCGTGACAGAAGTAAAAGGTTATGGACGTCAAAAAGGTCATACCTAAGCCTATCGAGGGGCAAAATACAAAATAGACATTTTTACCCAAAGTTAAGCTTGAAATTGTACTCGTAGATGATCAAGTAGAACGTTTTATCGAAGTAATTATCGCTAAAACTGGAAAAATTGGTGACGGAAAAATATTTGTATCTGAAGTTGAACGCGCTATCCGTATTCGTACTTCTGAAGAGGGAGATGAAGCGATATAGGGATGGGGGGATGTAGGGATGTAAGGATCTATAAAACGCACAACATATTGCGGTTGTTCTTATAACAAACTGAACCGCGAATACAAAAAATAATGTCATATTTCAACTTTAAAATTTTTAACTGATCGGTAAATATCTTACGATATCAGTGGTTAACTCAAAATATATTCTATTACTCACTTTGTTTTACCATATGGCTTTGCGCTAGTTATTGGTTTTTTGGTTTCTGTTTAGTTTCAGGTACACATCCAAACCACTCCACTTTGAACGATATTATTGGAGTATAAAGATCATATAAGTGATATCGAACAAGCTAATTTTTGTAGTTATTTTCAACCCGGTAGCAAAACATTCTAGCTATTGATAGACAAAAGCTAGATAGAGTAGAGCAAAGCTGACTGATTCGTTTGGTGAGCCTACTGTTGATCAAACATGTTCAATTGAAAATTTTTCACCAGCAGAATGAGCTTAGAGAAGCTGACAAAATTTTTTGGGTGCTGACTTCAATACTAGATAACAAAATTAAAAACCAACCAAAAGGCTGCAGTTATTTGTGGTTTTTCTTTTTTTCATATTTAGTATTTAGTTCTAGACCCTTCTCATACAGTCTGTTCATCTTTGTGTCAGAGCGATTAAAATAATATAACCATTTCAAATACTGATTTTTTAACGCTTGCTGATAAATTCCCTGCACCTGAAAACGTACCGCTGAAGTTTGACTGATAAAGGGTAATCTAATCGGCTTACCCTGTTTTTTTAATCTTAAACATATTTCAGTATCCTCAAAAATATCTATATCAGGTAATAATCCCACATCAAGTAGCAGTTGTTTTTGTGCAAATATACAGTGGTCTAAATAATATATACTGCGCAGTCCCCCCCTTATATAATTTGAATACCACGACGTGAAATCAAGTAGAGGATGAGATATTGAAAACTGATGTGTAAAAGCTCCCCAGCGATTATCTGTCGATAGATTAGCAAGGGCCATAATGCCTTCAATATCGACAAGACTCCGTGGATGGTGAAGCAGCACCATCTCGAATTTAGATTGTGCAATACCGGCGTTTAAACGACCCGCACGCGAGCTTACATCGGTGGCTATCAACCTAGCAGTAGATTGCTTGATTAAAGAAATTGTATTATCGGTGCTGCCGCCATCCACGCAAATAATCTCGATACCTGGCACCTCATGATAGGCATCAAATATCTTAGGCAGATAACCAGTTTGAGATTCATTTAATGTAGGGATTATAATACTAAGCAAAGTAATTGACTCTTTAGATTTTAACTAAGCTAAATGTTTAATATTAACCGAGGCGTATAATAGTCGTTGACATAACATTTTAAGTAACGAGTTTATAAAAATCATTGATGCGTAATATAACATTCGGTTCTGGCGTGTGTACTCTAAAAGCTATTTTTTTTGTGCTGAATGTTGATACTTTTGCGCTTTAAAGTTGAAGCTAAAAGTATAATGAGTCTGTTTTATATTAATGAGTCACAGTTTATTAAAAGGTAAGTTGATATCACTGCAGTAGCGTAAAGTAAAAGTGACAATCACAATTAGGTAACCTAACCAAAATATTTGGGCAGAAGATTTAACGGAATACAAACATGAAAAAAGTGAGCGGCTGCTCGGCGGTCCATACTATGGTGATATATTCCAGTCTTAATAAAATAACAAAATAAATAGGATATTCTAATAGGTATTAAACATAGTTGGCCGATACCACTGCCCTTTCTAAAACAGTGAATGCAAACACTGCCAATAACAATTAACCCGCTCCTCAGGTCGGCTCGGGTTGGGTTGGCTCGGCTCGGGTTGGGCTGACTCGGCTCGGGTCGAGACAAATAAAACTGAATATTTTGAAAGACAAAAAATACGACGACATGGAAACCCCTCGCGACTAAAGCCAATATGAATCTAGATCAATGAAACCGAAATTTGCCTAAACCAACTTAAGGCTTCGTCATGCTCAGTGTTTTTGTGCCAGTAGAGATGCGTCTCAATGTTAGTCAAGCGAACAGGCATAGGGACCTGTGATAAACAACCGTCATGCCTCGTACCTTCCATTAACTCTTTACCTAATAAATAGGGCACAGTTAACAAAAAATCAGACTCAATAAGCATTGTTTTTGCTGCATAGTAATTCTGACATCGGATACTAATTTGCCGCGCGAGCCCTTGCTGTTGAAATAAAATATCCTCGGCCCCAGCTCCACTTGGGCGATTAGATACACCAATATGTTTTGCGTTAAAATACGTTGACCGAGTTAAATGATACTCCAGAGGGTGGCCTTTGCGCATCATCACACAAAACTCATCATCAATAAGTTTGGTGTGTAATACAGGAGGCTTGATGGGCAAAGCCACATCAAACGCCATATCAATATGCCCTGCTCCTAACTCTCGAGTTAAGTTCTCCCTGTCTACTTTGACACTGGCAAAAGTAATGTTAGGCGCAAACTCGGCCAATTTTTTCGCTAGCTTAGGCAAAATAGAAGGTTCGAGGGCGTAATGAATACCCAAACGAAAATGATGTTGACTGCTGTGCGGTTGAAACTCACCCCAGTGCTGCAATATTTGCATTAGGCGGGTCAGGTTATCAATTATCTGCGGAGCCATACGCTGACACGCAGGTGTAGGTAACATCCGATTATTACTGCGCTGAAATAGTGGATCACCCAAATATTCTCGCAACCTTTTTAATGCATGGCTAACTGCTGAAGGAGTAATATGCAGCACTTCTGCTGCCCGCGACATATTTTGTTCTTGATAAATACTTTCAAACACTTTGAGTAAATTAAGATCAAGTTGCTGGACTTTTGTGACATCGGTCATCGAACACCACCTAATGAATAAGATTCACAGTAACCATATAGTATTTTTCATTTCATTCAATTTAATAAAGCGACTATTCTATACGCAGTTACATACACCTAAACTTTTGGAGCCACTATTATGGATTTTAACCACAGCGAAAAAACACAGGGTTATATCGAACGTATTAAAGCCTTTATGGACGAACATATTTATCCAGTCGAAGAACAGATTTATACTGAAACCCATGAATTAAATCCCGGTGGTGATTGGAAAAATTGGCAAGTCCATCCATTAATTGAGCCACTCAAGAAAAAAGCGCAACAGGCTGGGTTATGGAATCTGTTTATGCCCGACGCAGAGTTAGGCCAGGGTTTAACTACATTAGAATATGCGCCATTAGCAGAACAAATGGGCAGAGTGTTATTTGCCTCTGAAATATTTAACTGTAACGCACCTGACACTGGCAACATGGAAGTGTTGTACCACTTCGGTAACGAATACCAACAACAAAAATGGCTTAAACCGTTACTAGCTGGTGAAATACGCTCAGTGTTTGGTATGACAGAACCCGATGTTGCCTCGTCTGATGCCACTAATATGCAAGCTACCGTAGAAGTAGACGGTGACGAATTAGTGCTCAATGGCAAAAAATGGTGGACCACAGGTTTAGGTCATCCCAACGCAAAAATGGCTATTTTTATGGCGCTGTCTAATCCAGAAAACGACAAACACAGTCAGCACAGCATGGTAGTAGTCCCTCTGGATTCTGCGGGTATTGAAATCAAACGTATGTTGCAAGCTTTTGGTGATTACGATGCCCCTTTTGGTCATGGCGAAATGCACTTTACCAATGTACGGGTACCCAAAGAAAACTTGCTTGTTGGCATGGGTAAAGGTTTTGCCATTGCTCAGGGACGCCTTGGACCAGGTCGAATTCATCATTGCATGCGATCGATTGGCGGTGCTGAAAAAGCTTTAGAACTGGCAATGCAGCGTGGTATGTCACGTACCGCTTTTGGTAAGCCTTTGATGATGCTTGGTGGCAACAGAGAACGCGTCGCCGAAGCACGTATTGCTATCGAACAAGCTCGTTTACTGACACTGCAAGCCGCTTGGAAAATTGACAACTTAGGCGTTAAAAATGCCATGGTGGATATATCAGCGATTAAAGTAGCCGTACCCAAAATGCTTGAAGAAGTGGTAGATATGGCTATCCAGATTCATGGTGGTGGCGGTATGTGTAACGACTTCCCATTAGCGCGGTTTGCTGCTGGTGCCAGAGCCTTGCGTTTAGCAGATGGCCCAGATGAAGTGCATAAAGGCATGGTTGCCCGTTTAGAACTGAAGAAGTATCAATAAATGAAAACAGTATTAATAACCGGTGGCGCTTCAGGTTTAGGTGAAGCGCTGGCGTTACATTATGCCAAGCAAGGTTGTGAAGTGTGTATTGCTGATCTCAACTCACAGCGAGGCTGTAAAGTGGTTGATAGCATCACTAAGGCAGGTGGTGCAGCCTTCTTTTTGCCTTGTGATATCACCAACGAAGCTGATATTGAAACACTGAAACAACAACTTCAATCCCGTTGGCAAAAAGTAGATGTATTAGTCAACAATGCCGGTGTCGCCACAGGCGGCGCATTGGAATTTGAAGATATTGAGCAATGGAACTGGGTACTAAATATTAATGTGTTAGGCATGGTAAGGATGTGCCGTGCTTTTGTCCCTTTAATGAAGCAACACGGCGGCGGTAAAATAGTGAATGTTGCGTCACAAGCAGGGATCACCCCTGCTCCACTAATGGGTAGTTATAACGCCAGTAAAGCTGCAGTGGTTAGCTTTTCAGAAACCATGCACCTAGAGCTCACTCACGACAATATTCATGTCAGTGTGGCTTGTCCGGGCTTCTTTTCCACTAACTTAGATGAGTCACTACGCAGTAAACAACCCGGTGTGGCAAAACTCGTGAGTAAAATGCTGCATACCTATTCCGATATCACCGCGGCTCAAGTAGCCGAAACCATCTATCAAGACAGTGAAAATTTCAAATTTATGACTATCACTCATAAAGACGGGCGCACCGCCTTTCGCATCAAACGTTGGTTTCCAGCTATGCGTTATTTGGCTATGATGAAAAAACAACTGAAAAACTTTAAACCTAAAGCCTAATACTTTGAAAAAGCTGGCTTTAAAGCCGACTACTTTCCCCTTTATGAAGTCTATGGTTTATTCAGATTAGCGGCGATTGTTCAGCAAATATAACGCTTCACCCCATAGGATAAAGAGCAATGCAAACAACAATAATAAAAGAGCAAACGAAATGATCAGACAAAATATTTTAATTACGGGTGCTAGCTCAGGTTTGGGTAAAGGCATGGCGATTGAGTTTGCCAAGATGGGGCGTAACTTAGCTTTATGCGCACGCAGAATGGACAACTTAGAGGCACTTAAACAAGAATTATTGACCATCAACCCCGATATTAAGGTATTTATTCGCTCCTTAGATGTGAATGATCACGACCAAGTATTTGAGGTGGTCAAAGCCTTTGCTGAAGATTTGGGTAATCTTGACCGCGTGATAGTCAATGCAGGAATGGGCAAAGGTGCGTCTATAGGCACAGGATATTTTAAAGCTAATAAACAAACTGCCGTCACTAACTTTGTTTCAGCCTTAGCCCAATGTGAAGCAGCCATGGAAATTTTTCGAAGCCAAAACGCAGGGCATTTAGTCACCATATCCTCAGTCAGCGCGGTGCGTGGGGCCCGCAGAGCCATGACAGTGTATGCTGCCACAAAAGCTGCGTTAACCTCGCTTAGTGAGGGAATTCGTATCGATGTGCTGGACACACCGATTAAAGTCACCACTATTCATCCAGGCTTTATTCGTACTGAGATAAATGAAAAAGTAAAAACGGTACCTTTTATTGTAGACTTAGAAACAGGCTGTAAAGCCATAGTTAAAGATATCGAAAAAGAAGTGGCGAGCAGTTTTGTGCCAAAATGGCCTTGGACTTTATTTAGGTACATTGCGCGAATTGCGCCATTAAGTCTGTTAGCTAAAATGAGTTAACGAAAAGGGTTATCTACTGCAAACAATATACGGTGGGCCGAAGTGAGGCCTGAAAGATGTCGCTTGCTCTTTCTCTTTCTCTTTCACTTTCTCTGTGAATTCGATGCGCAGCGCCAAGTGACCTTTGCCGTTTGAAACGTTAAATTTTAGCTAGGAACAGTTCACCAATGAGCGATTCGATTTTAACCCAAGTTATTCTGCCTTTAGTGTTGGCACTTATCATGTTTGGTATGGGTTTAAGCTTAACCAAACAAGACTTTTTAGAGCTTGGTAAAGAGCCCAAGCCAGTCGCGATAGGTTTATTTGGGCAACTATTAATCTTACCTCTACTGGCATTCGGCATCGCAAAATTTTTTAACTTATCTGAACACTTAGCGGTAGGTATAATGATACTGGCTGCGTGCCCTGGTGGTACTAGCTCGAATATTCTTAGCCAGTTAGCCAGAGCAAACTTAGCGCTGTCGGTTAGTCTAACTGCAGTCACCACATTGATCTGTGTTGTCACCACGCCACTTATTATTCGCTTTGCTATTGAAGAATTTAACGACACCCCAGTTGAATCATTTTCATTATTAAGTACCACCTTAGGTCTTATTTTTATTACCTTGATACCGGTACTTGTCGGCATCTTAATTAGGCACAACTTTGCTGATTTTGCGATACGCAGCGAGGTGTTTTTTAGGCGGCTTTCTACTGGTTTTTTAATATTTATGATAGTGGCCATTACCTACCAAGAACGAACAACGTTTTTAACCTCCTTTGTATCACTGGCAGAGACTGTTATCTCATTAAATCTATTGGCTATAGGAACGGGATTGTTGTTAGGGTTAATGTTTAAACTGGTTAAACGAGATACGGTGACATTGGGCATTGAAGTCGGCGTTCAAAATAGCGCAATGGCGATGCTGATCGCCATCACTTTTTTAGACAGACCCGATTATGCCATTGCAGCTGGGGTATACGGACTAGCCATGTACTTAGGTGCAGCAATGTTAATTTTTGGCGCAAAACGTTGGCCTAAATAAGGCCAACTCATAACGGCTATTGATTAAACACGCTTCATAGCACAGATTTTATTGCCAGCAGGATCTCGCAAATACGCTAAATATAGCTTCATAGAGCCGCCATCACGCACACCTGGTGCGTCTTCACAAGCTACGCCACCGTTAGCCAAACCAGCTGCATGCCATGCCAAGCCTTGTTCTTCGTTTTCAATAGCAAAACCCAAAGTACTACCATTGCCGTGACTGGCAGGTTCACCATCAATGGGCACACTTAAGCCAAACACACCGGTTTTAGTGAAATAGAAACAACGACCTTTAGGATCAACAGTGCCTTCTCCATAGCCTAACGCACCTAGTATGGCATCATAAAATTTCTTAGACTCTTGTATATCGTTGGCACCTAACATGACATGACTAAACATTTAACTCTCCTGAATTGAAAAAAGATAAAACAACAATAAGCATTCTACCCATAGCCTGACCTGACCTCACTTTTTTGCAGTGATAATCAACTGTTAGTTGCATGAAGGTTATGTTGACATTTATGCAGCCAATTCTTTGTCATAGCGATACCAATACAACCCAAGCAAATTGTGAGGGCTAATCCTATCGCTACGCGACTACCCAGTATTGTTTTTAATGAAAACTAAAAAACCTATCAACAAGCCCACATGTTTGACCATTATTGAAACCAATAACAAATAATTCATTTTTAACAACGGATTAAGTACAACGAGATTTATAGCTATAATATCGCCCACTAGTAAACCTTTTACACCCTAAAAAATAGTTACCAGGAGTAAAGATGCAGTATAAGAAAGTAAGCTGACCTGGCCAATGTGCTCAGCGAATAAGCATGCGGCTTTCAGCATATAGTTAGCAAGATTTCGATCACATCCGACAACCATAAATAAGAGATACTTTTACGATTGGCTTTACATTCAAGTCTAATGGCAGCGTAAAGAACAATCAAACAAAACAACATAAAAATACAAATTGAAATAAGATTAATTGATTTAAAAAATTTTAATAGAAGTAAAAAAAGCAGTAGTAAAGTCCCAATGTCGGCATTGGCTTTTTCATTAATATGTCAGACGAAGGTGAGATCTTGGGTTCCGGCCATGGTGGTGCCGACGAAGGTTTTATGTCGCAATTATATCTCGAATTAGATTCAGGTAACGGCTACGCCATTATGACTAACGGCAACAACGGCACTCAACTAATAGGTGAACTCGAAATACGCATAAAAGAAGCTTAAGATGTTGGTTATGCAAAGCCCGAGATAAAGACCTTAGTGGACATTAACAAAAATAAGCTGCAAGGGTATCTTGGTAATTACACAGTCAAAAATCCAGTGAAAATCGAAGTAATGCTAGAGGCAGCTGAAAATGGATTCCTGCTTACCGCATCCCAGTATGTGGAAAATGAAATGCATTAGTACCAAGGCAAAGGAGAATTCTTTGCCTTAGACGGAAGTAAGGTCACGTTTGATAGGGATGAAAGTGGCGTAATTACCACCCTTATTACAAGCAATGGTATACACGGGAAAAGAAAAGACTGATAAGGTTTAATCAGTCACCCAGAGTAATACAATACAAAAAATCTATGCAGATATGGAGAAATAGCGTATCAAAACAACAAATAATCTGAGCACTGGATCCCCTGATATTTTTGAATTTAGCGGCGTTGATAAAATTCAGTTGCACTGCGCTTACTGGTTACCCGATGGAGACATCAAAGCTGTTATCCAAATAGCCCATGGCATGGCCGAACATGGCGCTCGTTATGCCCGTTTGGCTGCTTGCTTAAACGCCGCAGGTTTTGCTGTGTATGCCAATGATCATCGGGGTCATGGGAAATCCATACCAAAGGGGCATACTCCAGGACATATGGCTGACGAGGATGGCTGGAACAAGGCGGTTGATGATCTAGACTTACTGAATGCTGAGATCCGCAGACGCCATCCAGATACGCCCATTATTTTACTTGGCCATTCTATGGGCTCCTTCCTGACTCAATCCTATCTCAGTAAATACGGAGAAAATATCACGGCAGCGGCTCTATCGGCTAGTAATGGACCACCGGGGTTTGTTGGAAAAGTAGCGCAATTGATTATCCGAATTGAGAAGTTAAGGCTGGGGAAAGAAGGACACAGCGCACTGATGGCAGCTATGACCTTTAAAGCATTTAACAAAAAATTTAAGCCCAACCGTACCGAGTTTGACTGGTTAAGCCGAGATATTGCCGAAGTGGATAAATATATTGCTGATCCTCTGTGTGGATTTGAATGCTCAGTGGCGACTTGGCAAAGCATGCTGGATGCTTTGACCATCATTGCCTCGGACGAGACGCTTAATAAAAGGGATAAAGCAAAACCCATTTATATCATTAGCGGTACAGACGATCCCGTTGGCGAAAACAGCAAAGGAGTAAAACGCCTACTCACGACATACGAAAGACACGGTTTCAAAAATATTACTAACAGATTTTATCCCAGTGCGCGCCACGAACTCTTCAACGAAACCGATCGTGATGAAGTCACAAGTGACTTTATCACCTGGGTAAAAAATATATTGTGACACCGATAATCCAACTAGCCGAGACTACTCTTTCGTGCAATATTGGCTCCAGCCATTGTGGCATCCGTAATATCAGGGAAGATGGTGTTAAACCCACTTTATGTTTCGATCACAAACAAACTCATGTTAAATTTTGTATGCATCTTAAAATTTGAATACAAAAATGAAAATTAAAAACTTTATATCAGATCTTAGCCTATCCGCCGTAAGTGCTGGTTTTATTGCCGTTTTAGTAGGCTATGCCAGTGCTTGGGTGATTGTATATCAAGCTGCGATTGCCGCGGGTGCTAGCCAAGAGATGATTGATTCTTGGATATGGGCTTTGGGTATGAGTATGGGGCTGGGCTGTTTAGGCTTATCGCTTTATTACAAACGCCCCATCATCATTGCTTGGTCAACGCCAGGTGCAGCATTACTGGCCAGCACACTAAGCGATAATAGTATTAGTGAAGCCATCGGCATTTTTATATTTGTTGGCACATTAACACTATTAACAGGTCTATCTGGTTGGTTCGACGCTTTAACCAAACGTATCCCCTTACCTTTAGCTTCTGCTGTGTTGGCTGGCATATTATTCCAGTTTGGACTCAATATATTTACATCATTACAAAGCGACCCGCTTATGGTGGGGATCATGCTAATCACTTTTTTATTTGCCAAAAGATGTTTACCTCGATATGCGACCGTTGCAGTCCTGTTTGTAGGATTTATTTGTGGCTACTACTTTGATTTAATAAACCTAGAGCAAGTGAGATGGTCGCTCGCAACACCAGTGTGGACATGGCCAGAATTTAACTTGAGTTTATTAATAGGAGTAGGTTTACCATTATTTATTGTGACGATGACATCACAAAATATACCAGGCATCGCTATATTGCGGGCTACTGGGCATAGCCAGGCTCCGGTATCGTCCATACTAAGTTGGACCGGAGTGTTGAATATATTGTTCGCGCCTTTTGGTGCTTTCACTTTAAATTTAGCGGCAATCACAGCGGCCATATGTGCCAGTGAAGAGGCTCACCCTGATCCAGATAAACGTTATATTGCCGGGGTATTCGCAGGGGCATTTAATATACTGGCGGGTATTTGTGGCGCCACGGTAGTGAGTTTATTTGCCGCTTTCCCTGCAGCAATGATTACAGCGTTAGCAGGCTTGGCTTTGTTGGGTATTATTGGCGCAAGTTTACAATCGACCTTTGAACAGCCCGACTATCGTGATGCCGCCTTAATCACCTTTATAGTCACGGCCTCTGGGGTATCTTTCTTTGATATAGCTTCAGCGTTTTGGGGTATTACAATTGGTCTTAGCACATTATACATCAGCCGTTTTACGAGGACATAACCGATGACTAAAAACCAGTCAGTAATAGTATTAACGACTATTAGACGCGACTAGGGCCAAACAACTAAGCACATCCAAAACCATTTAGAGCAACACATGACTAGAGCAGGTGGGACGTTAGTCGCTTATTTGAGTTAACAACATACACTTTGAAATTAACAAATACTGCGTTAAATATGACCGTCAAACTCGGATTTCTCTTACGAATGTTCAAATACCACCATACCTGCTGGTAAATCTAGTTTTTGACTCGAGCTATTAAAGCTTGCGCCAAGCACGTGTGAAATATAAAACGAGCTATAGGCTCGGCATGGCTCTTTCATTTAACGAATACTTACAATATTGGCAGCAAACGAGTTGGATATTTCAACTTTATAACGCTTAGACATGTTGTAGAACAATTGTTTACCTTCGACCCACCAGGCAGGCTTATTCCCACAACAGAATTTAGACAGCGGCAGGTTTAGTATGTAGTGACAGCCCCATAGTTTCGATACCTGCTTGAAGTGTTTGCGAACGATGCAAATGGCAGGTAAACCTTACCTGCAGCGTTTTTGCCTATACCAATCCCAAATTTTTATGTGTTGCTAATATAGAAGAAACTGGTGCGGTGTAACGATATGCTTTTTTGTATTAGAACCGGTCAGCCAACTTGATGTTTAACAGTTATGTTCTTTTGCAGCTGTCACGATAGTAGCTAAATTATTGTTGCAACAGTACTTGAGATTTCTCCCTGCACTATGAACAATACTTGTGGATGCTGTTGTGCAATCAATATGTTCGACCACTGCATCTGGATCTGTGTTTTTTTTCCTTCGAATTTCAAACGCACTACGCTGGCTTCAACACGTTTGGCCATTTCAGCTAAACGATGACTAAAAGACCATGGCATAGACTGAGCGTTTTACTGCCCAGTAAAACCAAGTTTGCAACTGCCATCTCCATTACCGTAGTTCTTGGATACGCTCATCAAAAATAGGTACCGTTTCAGTTTGGAACACATAACGCTACATTAACTTAAGTTACTCAATAATCTGCGCCATAATGCCGTCCAAATACTTAATCACGGTACTATTTGTCGCTGCCACTCTAATTGGAATGGGCATTGGCCTCCATCACCAACAATAGTTATCAGCAAAAATATCGTCTATCAACAAAATACCTTGGGCGAATTAATACGCTCATTTGTTACTTATTTTTTATAGCTTGAATAGATAATATAAAAAAAAATAAATAAGCGGCGGGTATTTACATAATCCGCCGAGGACTATTTAAGTGATAGATGTACCTATTAGCGTACAAGATGCAGAAAATGCTGATGTTTATGATACTGGTCAATCATGTCATTGATAACTGCTTGCTTCGACCAACCCATAATATCGTAATCTTGCCCACCCTCAGCCAAGTGTACCTCTGCACGATAATAAGTATGCTCATCTGAACTTTCTAGTGATTCTTCATTATCTGGAGAAAAACTCGGTTGAAGGTATTTTTCACACTTAACCCCGTATACAAATGAATGCTCCCCACCATATTGTACATTCAAACTCAACATGCCTGATTTATTTATTAACTGCGACTCAACCTGATTATTACTTAATTCTAGACTCACTTTATCCATGGCTGGTTGCACGTTAGTCGCAATAAACTGGGTTACAGCTGTTTTATTGGGAAATTGTATAATAGTCGAAAGCCGCTTCTCCCAACCGCTATCCGTGGTAGACGGATGAGGGTGCAGATTCATTGCCAGACTGGCTTTTTTATGGGTTTCAATACGTAACGCTTTTACTAACCCAACCAGTGAAAGTAGCAGGATGATAGAAAAGGGTAAAGCCGTCGCAATGGTCATTGTCTGTAATGCATTTAAGCCACCTGCAGTTAACAATATTGCAGAAACAAGACCCACACCTACAGCCCAGTAAATACGTTGCCAAACAGGTGTATCGTTTCTACCATGTGAGCAAAGCATATCAACTACCATTGCACCTGAGTCACACGACGTGACAAAGAACACTATGACCATCAAGGTGGCAATAAAACTCAGGAATCCTTGGAATGGAAAGTTTTCTAAAAACACAAACAATGCAACAGGCGCGTTAGTACTGACCATTTCTCCCAATTTGTCCACACCCTGAGTATAAATAAGATCAATCGCAGAGTTGCCAAACACCGTCATCCAAAACAATGTAAAAGCAGTGGGGATCACCAGAACACCAATAATAAACTCGCGGATTGTTCTACCACGTGAAATTCGCGCAATAAAAAGTCCAACAAAAGGAGCCCAAGCTAACCACCAACCCCAATAGAAAATAGTCCAGCCACCAATCCAATCAGTTTTATCATAAGCGAATAAATTAAAGGTGTTGCGTACAATGTCAGATAAGTAGGCGCCAGTATTTTGTACATAGGCGGCAAGCAAAAAGACTGTGGGTCCTAAAATCAGAATAAACAACAACAAAGCAATAGCTAGGATCATATTTAGTTCTGATAAGCGGCGTATACCTTTATCTAAACCAGTTGCTACTGAAACAATAGCAATAGCAATAATACCTATCATCAAGTAAATTTGTACGGGTATAGACTCTTCTAAACCGAACAGGTAACTCAGGCCTGAGTTAATTTGTGCTGCACCTAAACCTAGCGATGTAGCGATACCAAAAACAGTACTTACAACGGCAAAAATATCGACGGTATGACCTGCCCATCCATAAATTCGGTCGCCTATCATCGGATACAAAGCAGAACGTAGTGTGAGGGGTAAATTTAGCCTAAAACTAAAATAAGCTAATATCAAACCCACTACTGCGTAGATCGCCCAAGCATGTAAACCCCAATGAAAAAAGGTCATTTTCATTGCTTCTCGCACTGCTTCAATCGTGCCTTCAGTTGCGGTAGGGGGTGACAAAAAATGCATCACAGGTTCGGCTACACCAAAAAACATGAGCCCAATTCCCATGCCAGCGGCAAACAACATTGAGAGCCAGCTAGGAAAAGAGAAGTCAGGTTTACAATGATCAGGGCCCAAGCGTATTTCGCCAAAGCTAGAAAAGCCTATATAGATGACGGTGAGAAGAATGATTGCTACCGACACTACGTAAAACCAGCTACCGTTTGTAATAATGACGCTTTGCAAGTCAGTGAAAAGAGTATTAGCGGTCTGTGGCGCTATTAATGCAAATAAAACTAAGAGTAAAATTAACAATGAAGAGAGATAAAAAACGGGGCGATTAAGGTGTTGGTCTATTCGGGTTAGAGCCACTTGGTTAGCCTGTAAATCTATTTAATATTCTTCAATATACCCTATTTGAGATTTATTTTAAACTTGCAATATAATCAAACTAAAACACCTTTATACAAACAATATAATTAGAGTGCTACGCATTAAATTTTCATCTCACTTTTGACACCTCTAGGCACCGTATTAGAAATGAGCATCGAAGTATGGTATACTTTCCTTCGCCATGTCTAAAAAAAATCGTATTCAAACTAAATACTGTAAGCATTGGGTCCAACAAAAATATAATCCCTTGGCAGTGCAAACATAATACATAGAGGCTTTGACTATATGAACAAAACTAAAATCAGCTGTGCCATCGTCACAGCGCTTGCACTTAATCCTGCAATAGCCCAACAAGATAAATCAGCAAAAGCACAAATAGAAACCATCCAAGTTACCGCCACCAAAAGAACAGAATCAATTCAGGATGTCCCTGTTTCTGTTTCCGCCTTAAATGGTGAAGCCCTAGAAAGTCTAGGTGTTGAAAGCTTCAACGACTACGTAGAATTTTTACCAAACGTAGTTTTCCAAGGTACTGGCCCAGGCCAAAACGAAATTTATATTCGAGGCGCAGCAACCACACAAACCAATATTTCAGTATCTTCAGTGCAGGCATTACAGCCGTCTGTTGCGTTTTATCTCGACGAACAACCCGTATCTATGCAAGGTAGAAACTTGGACGTTTATGCTGCAGATATTCAACGAATCGAAGTGCTGCCTGGTCCACAGGGTACTCTCTTCGGTGCGAGTTCACAGTCAGGTACCGTTCGAATGATCAGTAAAAAACCTGACCATTCTGGCTTTTCTGCTGGCATGGATGTAAACATTGGCAGTACTAAAGGCGGCGAGATGAGTAATTCCGTCGAAGCTTTTATGAACTTTACGCCTACCGATGAACTGGCACTTCGGGTCGTCGCTTATAATGACAAACAAGGTGGATGGATTGACAATATCCTGAATAAACCTGGCGAAGGCGGCTACATTGGCAGCCCTGTTGTTATCGACAGAATATCAGGCGGTCCCCTAAGCGATCCGCAAAACACGCCTATTGTGTCACCTAAAAACGGCAGTTTAGTAGAAGACGATACCAACGATGCAATTTATGCGGGTGTTAGATTTGGCGTATCATATTTGATCAATAATGATTGGTCATTATTAGTGCAACACACTGCTCAGTCTCTTGAAACGGAAGGGGTATTCTCTTACGATCCTAACCTTGAAGGTGAAAGCTCTGTTAACCGTTTTGTTCCTGAAGACAATGACGACGAGTTTGGACTCACCACTTGGACGTTAAAAGGGCGTTTAGACAAGCTTGATGTGGTGTACACCGGGGGGTATCTTGACCGTGAAATCAGTTCAACTATCGATTATACCGGTTATACCAACGGCGGTTTGTTCTCAGCTTATTATGTGTGTAGTTATGGTAGCTATAATGATGGCATCGTTGCCCCAGAAGATGAAGCCTGCCTAGACCCAACTAAGTATTATAAAGAAAAAACAGACACGTCGCGTATAACGCACGAGCTTAGATTCAATACCGACGTAGACAACGCATGGCGTGTAACTGCTGGTATTTTCTATGATGACCAGGAGCTTGGAACCGTTGGCCAATTCAAAATTGCCAACACAGAATTAGGTGCGTTCACCAATTTAGGTAAATCGCTACCAGGCTCTGAAGGAATTAACAGCAACGGTGGACCGTTCGAGTCAGGCATTAGTTTTGTCAATGACGTGACTCATACCATCGAGCAGGTCGCAGTATTTGGTCAGGCTGAATATGATATTACTGATAAACTGACCGCTACCTTGGGCGCACGTTGGTATCAAATTGATGACGTATTTAAAGGCTCAACAACCAGTACTGATGTTAGCCGAAGAATTCGTGCGTTTGGTACTCAAGACCCAGCAGAGTTAGACTTGGCAACAGGTGATGCTTCAGGAGTACTTCAATCGGCTATTGCAAGCGGCCAGTTGGACGTCAGCTTATTAGACGATAGCGGCACATTATCAGTCGACGATACTATCTTTAAAGCCTCGTTAGATTACAAAATGTATGATGATATACTGCTATTTACTTCTTACTCAGAAGGATTTAGACCACCAGTAACCAATCGTCAAGGTGGTGACCTTGCGAGTAATCAAAGTGGTGCATTTGATGGCTTCAGAATACCCGTTTATTCCACCACTGATAGCCTTGATAACTTCGAGATAGGTATGAAAGGTGACTTTTTCGATGGTATTTTTCGCGTAAATGCCACTGCTTTTTATTCTGAAATCACCGATTTACAAACATCGCGTTATGACCCAACCAACATCAGCTTTTTAGTATTCACCGATAATGTAGGTGATGCCGAAATAAAAGGTATCGATGCTGATATTACGTGGTTAGCAACAGACAACTTAGTCATTAACGCTGCTTTTAGTGTTCTAGACACAGAATTAACCCGTGTTAATGCTGAACTAGCAGGTATTGCTCCCGGTGTAGGAGCACGTCTGCCTTATTCAGCCGAGTTTTCGGGTAATATTCGCGCACAATACTATTTTGAACTTGATGGCGGCTATGATGGTTACGTTAACGCATCGGTAAGCTACACGGGTGACCGTTTAGCTGGAATGTCTATGGATGCTTATGTGACCGAAGACGCTACCCGATTGATTTACGGTACTGGCTCAGGCTTACCTATTCAAAATGAAGCAGCCACTTATGACGGTACATCATTTCAAGACTCAAATGGTGACGTTTTCCAAGGTGGGCGTTACATTCAAGAAAGCTATGCGATTGCCAATGTCTCTGTTGGTATTACCAAAGACGACTGGAAAGCTGAGCTGTATATAAATAACATTGCTGATGAAAGCGGTGTGTTATATATCGATACACAACAATTTACGCCAAAAGTTGTGACTAACCGTCCTCGCACAGTAGGATTAAGACTGTCTTACGATTTTTATTAAGCTAGACAGTTTTTAACAAAGAAAGGCAAGCGTTTAGCTTGCCTTTCTTTTATGTATTGAAAAAAGCGCGAAGTAATTACAATTTGATCGTAATATAAGATTTAATCATCTGGAGGTAGTACGTGGAAAAAAGCGTCAATGAACAAAGCAGTAAAAGCCACATCAAGATTGACGATATCAAACGTGCATTACAATCAGGCGATATCAACAAAACCATATTACTATCGAAGCAAGTACTGGACACTCAAGATAATAATCAAAACAACCTTCAAGAAAAAAATGAAGTGTTATATCTTTTAGCCGTTTCCCAGCGCACTAAAGGTTTGATTAATGAAGCAAATGAAACAGTCAAAACACTTATCGCTGCAGATCCCAATCACGCACGTGCTCATCAAGAAAATGGCTACTTATCACTGAGTGAGGGCAATAAGTCCAATGCAGCAACAGCATTTGCCAAAGCCACTAGACTTAATCCCGCATTATTATCTAGTTGGCAAAAATTAGCTCCTCTTTACCATGATTTAAATCATATCGAAGGACAGAAATTTGCAACGCAACGGATAGAGTACCTGATGCAGTTACCTGCAGAAATTCGTGGTGCTCAAGATCTTATGTATGAGGGCAAATTAGGCCTAGCAGACATCATTTGTCGACGTTTTTTGCAAAAACATAAACATAATGTTGAAGCCATGATGCTACTGGCTGAGGTTGGTATCAAATTAAAACTTTTCCATGAAGCCGAATTCATATTAGAAAGCTGTGTTGAAATACACCCAAAACATGGAGCCGCAAGAGCTGAATTTGTGAAGTTACTATCTAAGCTAGGTAAATTTAGTCAAGCTAAAATACAAGCTGAAATTTTACTAAACGAGTATCCAAATAATCATCAATATCTAGCAGCAAAGGCGAGTGCAATGGTAGGTATTGGTGAAGTTGAAGAAGCTATTAATCTATATCAACAAATTATCAGTAAACGCGATGAGCGACCCGGTATACAACTGCTACTTGGACACGCCTACAAGGCAAATGGCAACATTGATCAAGCGATAGCAGCTTATCAGCAAGCTTACAAAATACGTGCTGATTTTGGTGATGCTTACTGGAGCTTAGCCAATACTAAAACATACCGGTTTACAGATAAAGAATTAGTCCTGATGAAAGCCCAACTGGATAGAGTCGAAATCGATCAAGATGATAAGGTTCATCTTGAGTTTGCGCTCGCTAAAGCCTATGAAGATCGCAAACAATTCGACACAGCCTTTAGTTATTATAAAAATGGTAATGCTTTAAAAAACCAAAGCAGTCATTATTCACAGACTAATGTAAGCGAACAAGTTGCAGCTCATAAAGCAGTGTTCACTAAAGATTTTTTCACCACGCATCAAAATATAGGCGACCAAGCTGCGGACCCAATTTTTATAGTTGGGCTTCCTAGAGCTGGCTCGACATTATTAGAACAAATACTTGCATCTCATTCGCAAGTAGACGGTACCATGGAGTTGCATGATGTCCTGGGGTTGGCAGCAAAACTGAGTGGTAACAAAAGCGGTTATCCCAATGTTGTCAATGAAATAGACCCGACATATTTCGCTCGTTTTGGTAAAAAGTTTATTGAAGACACCCGCTCCTATCGTCAAGGTGCAGCATTTTTCATTGATAAGATGCCAAATAATTTTATGCATATTGGCCTAATTAAATCCATATTACCCAATGCCAAAATAATTGACGCCAGACGTGACCCTATTGCTTGCTGTTTCAGTGGTTATAAGCAGTTATTTGGTGAGGGGCAAGAGTTTTCGTATGACTTAGATAATCTTATCCACTACTATCAAGCATACCAATCCCTAATGACACATTGGGATACCGTGTTGCCGGGATATGTATTAAAGGTTCAACACGAGGACGTGATAGACGACCTAGAGACCCAGGTCAGACGTATTTTAAATTTTTGTCAATTACCTTTTGAGTCATCTTGTTTGCATTTTTATAAAACAAAACGCACTATAAAAACGCCTAGCTCAGAACAGGTCCGTCAACCTATTAATTCTGCAGCAAGAGAACAATGGAAAAACTTTGAAGCACATCTCTCTGTACTGACCAGTACTTTTTCAACCAACTAGAACACTCGAGTTTTGGTCTTTGACTAAACATGCAAATTGAGTATTCATGAATAGAAGCTTGTACCTTGGCCTACCCATTGTTTTTGTGTTGATAATAGCATTAACGTGATCGGCCATCGCATTCCATTTCACTCGAGAAAACCTCAAATAGAGCATCATTGCTCACTCATTGTTAGTCTAACAATAATGCTTTCAAGAGTTGACTGTTTTTTAAACTAGACCAGGGTCTGGCCAATTATAGTGAGAATTAAATAGGATAATTTATAGGGCATAGTCCTTACTATTGGAAACATACATGGCTGTGCTGAGGAGTGTTTACCGATATTAAGGCCAGGCTTGTGTCAATTCTATGTATCAAAATGATTACACTTACGTATCAAAATAATTACATTTACCTGTTTTAATCACAATCACTACTTACTCTTAAAAATGCCTTTCTCGAAGATTTTTTATTAAAATGCAGAAAACTTAGTGGTATCCGATTTGGCGGATTGTCCGCTTGAAAGATTAATTTATTAACATTGTCTAACAACATAAATTAGAGCTCCTAAAAAAGGTCTACCTGTATTAGATTTTAGACATGACTAAAGAGAGTAAATAATGGCAGACTTATTTGAAAATCCAGCGGGCTTAGATGGATTTGAATTCATTGAATTTTCTTCCCCAGAAAAAGGACAATTAGAAAAAGTATTTACTGTAATGGGATTTACTCAAATTGCTAACCACCGTACCAAAGATGCTCAATTATGGCGTCAAGGTGGTATTAACTTAATTGCTAACTACGAGCCAAAATCAGCGGCGTGGTATTTTGCCCGTGAACATGGACCGTCTGCATGTGGAATGGGATTTAGAGTAAAAAATGCAGTGCAATCTTATAACCATTTATTAGCACAAGGTGCAGAACCTGTTGTTGTTGAAACAGGTCCTATGGAACTTCGCTTACCCGCCATTCGCGGAATTGGTAACGCTATTATCTATCTGATTGACCGCTATGGTGATGAACTTTCTATTTATGACATAGACTTTGACTACATCGATGGTGTTGACCGCAACCCAGTAGGCGCCGGTTTTAACGTGATTGACCATTTGACACATAATGTTTATGGCGGTCGTATGGAATATTGGGCTGACTTTTACCAAACACTATTCAATTTTCAAGAAGTGCGTTTCTTCGATATTAAAGGTGAATATACGGGGTTGACGTCTAAAGCATTATCCGCGCCTGATGGCAAAATTCGTATTCCTTTGAATGAAGAAGGTGAAGGTGGTAAGGGGCAAATTGAAGAGTTTTTGCGTGCCTTCAACGGTGAGGGTATTCAACACATTGCATTCAGTTGCGACGATTTAGTTGCTTGTTGGGATCGATTGAAAGATATGGGCATGCCATTTATGACCGCACCTCCTGCAACATATTATGAATTACTTGACGGTCGATTACCGAATCACGGCGAACCTGTGGAGGAGCTGCAAACACGCGGAATCTTGATGGATGGCACCACAGAAGATGGCCCAAGATTACTGCTTCAGATATTTTCTGAAACCCAATTAGGTCCGGTATTTTTTGAGTTCATTCAACGAAAAGGTGATGATGGCTTTGGCGAAGGTAATTTCAAAGCATTATTTGAATCGATTGAACGCGACCAAGTTAACCGTGGCGTTTTGAATACAAGTAAAAAAACTGAAGAAAAAGAGGGCGCATAAGTCCACGATACCCATGGAATCATCTTTAGCATACAACCTATCTGTAATGCTAAAGATGTACTGGGTGCGCATTTTCAAAGACCATTAGCAAAATATCACGTATCTTTTACTCCTCTTTGTGTTACGTACATTTATAGATGAGAAATGCATAATTGTTTGGGCAGTCCTGAAACATTGTCTAGTGGCGACTCGATATTATGGAAAGTCGGGGCTCACTCACATAGCCGCACAGCTCGCCCAAGAACATGGGTTTAGCGACATCGACGGCAAGCAACCACGCTCATTGTCAGCAGCAATATAAAATCTGAGTTGACTTACACACTCGTCATAATCTAACACCTAACATCTAAAAATGTATTTGAAAAATAATACAAAGTGTAGAATTAATATCACCACTAGCTTCGAGTTCTTAAAAATATACTCCGTGTGTCGATATCCCACGAGACGAAGACTTAGTCATGTTTCATTGGTCCTAATCATTGACTTGTAACCCTCAACCGCAACAGTTGACACAACATATCTTTGAAGATATTAAAGATAATCCGTAGTGGGAAACACACAGGTTTATTTCATGAGAACTGGTTTGAAGAAACTCGTGTCAAAAACTAACAAGCGGACGCTGCGTTGGATATCAGCATGCAAAGAATTACTCTCCATGCCTCAAGTCATAAAAATTAAAACTCGTAGCTCGCCACTCGAAGCTGTATTTATTCGAACAAAGCACTATGCAACGCACAAACAACATCCTTACTGTCAGTATCATTTACTAACAAAGAAAGATTATGCGGGTTTGCTCCGTAACAAATCATCCGTAAATTGTAGTCAGCCACCGCAGCAAAAATCTTACTGGAAACCCCGGCAGCGCTGTGCATATTATTACCAACAACAGTCACTAGGTCATAGTTTTCTTCGATTAACACATCACAAAACTGGGTCAACTCTTCAATTGTCTCTTGATTGAGACGTTTCAGAACAGAATTAGCGGGGTTATCAAGAGTAAACGATACGGAAATTTCTGATGTTGTGATGAGATCAACACTGAGTTTATGTTCGGCAATAATAGTAAACACTTTTTGTAGGAAACCTTGGGCATACATCATCTTAGGGGTCTTAACTGTGACCATAACTTGTTCTTTACGACGAGTAATAGCGCGATAAGAAGGTTCAGTTTCACAGTCTCTGATAATCCAAGTACCACCCTTTTCAGGCTCTTTACTGGAGCCAACAAACACTTTGATATTTTGTCTAAGTGCAGGCTCCATAGTAGCAGGATGTAATACCTTGGCACCAAAGGTGGCCATTTCAGCAGCTTCTTCAAAGCTGAGTTCTGGAAGGGGACGCGCTGCATCACTGATCCTTGGATCGGTAGTATATACACCAATTACGTCTGTCCATATTTCGCAAGTCTGAGCACCTAATCCCTCAGCCAATAAGGCAGCAGTAAAGTCTGATCCACCTCGTCCAAGAGTAGTGGTATTACCTTGCGAGTCTGAGCCAACGAAACCTTGGGTAACGAGCACTGTGTCTTCTAATGAAGGTAACATGAGTTGTTTGGCCGCTATGCTTATCTGTTCTAAATTAGGTACAGCTTGACCAAAGGTACTATCAGTCTTAAGCACATTACGCACATCAAAGTTTTCAGCTTTTACGTCAAATTGCTTTAATACTGCACTGAACAGCAATGAAGACATTCTTTCACCATGAGATAACAAAGCGTCTTTTAAATCAGCTCGATGCAGCATTTCTTCGTGTAACGCTAAATCTGATAATGAGCTTTGTAATTGTTGTAATTTTGGCTCTACTTCATCGACGTTTTCTAATGCCCGTAAAATAGCTTTTTGAATACTGTCAATTTCAGATAACTTTTCTTTGATCTGTTGTTTTGACATGGCAGTGTGAGCAATATCGACTAACAGATTGGTTACACCAGCTGATGCGCTGACAACCACCACTTTTGTATTTGGGTTATTTTTAATGATTTTGGCGCAGTTTTGCATGGTGGCAAAATTTGCCACACTGGTACCACCAAATTTAGCTACATTAAGATTATTCAATACAATGTTACTCACTATTTTTTTAATTATTGATCTAAATTCTAATACTCACAAAAATAGCAGTTTTTGTTTATACTTTAAAAGTAAAAGTACACGCATGGGTCAGTTTTTTTGGAATAGTATATTCGTCTTGCTTTGGAAAATTTAGGAAAAAGCGCAGTCAAATTTGAACCACTGTTCAGTCTAGAGATTGCGAAACAGGTTAACTATGGCTTGTTATTGAACGGAATAATCACAGTATCCCCTACTTTAATACTAGTTCGGGCAAACCAACCTTGATTCATTTCCCAAGCAAAAAGTACCTGCTCTGATGAACTTGTGGTCGTTAAGTCATGAGGCTGCATAGCTTTGATATCAGTAATTTTTCCATCTGCACGAATAAAAGCGACATCAAGGGGAATAATAGTGTTTTTCATCCACATCCCGGCGCGTTGTATTTTCTTAAAGTGGAATAACATGCCACAGCTGTTACACATTTCTTCTCTATTCATCAAACCTTGAGCACGTAACTCAAACGTGTCGGCATACTCCAAGGTGTATACCTGTTGTTTAACCTTTACTTGAATTTGGGGAAATATGGTGTCTGCTTGTTCAGCAAAAACTAGATTAGAAACGATGGCAAGTATAAATACTACTGAGAGAGAACGAATTTTAAACATGTCTTTTGATTATGTAATAAGAATAATTCGTCAAGAATACCGTTTTTTGTATGAACAGCCTATTTCTTTATCGCTAATTTGACACGCCTGAAAACCTTCTTAGACATATCTAAGCTGAAAACCTGTATCCTTGAGCATTAAATTTTACCTAGGTATCGGCATCGTTAACTATCGCACTGCTCGCTACTTATATTAAATTACTTTCATTTCGTCCATTAAATAAGCAAGCAATATAATATTAATTGAACATTTCATTATTCATTCTGAACAAAGCTGTTAATCCGCTTAAGAATAAAACACATAAAAAACCGTCACACCTACAAGAAGGACGAAGGCAAACTAAAGATATGTTCTATTTGAATAAAATGTAAATACTGAACACTTGTAAGTCTTTATTAATATTTTAGCTCACTAAACGGCGTAACGAGCCTTAATAAAAAGGATGAAAAAATTAAGGTGGGCTGTTTTAATTAAAACAAGCCTTAAGGCTTGTTTTAATTAAGTGTGTTAAATAGACAAACCTAGATTGGATCAGCAATTTTAACTGGCACAGCCTTAGCAGGCGGTGTAGTAAGTTGCTCAAGTGGAGGAGCAAAATCAGTTAAATTGATGCCTTCAACCGCTTTTATATATTCCTCTAAAGTAGGTGTACGACCTAAGATACTAGACAAAACAACCACTGGTGTTGAAGCCAGTAATGACTCACCTTTCTTTTCTGTAGAATCTTCAACAACACGACCTTGAAATAAACGCGTTGAAGTAGCTAGTACGGTATCGCCTTTTTCAGCTTTCTCCTGGTTTCCCATACATAGATTGCAACCAGGACGTTCTAGATACATGATGTTTTCGTATTTTGTACGCGCTGAGTTTTTAGGTATAGCGTCATCAAATTCGAAACCTGCATATTTTTTAAGCACGTCCCAATCACCCTCAGCTTTAAGCTCATCAACAATATTATACGTTGGCGGTGCAATCACTAGCGGTGCTTTAAACTCAACTCTGCCATTTTGCTTTTCTATATTTCTCAACATTTGAGAAATAATTTGCATATCACCTTTGTGGACCATACATGAGCCAACAAACGCTAAATCAACTTTTTTGCTCCCCTTATAATGCGAAACAGGTCTGATGGCATCGTGAGTGTAACGTTTTGAAACATCAGGATTGTCAACGTCGGGATCAGCAATCATAGGTTCGATAATTTGGTCGAGGTCTACGACTAATTCCGCAAAATATTCTGCATTATCATCTGGTCTTAGGGCTGGTATTTCCCCTGATTTAATATCAGCAATTCGTTTGTCTGCTACATTAATCAGTCTCTGAAGCACTTGAAGTTCATTGTCCATGCCTTTATCGATCATGATTTTAATGCGGCTCTTAGCTATTTCTAGTGATGCAATTAAGGTGTCATCTTGAGAAATGCAGATGGAGGCTTTCGCCTTCATTTCAGCTGTCCAATCGGTAAAGGTGAAGGCTTGGTCTGCTAATAAAGTACCAATGTGGACTTCGATTATTCTTCCTTGAAAAACATTATCACCAAATTTTTTCAACATTTGAGATTGTGTAGCGTGCACTACATCACGAAAATCCATGTAGCTTTTCATATTACCTTTGAACGTCACTTTTACAGACTCTGGAATAGGCATGTTCGCTTCGCCAGTGGCCAGAGCCAATGCAACCGTTCCAGAATCAGCACCAAACGCAACACCCTTTGACATTCTAGTGTGAGAGTCACCACCAATAATGAGCGCCCATTCATCAACAGTAATGTCATTCAGTACTTTATGAATAACATCTGTCATAGGTTGATAAACGCCTTTAGGATCGCGAGCTGTAATGAGACCAAACTTATTCATAAAACTCATCAGCTTAGGAATATTAGCTTGCGCTTTGGAATCCCATACCGAAGCAGTATGGCAACCCGATTGATAAGCACCAACAACAATAGGAGAGATCACCGTTGCGGCCATAGACTCTAATTCTTGAGATGTCATTAAGCCGGTTGTATCTTGAGAACCTACAATATTCACAGTGACTCGAACGTCAGAGCCAGCATGAAGAGCTGTTTTTGAAGTAACGCCTACTGCATTTTTGTTAAATATTTTTTCAACGGCAGTTAAACCTTGGCCTGCATGAGAAACTTCTTTAGAAGGTGCATATACTGACTGCAACGTTACGCCAAGAGTTTGAGCCGCGAAGGTTTGTAACTTTTTACCAAATACAATGGCGTAAGATCCACCTGCTTTCATAAACTCAACTGATTGGGGTGTGAATGCTGAAGCTATATCAACCAGTTCTTTATCACCGTTGTATAACTTTTTCTCTTTAGTATTGATGGTAAGCACAGTACCGGTTTCTACCGAGTAAGTTTGCTCAAGAACAGGATCCCCTGATTCATTAAGTATCGGCTTGCCGTCAGCATCAAGTTTTTTAACCCAGTTTTTAAGATCCAAACCAATACCGCCAGTCACACCAACGGTGGTTAAAAAGATAGGTGAAATACCGTTTGTACCTGCAACAACGGGGGCAAAATTCACGAAGGGAATATATGGACTCGCTTGTTTACCGGCCCACAAAGCAACGTTGTTAATACCAGACATTCTAGAGGAACCTACACCCATCGTCCCTTTTTCAGCAATTAACATCACTTTTTTACCAGGATGTAGTTTTTGGAGTGCTTGGATTTCATCTTGAGCAGCAGGGGAAATAAGACACTTACCATGCAACTCCCTGTCTGAACGAGAGTGGGCTTGATTACCAGGCGATAATAAATCCGTAGAAATATCACCTTCACCGGCGATGTACGTAACCACATCAATTTCTTCATCTATTTCAGGAAGTGATGTGAAAAAGTCAGCTCTAGCATAACTTTCTAAAATATCTTTAGCGAAGGTATTACCGGCTTTAAAGGCATTTTCAAGACGGCTCATATCTGCTTCGTATAAATATACTTGATCCTTTAATACTTCTGCTGCGTGTTTTGCCAATACCTCGTCGTCAGATAACGCTAAATCCAGAAGTACCGCGACTGAAGGTCCACCTTTCATGTGAGATAACAACTCAAAAGCAAACGTTACTGTGATTTCTTCAACAACGACTTCACCTAGAATGATTTCTTTTAAAAATTTAGTTTTTACACCTGCTGCGCTCGTTGTTCCAGGCAAAGTGTTATAGATGAAAAAATGAAGCGAATCTTCTCTATGCTCATGGTCCGAGTCTTTAATTTGCTCGATAATTTCCGCTAATAACTCAGCACCATCAATCGGCTTAGGCGCCAATCCTAGATCTTTCTTACGGCTTTCAATTTCTTTAACGTATTCTAGATACAAACTCATATTCAACTCCCAAGGGCAATTACATGCTAATAATATGATGATTAGCAGGGTGAAACTTTATCGATAGTTTACCTAATTTTTTATTCATTAAGCATCTTTTGGTAAAATAAGCGCTATACATACAAGCATTCTTTAAGTAAGCAGTTTATTTTCCAACGGGTGATGTTTTAATTTAGCTCAGCTAAGCTGGCGACTTACACAGCGAACAACTCAGACGGTATACTTTTAGCGGCACGTTTTGCAACGTGTTAATGAGAGGATCCTGTCACAACTTATGGCCTCAAGTTGACTCCAAAAACAACAAAAATACTGGATCACAGAATACATAACAAACATTATAAAGGTTATTACCCAAAAGTGAAATTGACCAAACCTTCTGTTTATTTATACTCGGTATTTATTTAATTGATAAGTAGAGTCATTTCCTGAAGGAAATTCTATTTTTCATGTATCAACACCCAATTTTTTTTATTCATTTTCACTTGGGATAATGCGAAGAACCTTACCGTTTTCACTGTCAGTTAATATATAAATTGAACCATCAGGATGCACACGCACATCACGAATTCTTTGCTCGAGTTCTTTAAATAATGATGTTTGACCGACTACTTTAACCCCGTTCATTTGTAGCCATCTCACTTCTTTAAACTTTAAAACGCTAACCAACAGATCACCATTTAACTCACTAAACAGATTACCTTGGTGAACTGCCATACCCGAAGGAGCAATAGAAGGCGTCCAATCTAGTCTGGGCTGCTGCATATTAGCATATTCGGTAAAAGGGCTAATGCGAGAGCCGATATAATCTAGTCCTCTAGTGATAACGGGCCATCCATAATTGACCCCTGCTTGAATAATGTTCAGTTCATCGCCACCATCTGGTCCGTGTTCGTTTGAAAAAATCACATTACGTTGAGCATCGTAAAGTATTCCTTGGTGGTTTCGATGCCCATAGCTAAAAACATAATTATTTGGCGAATCAGGATTTTCAGTCACAAAAGGATTATTGGTTGGCGCGCTGCCATCGTCATTAATTCGAATTGTTTTGCCAAGCAAACTATTTAATCGCTGAGCATCTTCACGGTAATCAAAACCATCGCCACTGGTAATAAGCAAGGTTTTGTCAGGTAAAAAAGCCATTCGTCCAGCAAAGTGGACAGGCGTCGACTTAAAAGGTGTCACAGTGAACACAACCTTTTTTTCCGTAAGCTTATTATCTATTAGTTTTGCTCGCACAACTTGTAAAGCATTTTTGTCATCATCACCCACGGCATAGGAAAAATACAGCCATCTATTTATTGAAAAATCGGGATGTAGAACGACTTCTAACAATCCACCCTGCCCTTCAACATAAATGTCAGTTGGCAAACCAGTAATAAGTTTGGAAACATCGCTGTCCGTTATTTTTATTAGCTGCCCAGTTCGCTCAGTTACCAATAAACCTCCGTCAGGTAAGAAGGCTAACGACCAAGGATAATTTAAACCGCTAGCGACTTCCTGTATTTTATAACTGGGAAATGGTGGCGGTTGCGCCGCAAAGCTATAGAAATGGGTGCTTAAAAATATAATTAGCCCAAAAATAAAAACCCGATATTGCATAGGTGTATCGTCTCCAAATTAAATTAAGATAAGGATAACGGATGTTAGTTCTATTGATATTAACATTCAGTTCCCTCATTATCGCCGTATTCTATATCTCGCATCAAGATTAAAATAAGTAATTCATTATGAAATTAAATTTTTACCTTAGGCTTTGCACGCATTTTCTGGTTGCAGTGATTTTTGCATTTGTTGCAGCAAGCTTGTTCCATAGCCAATTTGTGATGGCTGAATTAAGCAAGGTAGGAGTGGAGATTTTGTTCAAAGATCGCCTGAGCATGAGTATAGATGACTTATTAGGCCTGTATCCTACTTATGGGATAGTAATAGCGGTTAGCTATTTTATCTCTTTTATTTTGGCAGGCCTACTAATCAAACGGTTCAAGTTATCTCCTTACATTTTGTATTGTTTGGCGGGAGGATTCTCAGTGACGGTGGCACTCCTAGCTATGCACCCTATTCTAGAAATCACCTTATTAGCTGGAGCTCGCAGCACTTTTGGCTTTGTATGCCAGAGTATAGCAGGAGCGATGGGGGGAGCTTTATTTGCAACTTTCAGGAGAGAGCAGCACGTTATTATTCAGTAAAATTGCATAACTTGGATGGTGTCTGATGGCATGGTCAGACAGTTTAAATTGTTTGTTTGTTTGATTGTTTGATTGATTGTTTGATTGATTGTTTGATTGTTTGATTGTTTGATTGTTTGATTGTTTGATTGGCAAATAATACCTTGGCTTTATTCCGGCTTTGCTATGAATTTACAAAATTTTTAGGATATTACTTCGGGTAATATAACATTTTAAAAAGATACGTTGGGTTTCATAGCAACGAAATAATAAAAAAGACATGTTAAAACTCCTCTCGCAACGCTCGCCTAGATGCTTTATCAACCAAACTGAACAGTCTATTAATATCATCTTTATTGCCAGATTTCTGATGGCCAGCTACCTTCACTAATTCACACTTTATACTAGAAATTAATCGGTAAAACTCTTGATACAATTCATGGTTATTTAGTTTCTTATTTTTAACAGAACAATAATCATTGCGTTCTAGACCACTACGCCTGCCTGGCAAACCAATAATGTTTTGGGAGTCACTATAAATGGTTATCGTGATATCACTTTGCTCATCCAAAACAATCATTTCGTCCAATGCCCATAATAAGGTTTGCAATTCCAACTTAGTCGAACTCGTTTGTTCAAAACGTTTGGTTTTCACCTTATCTTTAAGTGTTTCTATAAGCTTGCACTCTTCATTCACAACAAGATAAGCACCGTATCCCACTTTTAATCGAGTATTGACACTAGCGTCTGTAAAAAGCTGCAAGTGGGGCATTGTTTCTCCTTTCAAAAATACACTTAATTTTGATTTTTATAACATATTACGTGCATTATTGAGAGGAACGATTCGACTTCGTTTGCAGTGAAAATAGCCGATAACTTGGCGTTTGAGCAAGTTTTACATTGAATAAATAGAAACGTGAGTGCTAATAATGGCAACAAAATTTATTTTTATTAAAAAACTATGAGTGAACTAAAATTTTAGTCTTGGATGTGTTTACTCATTAAAGAAAATCATGGGCTTAATGGTAACCCTGAGGTTTAATGACGTTTTATCTGCTTCCACGTCCCTCCGTATTGATACAGCGTTTGGGTTTTTACTTTAGTTTGACAGTCAGAGCAGACAAGTAGCCAGGGCTCTGATTGTTGCAGTCGGACCCTGTAGAGTACAGCTTCAAGTTTTTCACAATAATCGCACTGTTTTGGTTGACGCTTTCTTTGTGACTTTCCCATAGATGCAATTTTAAAGTAATTTAGCGACAGCAACAGCGTATTGTGAGCCTGTGCCCACCAAATTACCCCAAATGCGCATGGCTAAACCAGGTTTATTTGTCATCCCATTAAGTGCTTCATCTCTGTGGGACTGCTCATCCAAATTACACATTTTCATCATTGATATGATTTCGTCTTTTTCGAGAAACTCAAGTTTTGACAAAGCATCTATTTGTTGTCTGTAATGAACATCAACGAATGACTCGACTTTGTAAATGGTGTAATAAACCCAATTTTTTCCAAGCAACATCGACATTACACCCATCATAAATCCAGCAAACATCCACAAAATTAACAGAGCACTTCCTCTGAAACGATGAATAAGATTTTCGAATTGAATCAGATGGTCTTTTTCAGTTGCTAAATGATGCTTCGCAAACGTATCGATTTCGGCGTCTCGTTTAAAACGATTGACAAGCAATATGCCGCGATATATCCACACTGCTCCGGTTTCTCCTGCATGGCTTGCGCGAAGTTCAGCACAAATTGAATGCGCGTATCGTGTTTTGTCTAAAGCGCTCACGCTATTCATCTTCTTTTGTCCCCTGGCTGGGCAAATTCACAACGATTTTTTTGTTTGTTAAAGAAATGATGCCAATACTAAGGACGGCTATCATCGATATTGCTAAACCCACGACTATATACGCAACCCACGGTGAACCCATACTCTTCCCTTAAAAACATTACCAACAATGTACAAACTTACGTTTTATGAAAGAAGAGGATCATTCAAAGATTTATGTTTGTATGATTGTTTGATTGCTAAACAAAATATTGGCACAGAGGTTTGCATTAGGTATCAGTTGCAGTAGTGAGAGTCGCATACTGCTCACCATTTTCTCGAAATGATGGTGCTGATGATGGTGCTGATAATGTTGATGTTAGAAAGTTAATGACTGATAAGATGTCCAAGTACCTGTTGATTAATCTTAATGTAGCAAAAAATATTAAAAGCATGGATAACAGATAGATAGTTACTATAAAGCGATTGGCAAACGTTCTGTATAAAAAAGTCGGATAAATATCAGCCATTGTCGATTCTTCAACAGATACCTCAATCGACCTAAGTATTGAGATGTGTATCAAATAACTTAAAAAACCTCAAAAAATAATAATTTTAAAGACACTTTTTGACTTATCTTAGAATAAGGCAGCCAAAATAAACCTTATAATTG
>NZ_CAJXPA010000001.1 GCF_913058035.1 uncultured Paraglaciecola sp. | reverse complement strand
TTTTAATAGTATATATAGTTGCAAATTTATTTTTAGGCCTAGTGATAGGTAAAAGAATTAAAACCGATAATGATTTTTATATTGGTCAAAAGACGACACCTTGGTGGGCAATTGGTATTTCTGTGGTCGCCACCTACGTTAGCGCAATGACATTTTTGGGCGCCCCAGCTTGGGCCTATAAAGACGGACTCAGTGTCATCGCTATTCACCTTAATTACCCATTGGTAATAATGATCGTTATTATCTTCTTTTTTCCTTTCTTCTATAACTCAGGCGTAGCATCTATCTATGAGTATCAAGAAAAAAGATTTGGTAAACGCGCTAGGGCCTTAATCTCCTCTATTTGGTTAGTGTCGCAAACTATGTCTTCCGCTGCTGTTCTTTACGCAACTTCTGCAGTATTGAGTTTTATCACTGGTGTCGATGTTATAGCCGCAATATTTATTGTTACCACTATTGCATTGGCTTACACCGTTCTCGGCGGAATTACTGCGGTAATATGGACTGATGTAATTCAGTCGGTCATCTTATTTGCTGGTGCGGGTATTATCTTTTATGCATTACTTAATGAGAGCAGTTTTTCGGTCATGGATTCTCTAGTACAACTTAAAGCCGAAGGCAAACTCAACCCGCTGATCACTGATTGGGACTTTAATGCTACCACCACAGTATGGAGCGGTATTATTGCTATGACGCTCTACCATACAACGGTTTATGGTACTAACCAGATGATGGTTCAAAGAACGTTAGCCGCTAAAAATATAGGCGACGCTAAAAAATCCTATTTACTCATGGGTTTTGCTGCTTTCTTTATCTATTTATTTTTCATAATTTTAGGAGTCCTTTTTTACAGTTATTATCAAGGTAAAACATTTGATAATGAGAACCTTATTATTTTAGAATTTGCAGCTGAATATGGAATGCCAGGTTTAATGGGGCTTATAGCGGCTGCCGTAATGGCTGCATCTATGTCGAGTCTTGACTCAGCCTTCAACTCATTGTCGACTGTTACCACCATTGATTTCTACAAAAAATATTTCAAAAAGGGTGCTCCAGAAGCTCATTATTTAAAAGCATCCAGATTCTTTACGCTATTTTGGGCGTTGCTTATAATATTCCCTGCCATTATGTATCACCTACATAGTTCGGGTTCAATTTTAGAAGTGTTGAGTAAGGTTGGATCCTACTTTGTAGGTGCTCAACTTGGCATGTTTGGACTAGGATTTTTCTCTAAACAAGCGACTGAAAACGGTTTGCTTGTGGGTACTGCTGTTGGGTTTGTAACAGTCGTAGCTGTTGCTATTGGGACAGATGTAGCATGGCCTTGGTATTGTTTAATTGGTGGTGGTGCTAATGTGATTGTCACTATTATTGCGAGTCGTATTATTGATGGCAAACAACATGAATTATCAGAATACACAGTCAAAGGTCAGCAATTAAAGTTTGCTAGAGAAGGATTAGCAGAAAAAGAAAATGGGTGGTATCGCATCCCCGGTAAAGTTGACCGTGTTAACTACTGGTTATTTGCATTCTTCATTTTGACCCTGATTTTTTTATGGTCTATTCAGTACATGGTTTAACAACGGATTATTATGTCAATAATTAATCAATTTTATGATGCTCTTAGGCGCAATTTACCGCTAACTGACATAGTTAGCGAAGATATAACGTTATACGCCTGTGAACCGATGAATAAACTTCACGGCATTGATGCGATAAAGGAACATTATTGGAATGTTTTATCTCAATCATTAGACAACCTCGAACGTAGGCCATTTATTGAATTTGATAGTATTGACAATAATCATAAATGGATAGCCGCTACTGGCTATTTCATAGGTGATTTTGTGAATGATTTACTTGGAATACCTGCCACTAAAAAACCTGTCTATTTAAGATTTACAGAGATGCTGCAGTTGCAAAACGAAAAAATAATCAACTATTATATTATTATAGATTTTTTAGACGTTATGAACCAAGCAGGCGTTAATCCCTTACGAAAAAGCCTCGGGCACGATGGTTTGATGATGCCGCCATCCACTATGGATGGATTAAACCCCGTAGAATCCTATGTTGATCAAAACCAACAATCAGAGCAACTGGTGTTATCTATGCTCGAAGAACTAGGTCGTTTTGACGGTAAATCACTGGTTAGTATGCAGTTAGAAAATTACTGGCATCCAGACTTTATGTGGTATGGGCCTGCAGGCATCGGTACGACTAGAGGCATTAGTGACTTTCGAAAGAATCATCAAGGCCCATTCGTTTTTAGTTTTCCTGACAGAGTGGTTGACCATAAAGCAGCAATCATCAAAAAAGGAAACTATGTTTCAACCGGTGGTTGGCCACATATGCACGGTACACATTTAACTGGAGGCTGGCTAGGACTACCACCTTCAGGAATAAAGCTTGAGCTCAGAGTGATTGATATTTGGCGTAGAGAAAATCATCTTTTAAAAGAAAATTGGGTTGGAATAGACATCATTCATATGTGTAAACAAATGGGCTTAGATGTTTTTGCAATGATGAAAGACGCGTATCACCTTAGATGAGTATCTCTATACAAATAGATACAACTTCAGAGCCATCATCAACGTTAATTATTTATAAACGGTATAACCATGCAACAAAATAATATCACACAAGTATATTGGAAAAACTTACCAGAACTACTGTCACCTCAGGGTAAACCAAACCAATCATTAAAGAACTTTGATCCAGAGTTTATTGATATTGTGGATTATATCATTCGCATTACTCACCGTATCTGGGAACAGAAAAACATCGCGCTGTGTAACGATTATTATGCGGAATATTGTCCCGTACACACACTAGGTGGATACTCTGATGATGTTGCTACCGTAATAAAAAATACATTGTTAACTTTAGCCGCATTTCCTGACCGTACCTTAATTGGTGAAAACGTTGTGTGGCGCGACTTAGGCGAAAATAATGGTTATTACTCATCACATCGCATTACAAGCATAATGACTAATAAAAATCCTTCTGAATTTGGTGCTTCCACGGGTAAAACTGGTCGTGTTACAACCATCGCAGATTGCATCTGTTGCGAAAATAAAATTGTTTATGAATGGTTAATGCGAGATAACAGTTTTCTGGTGAAACAGTTAGGCATCAGCCTTATTGATGCGGCAACACATTTTGCTAACTTGCCCACAAATGAAGATTTTGAAGTATGGCGTGCGCAAGAAATTATCCGAATCAAAGCTCAACAAGCAACGACACATCAGTGGCATACACCATTAGATGATAGTAGTGAAAAATTTGCTCAGTTTTGGGTGAACACACTTTTCAATAAAAAAGCCCTCGGTGAAGTCAAAAATATTTATCATAAAAACGCTAAGTTACAATGGCCGGGAGGCGTAGAAGCGGTGGGTATTCCTGCTATCAGAGGGGTATTTATTCAATGGCTAGCACAGAGCCCTGAAGCGTCAGCAACTTGCGACCATATTAGTGTTGTTCCCTTTGAAGATGACGCCACAGACATTGCAATTCGTTGGTCAGTAGCCGGCACGTTTACACCTAAAAATGAACAGTTCTCTAGGTACACAGGGCAATGTTTTTTTGTAATGGCAGCAACACATATGCGAATAATAAATGGTAAAATTAGCGAAGAATGGACAGTGTTTGATGAAGTTGCAGCTTATGCAAACATGATCAGAGATTACAACAACAGCGATGCTAACCAGGGAGGTGAATAATGTTAGATATGCTGATTAAAACATTCACTCAAGGCGATGTAGCCAGTTTCAAAACAAGTTTGTTGCACTCCTCATTCTGGTCTCAACACAATACTAAAATGTTTGGAGAAGATAAGCTAACCTCTGTGCCATTAACTTGGTTGACGTCTGCAGGCCGTTGTCAAGTGTCGCAAAGCTTAGTTGTGCAGCAAGCTAATATCTCAGTTATACACTTAAAATTTAAAATACAAGATTACGATTTACCAATAAATTATACATTTTGGCTGCAAAATAATGGTGTTGTCATCAAATCCGTACATGCCATTATTGATACATTGCAACTCGCTATTGCCAAAAATATCCCTGTAGATGAAATAACGTTATCTTTACCAGAACCCGATCCATTAGTGATCCCTGATTATGATCAGCAAGATAACTTGCAGGGAGAATTTGCACTACCTTCTTGTCTTATTCCAGGGCCGTGTTCACTCAATGTTTTATTAGATTCTTGGTGGACGATTTGGGGCAACTCGCAACTATCGACCATTGATAACGTCTATACAGAAAAATCTGATATTTCTTTACCTGGATCTTTTCAACAAAAAAAACGTGGTGACATATTTGAGTTTGTGTTGTTCATCAAGTCAAAATTAACGCGTGTTTTTTGTCAATTAGAGGATGTTGTGATTGAGGGTAACAACGCAGCAGTAAAATGGTTTATTGATGGTGATGAACGTGGGCAAAAAATAAGACTACCACTCATTACTATCTTAAAAACAGATGCTGAACATATCACCTCTGAAATAATCACCTGCGACATTTTAGCCTTTAATAAACGCTATAATCATTCAAAAATTTTTGAGGTGTCGACAGTGTCAGAACTTTTTGACAAGTAGCTAAATAGTGCAAATCAACATCTAAACTCTGTTGCTTTGTGATATGTCGGAGTCGCAGCTAGTTTGCGGCTCTATGTCGACAAAGAATTATCCTCAGAGACGTTGATAACCTCCTCCAAGAGGTATATTAACTTCTACGGTGATTCTGAATTTGTTTATGGGAAGAAAAATTTGTATCAATATGACGTCACTATTTGAAACAGGTCAATTGAAGAAATTAAAGACAATTTAGCGCCTCGCTAAAAGGCTACGTGACGCAAAAACACAGCTTAGTAAATCAAGTTCACAATCGCTGTCCGCAACATCTAAAATCGTAATATTGAACATACTTTTTATTAGTCGCCAAGAGCTAGATTAACAACAAAACAAAATTTCACCTGTGAGCTGCACAAATCTTTCTGTTTTTAGTCGTTGTTAAAAACACCTCATTTTCTCAGAACACATATCAAAGAAGCCAGCAGACCGACAGAATATTCATAACTCAGTAGTTTGTTTACTATTCTTTTCCTTATATGTATTAAACTAGATCATGTATTCTATGGAACCCTCGGACTGGGTATTCGAGGTTACCTCACTGCTACCTTTGACCCTAAAAGTGACCATCTTTACATGTAACTCTGTAATAGCTTTACTACCTGTTTTAATGCACAGCCCCGGCACTAAAGCATGAATAAAACAGGCAATTGCTGCTTTAAAAAGTTTCATTGAAAAACTCATTGCAGTAAAAAAGTGTTGTATGTAAGTTTCGTTGACAGACTTTGGATGGTTAATAAATAGTTTTTTAAACATGCTTGTTTCCTATTGCTAAGCGTAACTGACTAAATTAGCTTTATCACTCAGTGTGAGTAAAAATGCCTACTCGGGTAAGGACGGATAAGTTTTGGCGCAAATATCTTAAAAATAATTTTGCACATTGATTATCGCGACCTTGTTCTTTATGAAAATTAGTTGGATTCAGGCGAAACACCATAAGCGTTCAATAACTAAACGTCTACCACAAATATCTGGAACATTGGTACTGCCCAATATTCTAGGCTCTGATTTCTACAACAACAAAAAACGCTTGGTTAGGCTTGGGTATTGACTGAGTCATTGCCCATGAGCATGGCAAAGTGTTATATGCGTTATTATGTGAATGCTGTCAAAATGATATATTGGGTCAAGGACAAAGCCGTTGTCATGTTAAATTCTATTTACCTGTGTAATAACTCTCTGATGATCCCCGCATATCGAGGGTTTTGTTACCTTAAAGTGGTGTTTCATTAAATAAAAAATCGGAATTATAACGAACAAACTAGCGCGATTTTACTATTATTTGAGTTTGTAGCCAGGCGGGTTACCCCTTTAGGACACACATCAGAAACGTCAGCAAATGTCTGCCAACCTTTATCAGTATTGGTTTTATCCCACTGCATCAATATACTATCCACTGCTGCGATAGCATAACCGTTTCCAGCCCAAGCATAATAGTAGGCTCCGCTAGGCAAAGTGGTCAGCCGTTCAATCTGGCCTGTTTCAGGGTGATAACTTTTTAACTGCCACTGAATATCCTCCCCTTTACCAATAGACGCGGTATAGCTCATCAATGACGAAAGAGGTATTGCGAATAAACTTGGACCAATATTTTCATCTAACACCTGGCTAGTCTGTGTTTGTATATCAACCAGTTGTAACGTGTTTGGTTCTCCCAAAACAAATAACATCACCCGATTACTATCTACCCATGCATGATACCCAACTGGGTTAATATTAGTTAGTAACTCACTTGCAAGCTCAGAAAACTGCTTTTCAGGGTTCAATGGGTAACGCCAAAGTTTTTGTTTATTATCGGCAGCCCGAATGACAGAAAAGCTTTTACCCGCAGGCATCAGTGTGGGTGAATATTCACTTTCTATCGAATTAGTTAGATTTGAAACCTGTCCGGTCTTAAGTGAGACAAATATGCTATCTGTTTGTTCGGCCATTTGTACTCTTTTTTGCCCATCTTTTTGCCCATCTTTTTGCCCGTCTTTTTTGCTTGTTAGTGCAGCAGTATAAAGTAGTGAATCTCCATCAGGCATGAACAAGGGCTGGTTATCATATTCTGATCTTTTGGTGAGGGCTTTAAGATGACTCACCTTAAGTCGATTATCATGAAGCTCTACATCACCCACATAAATATCAAACCCCGGCATCTTTGCTGATGCCGAGAAGATCATTACGCTTAACAAACCAGTCATTAATTTCATATCTGTCCTTTAGCCGTCAAGCATTAGTGTAATCGTATTTTATCTTAACCTTAACTTTATTGAAAATGAGCACCCTACTGTTACTAACCATCTTTAAAATAGAGTTTTAGAGATGTCACCTGAACATAGCACGCCGAATTTATTGCATTTAATTGCCGAATTTATCTTAGGTTATAAAGGCCTCTATAAGCTAGCATGATTAACATAATATTAACTTTTAGTTTTTGTTAAAGCTATGTAATAGATAACCGGTGACACCATGAAACAGTCTAAAAAAGTAAGAATGGGAATGGTCGGCGGCGGTAAAGATGCTTTTATTGGTGCAGTGCATCGAATGGCAGCCAATCTAGATGGCAATATTGAATTAGTGTGCGGCGCTTTCAGTTCAGATCCAGCTAAAAGTATATTCTCTGGTCAAAGCTTATATTTACCCGCAACACGCTGTTACGCTGAATATACACAAATGTTCGCCGAAGAAGCGAAATTACCCGAAACCGAAAGGATGCAATTTGTCTCTATAGTTACGCCCAATCATTTGCATTTTCCAATTGCTAAAGCGGCACTAGAGGCAGGATTTCATGTGCTTAGCGATAAGCCCGCTACCTTCACACTTCAAGAAGCATTAGATCTAGCTGATGTATTAAAAACATCAGGTCAACTTTATGGACTCACACACACTTACAACGGTTACCCTTTAATCAAACAAGCCAAACACTTAGTCGCGACCGGGGCTTTGGGAAAAATCAAGAAAGTAGTAGTGGAATATAGCCAAGATTGGTTAGCTAATAAAGATGATGAAATTAGCAAACAAGCACAGTGGCGTGTAGATCCATTAAGAGCAGGCGTAAGTTGCTGTATGGGCGACATTGGGGTTCACGCTGCAAATTTGGCTGAATATGTGACAGGTGCAGATATTTCAGCCATGTGCGCAGATTTAAACGCCATAGTCGATGGCCGTCAACTTGACGACGATGGCACCGTATTATTACGCTTTAATAATGGAGCTCGTGGGATATTAATGTCTAGTCAGATAGCGATAGGCGAGGAAAATAACCTGCGTTTACGGGTCTATGGAGACGCAGCAAGTATCGATTGGTCACAAATGGAACCTAATAGTTTATGGCTTAGGTCTAACACCCAATCTACCCAATTGATCCGAACTGGAGTAGGCGACTTTTGCCCCGCGGCACAGTCAGCGATGCGCGTACCTGCAGGGCATCCTGAAGGTTACTTAGAGGCCTTCGCCAATATTTATCAAAATTTCGCAAAACAGATCCGAGCGTTTGAACAAGGTTTACCATGCTCAAATGCAACATTCGACGTACCCGGTATTGATGAAGCAATCCGCGGCATGGCCTTTATTGAAAACACAGTGAAATTTAGCCAATCAGCCATAAAATGGCATGACTTCGAAATATCTCCCTCAACCGTTTCAGGAGTAGCCGAATGAAACAAATCAAAGGCCCAGGCATATTTCTTGCACAATTTACCAGCGATGAAAAACCGTTTAATTCTTTTCCTGAAATTTGTCATTGGGCGGCAGGATTAGGTTTCAAAGGTATCCAAGTTCCCTCATGGGAAGGTCGATTGTTTAACTTAGAAACGGCAGCAAACAGCCAAGACTATTGCGATGAAATCAAGGGCATTGCCAGTGAAGCGGGGCTAGAAATTACCGAACTTTCTACCCATCTTCAAGGCCAGTTGGTAGCTGTGAACCCTACTTATGATCAGATGTTTGACGGTTTTGCACCTAAACATGTACAAAATAATCCTAAAGCCCGGACTGAATGGGCTATTCAACAAATGATGTATGCTGCTAAAGCCAGTCAAAACTTGGGTTTAAAAGGTCACGCCACTTTTTCTGGCGCTTTATTGTGGCAGACCATCTATCCATGGCCTCAGCGCCCCGCAGGTTTGGTTGAACAAGGCTTTACAGAGTTAGCAAAACGTTGGCTACCTATTTTGAATGCTTTTGATGAAGCCGGCGTAGATGTTTGTTACGAGTTACACCCAGGTGAAGATTTACATGACGGTGTGACTTTTGAACGCTTCTTAGAAGCAGTCGGTAATCATCCACGTGCCAATATTTTGTATGACCCTAGCCATTTTGTTTTGCAACAACTCGATTACCTTGCCTTTATCGATATTTATCATGAGCGTATTAAAGCCTTTCATGTAAAAGATGCTGAATTTACTCCTAATGGGAGAAGTGGTGTATATGGAGGCTATCAAGCTTGGATAGATAGGCCGGGACGCTTCCGCTCTCTAGGCGACGGTCAAATCGACTTCAAAGCTATCTTCAGCAAAATGACCCAATATGATTTTGATGGTTGGGCCGTGATGGAATGGGAATGTTGCATTAAACATCCACAAGATGGTGCCGCAGAAGGCGCTAAATTTATTAGTGAACACCTGATTAGACCAACCGATAAAGCCTTTGATGATTTTGCTGGTGTAGCGCACGACATTGAAATGAATAATAAGATCCTGGGTTTAAAATGAGACTTTTAATATGAGACTATCAATATGAGACTATCAATATGAGACTATCAATATGAATAGCACCGCAGAGTTTACTGAAGCTCAAGCAAAAAGAGTATTTTTGGTTAGTTGCATAGCACTGACCGTTACCTCAATGACTTTTGCTATCCGTGCTGGGATCATCGGGGACTTAGGCATTCAGTATGGCCTTACCACAGTTCAAATGGGATGGATTTTAGGTATGGGAACCTTTGGATTCCCAGTGGCAACTATGTTGGGCGGGATTTTATATAATGCTATCGGGGCTAAGAAAATAGTCTGGTTTGCCTTTGCTGGTCACCTCATTGGCATAGGCTTAACTATTAGTTCAAATAGTTTTTGGGGTTTAATAATTTCCACATTTTTGGTTAGTTTTGCTAATGGTTTAGTCGAAGCAGGATGTAACCCCATGATTGCTGATTTATACCCAAAAAACAAAACCACCATGCTCAACAAGTTTCACGTTTGGTTTCCCGGTGGTTTGGTCATCGGTTCGCTCATTTCAGCAGGCATGACCTCCATAAATTTGGGATGGGAATTACAAGTTGCAGTCATTATTATTCCAACATTAATTTACGGCGTACTGATGCTGGGATGTGTTTTTCCGGAGTTTGATAAAATAGCTAACTCTACGTCTAACAATATTAAACATTTATTTTCACCTATGTATTTATTTTTAATTTTTTGCATGACCCTAACAGCCACCAGCGAACTAGGCACTAGCTCTTGGATAAATCAAATACTCGGTGCGTCTGGCGCGCACCCAATGCTGATATTGGCCTTAGTCACAGGTATCATGGCGGTTGGTCGTTTCTATGCTGGCCCCTTGGTTCATCGCTTTGCTCCTGCAGGTGTATTACTTATTTCCGCCATTCTGACCTCTTTCGGTTTATTCCTGATGATCCAACTTCAAGGCACTGCTGTGTACTTCGCAGCGGTAGTATTTGCACTTGGCGTAACTTATTTTTGGCCAACGATGATTGGTTGCGTGGGTGAATACGTGCCTAAGTCTGGTGCCTTGGGTATGTCGCTGATGGGTGGTGCAGGTATGTTGTCCGTCACAATTTGGAGTCCAATTATCGGCAGCTGGATTGAAAGTGCAGCTACCGAAGCTGAAGCTATCGGATTAACGGGCAACGATCTAGCTCTTGCATCTGGCCAAGCAGCTTTGAGTAATTTAGTGATATTCCCGCTAATTTTGATTGCTGCATTTACAGGGTTTTATTGGTTCATGCGGAAAAAACAGACTCAAACAGCGACCCTTTAATCAAAGAATCATGGGCGTAAGATATCATTAGCCCCCTAAAATGGTAGGTAAGACTTATGAAAAAATTGAACGGACAGGATGAAGATCAACCAACAAAAGGCACCGATGAAATCAGTCGACGCAATTTTATGCAAAAAATGGTTGAATTGTTTGGGGTGACTACAGCAGCAGCGGTGATGTCGGGTTGCAGTGTGTCAGTGGCGAAGCAATTTGCAGCACAAAGACCTAACCCACCAAAAAATAGTAAGTTGTTTTCAGAACACGAATTGACTGTTCTTTACAGTTTGTGCGAGACCATATTACCAAGAACAGACACGCCCAGTGCAGTCGAAGTTGGATGCCATGAATTTGTTCAGCATCAGCTGCAACACTGTCACTCTGAACAACAGCAAGAAGACTGTATCAACATCATAAATACGGTGGACACCTATGCGAATAGAGAATTTGGTAAAACCTTTCCACTATTGCAACCACAGCAACAGCAGCAACTTTTAACAAAAATTGAAATTGATGATAAGTCGTCAGATATTCAAAAAGAACAATTTAGTTTTCTAAAAGCGCTCATAGTATTTGGCTATTTCACCTCTGAGGTAGGTGCGACTCAAGCACTAAATTACCAAGCTGTACCTGGTAGTTTTATCGGTTCAATACCCGCTAATGCAGATACAAAATCTTGGGGTTCGCTAGCTTATTATTAAATGTTAATTGGAAGCCAGCAAACGGGCATAACCGAACAGGATCACGGGTAGATAAAATGACAACAGACTTATATATTCACGAGAGCGACCAAGTATACGACGCCATAGTAGTAGGTTCAGGTATTACCGGAGGCTTCGCTGCCAAAGAATTTTGTGAACGTGGCATGCAAACGTTAATGATAGAGCGCGGTCGCGTCGTCGAACATCGAAAGGACTATATTACCGAAGGTAAAGCTCCATGGGAGTTTGAAAACCGCACCAAGGTTGACAACTTGCTCACCGAAGAAAAATACGCCGTACAGAAAAAATGCTACGCCTTCAGTGATATGACCAAACACTTTTTTGGCAATGATAAAGACCTACCTTACAGCACTGAGCAAGGCACTGGCTTTGACTGGATAAGAGCCAACCAATTAGGTGGAAAATCTCTTCTATGGCATCGACAATCTTATCGTTTTAGTGATTTTGATTTTTCTGCCAATAAAGCAGATGGACACGGTAACGATTGGCCTATTCGTTACGAGGATCTTGAGTCTTGGTACAGCTATGTAGAAACGTTTGTAGGCATAAGTGGTAGTGATGAAAATCTTGAACAATTACCGAACAGTGAGTTTTTGCCACCACTTGAAATGACTGCACCTGAAATACATGTTAAGCAGAAAATTGAGCAACACTTTCCTGATAGGCAACTAATTATGGGCCGCACTGCCCACTTAACAAAGCCTACACAACTTCACTTGGAACAAGGCCGTGTGACTTGCCAGGCAAGAAGCGAATGTCATAAGGGGTGTTCTTTTGGTGCGTATTTTTCTACCCAAAGCTCCACACTCCCCGCTGCGGCTAAAACAGGTAACTTGTCTATTGCCCCTAACAGTGTTGTGCATAGTCTAATCTATGATGAAAAAACCAAACGAGTTAAGGGTGTCAGGGTTGTTGATAACGACGACCTGAGTACCCGTGAATATTTTGCTAAAGTGGTTTTTTTATGTGCTTCAACTTTGGGTTCTGCACAAATCATGCTAAATACCAAAACGAAGTCTTTCCCAAATGGTATTGCTAATAGCTCTGGAGTACTCGGCCATTATTTGATGGACCACAATTTCAATGCGGGGGCCATCGGCACCGTTGAGGGTTTTGAGGATGAATATTACTCAGGTAGGCGCCCTGGAGGTATCCTAGTACCTAATTTTCAGTACAAACCTTCATTATACAAGCAAGGTTATGTTCGTGGTTATGGGTTAGCAGGTGGTAGTCATCGAGAAAACTGGCCGACCAACGCCCATCAACCAGGTATAGGCGCAGACTACAAAGCCAAGCTGACCAAACCAGGAAGGTGGAGAATGGACCTTAACGCACAAGGCGAAATGTTACCTCGTTTCGATAATTACATGGCTCTGCACCCCACTAAAACAGATAAGTGGGGTATACCGCTGATACATATTGACTGCACTTGGTCAGAAAACGAAAAATTAATGATGGCAGACGCCGAGCAAACTGCGGTAGATATGCTAACCAAAGCGGGTCTGATAGAAATTGAGAGTTATAATTCGGTCGATACAAGGAACCCGGGTATCGCCATTCATGAGGTAGGAACGGCGAGGATGGGACGTGATCCAAAAGACTCTGTGCTGAATAGTTTCAATCAATGTCATGATGTGGACAATTTGTTTGTAACCGATGGAGCCAGCTTTTGTTCAACTGCGGTACAAAATCCCTCTCTTACATTTATGGCAATAACAGTCAGAGCGGTAGATTATTGTGTGAAAGAAATGAAAGAAATGAGGATATAAATCTACTCTGACTCTATAGAAATACTGCACTTTATAAATACTGCACTTTGGAGGCACTTCTATTAACAATGAGATGCTCTACAAAAAAGGCTAACCATCTTTAGCCTTTTTTTCTGAGTAATAAACGTTTTAATTTATTTTTAGCTGGTGTCCAAACGGTGAAAGGTTTCCTGGGTGCCACAGTTAACACGTGTGCAATGTCTCGCTCGGCTAATTGTACTTCGCCACCATGTGCCAACATGATAGAAGCAGGTTGCAAAGCTTGCACTTTTAAAATTGAAGCTCGATATTGTTCAGGGAAATGAACTGGAATAGGCGGGATAAAACGGTCTTTTACCTTGACCAATAAATCTGCCACATAGATACGTTTTGAAGGTCGATGCAACACAGATAAGTCCCGATCCGTGTGCCCCTCAGTCGTCAACACACACCAATCATCAAAACCAGGAACAGTATCTTGATCCATTAATGCATAATCAATTTTGAGGTGTGGTGAATACCATAAGTTTCTTCTAACTTTGCGCATTCTGCTCGCCACCCATGTGGCTAATGCAATATCGATTAGGTGTGACAATCTGCCGCTTAGTCCTGAGTACCATTGTCTCGGCATATTAGCGCTAGCAATTTTACAACCGGTAATTTTACGCAGTTTGTGGGCTGCCCCTGCGTGATCTGGATGCATATGGGTAACAACAATCATTTTTAAATCAGAGAAAGACCTGTTTAAGTCGCCAGTAATAAACTGCTCAAGCATCGTGATATCTGCGCGACAACAGCCATCAAGTAGCAACAACTTTTGCGAGTATTCGACTAAATAAATCGATTGAATATGCCCTTGTAACTGATGAATTTTCAAGAGAAAAAAACGTTAATTCTCATCACCAGAAGCAACTTTTTGTTCAATATACTCAATGGCTTTTTGTAAACTGCCAAAGGCATTAACTAAATTTTCCCGGCCTTTATTCATCAATTCTGGCTCGTTGTTTTCGGACATCATCCACACCCAGGTGCGGATCAAAGATTCTGGAGGCACATTATTCATGACGATCTTCGTATCTCTTATTATTATCAGGCAAATAAAGATTATATCGTGCTAAATCGATGTAATCGAGTAGTGTTTTAATATTTAATTTGGCTGTTAATGTTACCATTTCTTTTTTATTAACATAGTAATTTTCTAGATTGACCTTTCAAAACCTTAAAGGGATGGCATGATTAAAATTGTAGTTGGGTCAAAAAACCCAGTAAAAATTAACGCAGCTAAAGCAGCAATATGTGATATTTTTTCTTCAGATGAATTGGAGTGTGTCGGTATAAACGCGCCCTCGCAGGTAGCAGATCAACCAATGACAGTTGACGAAACACAACTAGGCGCCATCAACCGAGTTAAATATTGTCAACAGCACACCCAGGCTGACTTTTATTTGGCGATTGAAGGCGGCGTCGACCAATTTAAATACGGCCCCGCTACTTTTGCATATGTAGCCATCGCTGATCAAAAAAGAATATCTATTGGACGTAGTTGTAACCTACCTTTACCACCTGCTATATATCGAGCTCTCGAAGGTGGTGAAGAACTGGGTGATGTTATGGACAGATTTTTTAATACTGATAACGTCAAACAAAAACAAGGCGCAATTGGCCTTTTAACCAATGGTTTAGCCACAAGAGAAAGTGTATACAGACAAGCTATTTTACTCGCCATGGCGCCTTTTATTCATTCAGATTTATATAGTGAATAAACACTCAATGTTTATTGGATGGATTATCTGCGGTGTAGAGGAAAGTTAACGAATACTGAGACTAAACTCTTGGTTTTTTGAATTTAGCTGGTATCGTGTTGACCTTCAAAGTCATTGTATCAAGTCATTAGATTACGTCACAAAACCATAGAGGTTAGGTATGCAAAAAGCACCCAAAGAATCGAACTTTTCACTTTCCAAGTATCTAAGTAAAGTCGAGATATTTGGTTGGGGACTGTGCATTTTTTCTATGATGACGATCGTTTTTGCCCAACAACTTTCACCTGCAACGGAACCCTATGCTTGGATCGGCGCAATAATAGGTGCTGGCATCATAGGTTGGGGGATGGCACGTAAACACAAACAAGGCTAAATTATACTTGTGTAGATAAAGTACACCTTAAATCTTTAAATCCTTAAACACTAAAGTCACGACGACTCCAGATTGATCCTTAAGATTGTCTATTCTTATATTACCTTGATGATATCGTGCAATGATTTTAGCGATATACAAACCTAAGCCCAAATGTGATTGTTCGGTATTTTGCTGCTTACGCACTGAAACCATTGAATCAAGTAATTGGTGCTGCATATTTTTTGGTAACAAGATACCTTGGTTGGTGATGGTTAACACATAACCCGGTTCACTATTCACCATTTGTAGGTTAATGGCTGAATTTTCTTCACTAAACTCAACTGCATTAGCTATGATTTTATCTAACATCTGAGCGAATAGCTCAGGTGAACCGTGAAACGTCGAATGAGACACCGACACTTGCACATCGAATGTTCTATTGGCATAAACTAAACGATAACCAGCCACGCAACCTTTCAATAATTCCTCTAAATCAAATGTCTCATGATCGTTGCTTTGAATTGCTTGCTCTAATCGTGTTGCTTCGCTCATATTTGTGAGTATTTTACTTAACCGGGTAATACCTTGTTTAGCGCGATCTACGTATTGTTTAGTCTCTGGGTTTTGTTGTTCCAATAACAAGATATCTAAAGAGGAATTAACAATTGCCACAGGTGTTCGTAATTCATGGGATAAACGCGAAGCCATATTCTCTAAATAAGTATTATATTGACTGAGCCTGCTTAGCACATGAGCAAAAGTCCGAGATAAGTCGCCTATTTCATCTCCGGCGGATGAAGGGACTATATCTCCAATGATTTTGCCTTGTTGATCAATAGCATTTTCGGTGTCATCTCTAAGTTTACGAATACGCCAAGAAATACGTGAAGCAATTAAAAATAATGCTAATGTACTGATCAAAATAACCAGTAAAATATAATGAAACTGTTGTTCAAGCGCTTTATTTCTAAGAGTACGAATACCGTTAGTTGTTTGTTCTATTACAACTGCGCCCATAACTTTTTCATCAATATAAATAGGATGTGCAGCCGACATGATTACCGCTTTATTATCTGAGCTTAAACGCCACAATGTGCTTGGTTTACCACTTAGTGCTTGGCTTATATCTTGCCCTTGTAAGGCAAATGCGTCGCGCAAGTCATCCACAAAATCTGCAGGTGGCTTCGTCAATATTTGATAATAAAGTGGTAACAACCAGTTCTTTTCTATATATTCCCAGCCACTTTTTTGATGGTCTAGATCATTATTGCTGAATAAATTGTTGAGTGAACCACTGTGCACTCCAGATGATTTTTGAATATTTCCCGAACGTGCGAGCACTCGCATATGTTTATCTACAACCCATACTCTAGCGTTGGAGTACTGAAGCCCTTTAAGTATTTTTTCTATTTCTGGTGAAGGTACCAACACTGTGCCTAATGAATCTAATTGAGACGGATTAGCAGTGCCCATGATCTGTTCCACAGATCTAGTTTGTGGATCATCAACGTCAACAATTGCAAAGGCAATTTTGCTTGATATCATAGCTAAAGGAAAACGTAATTCGAGTTGATAACCGCTTACTGTATTTCGCCATTGGCCTTGAATTTTGGTTTCTAACCTTTCTGGTTGTAATGAGTCCAAGTCATCTTTTAACAAATATGCATTTACCCAACCTGGTTGGGTTGGCGCGATGATATAGCGCTGAAATAAACCACTTTGGTCGGTCATGGCTATTTGTAAATGATCATTTTTATCAATACGTAAACTGTTGGTTGGCCTAAGTAATACTTTGTTATCAGTGACATCAAACATCGCATACAAAAATCTATCGTACTGTCCGACCATATGTGTAAAGTGCAGGCTGTCTAATTGGTAATCTTGGATTGAATCAATTAGATTTTGCTCGTCATACGCAATGGATAAGTGTCGGTAGTCTTGCCAATCATCTAACTTGCCATCTAATTGAATAGGGTAGGCAATTTTATGGGCATACAAATCAGTACCTGGTTTAACGTCAGTCAGGTAGGCAGATTGACTATCAAACAGAGCCGGACGTTCATGTAGAGCTGTGGCTACAGCACGAGCCGTTCCCACCATAGTTTGTTCTTGACCTATCCGCAGATACGTTTCCATCTCCCACACATATTGATAGCCCAACCAAGGTATAGTTAATAAAAATGAAGAGAAAAAAAGTAATTTAAGGCGCAGACCAAAACGTAGTTTACTCATCGGTCTAACACCCAAAACGCGCAATCTAGAAGAGATAACATGTTTAAGCACTTTTCCATCTATAACCCATGCCGTAGACAGTCTCGACGTTGTCAAAATGTTGATCGACCTGCATAAATTTTTTACGAATACGTTTGATATGAGAAGTAATGGTGGTGTCATCTACTACCATTTTTGATTCATCCATCAATTGTTGGCGACTCTTGACATGCCCTGAAAACTTAGCAATCGCGTGTAACATCCAAAACTCGGTGACCGTAAGTTCAATGCCCTGCCCTTTCCAGCTGACCGTCATACGTTTGCTGTCTATCGACAGGTCGCCAGTTTGAATAAGGTCAGTTTGTGTTTGTGGCCTGTCTAGTAACTCTGTTCGTCTAAATAGTGCAGCTATTCTGGCCAATAAATGCGGCAAGCTGATATCTTTGGTTAGATAATCATCAGCACCCATTCGCAGACCACAAATAGTGTCGTAATCATTGTCTCGTGCAGTAAAAAAAATAATAGGCAAAGTCTTAGATAAATTTCTTAATAGCTGACAAACAGCAAAACCGCCGTCAATTTCATCCTCAAGCCCAATATCGATAATTGCTAGATCTGGTAATTTTTCGGAGAATGCTTGTTCTGCGCTACGTCGATTAGCATAAGGTTGCACCTCATAACCATGTTTGTTAAGAGCAACGATATAATTTTCTCTAAGTGCTTGGTCATCTTCAACCAAGGCAATACGTTTTGACATAACCTACGCCTGTTTACTGACTTTTTTTATTTTCGAAAATTAACTATATAGTAAACTTGTATAGGTTAAGTCGATAAATTGATTAAAAGTGTAATTTCCATTTTTTCGCCACAATTGACCTCAAGATTGCCATATTGTCTCCCTAAATCAGCCATATAATTTTTGTTTACTAATGAGGAACAAACAACCACCCTCTTGGAGAAGACAATGAAACTGACAAATACTAAAATCACAACCGCTATCGCGCTCACCTGCTTATTGTCTGGCAGCGCCATCGCTGAGCAACAAAAGAAGGAAGAAAAGACTAATGAAATAATTGGTTTGAGTTCTGGTGTAGTAATCGGTGCTGCCATAGCCGGACCGATAGGCGCGGTCATTACAGGCATCTTTGGTGTGATGTTAGCTGAAGACATAAACTCTGATAAAAGACTGGAAACGGTTAACCATTCGCTTCAACAAAAAGACCAACAATTATTTGTGATGCAACAAAATTTTGAACAGGCACAGGAACGCTTAGCAGTGCAAATTGCTTCAATGGATAATGCATTAGAACAAGCCTCTTATAAACAGATAGTCCCAGAAATTGAAAGTAATATTCAATTCAAAACCGCTTCCTATGTTCTGGAGGAACACTATAGGTCGCAACTCGACTTAATAGCTCAAACGCTGAAAAAAAATCCCACGTTAAGTATTACATTATCAGGCTTCGCTGATAAACGTGGCGATAGCACATTTAACCAAGCCCTTTCAGAACAGCGTGCGTTAACAGTTAAAAATTACTTAGTAGATAATAACGTTAGAAAAGAACAGGTAATCACTCAATCATTTGGAGAATCTTCATTGGTTAGCGCAGGTGTGCATTTTGAAGATGATTTTTTTGACCGTCGAGTAATGTTAAAAGTATCTGATGACCAAACAGACATGACAGCGGCCAATCAATAAATTTGATTACGTGCTTTTGATTATGTGCTTTTGATTAAATGCTATTTAAGGAACCGTTTTATGTTATCACTGCCTAAACTTGCCGTTATTAGTTTGGTAGTTATTGTGAAGGGGCATCGCAATTTGCAGTGCTCGCTTTTACCAGTAAAAAAAGGTGACAACCCTTTTAAAGACAGTCGCAACAACGATTAAAAAACAAGATAACGGTCTAATAAATCATCCCATAAATAATTATAAAGATGCCCAAAGTGGCACTTTGTATTTGATGCACGAACAATCTGAACAAGGCGAAACATCTCAACAACACTCACTTAGCCTGTTGCTTTAAATTAAAATTGATATCAAAGTGACAGCTACCGTCGCTCGAGCTTCATAGTCTCAAACGTTCAAAAATACAGGTGAAGATTGGGTTAATGTTCTTCACGTATTCCCCTTATCAAATAGTTCCACCGTTGATCATTTTTTGATAACGGTGGGGAAGCGAAACATAGAAGGGCAAATTAACGAAAAATATGAAGCAAAAGATATTTATCCTCAAGTCAAAGGCAAAAAGCGAGTTTAATAATACAACAGCGGCTCAGTATGTCTTCTAATTCCATGCCCAATATCGGCCCTGATGAAACAATTGAAGTGGAACTTGGATACCAGCAAAAACTAAACTTTGAGCAGCATCAATATAGTCTGCGGTTTTCTGCGACCATTACAAATCGATATATGCTCAGCGGTTCGAAAGAAACGCTGAGCATATATTAATAAAATCCAATCAAATCAGTTAAGCCAGCCAAATAACCTCATTGAATTGCAAGTCAGCTTGCACGCGGGTTTTAAAGTGCAGGATATTAGAAGTGCAGGACATTAAAAGTGTATTCCATGCTGTCGTTTCTTATCGGCTAAAAAACGGCAGTGAATAAGTGCAAGAATCAGATAGCAATATCGCTAATCCTGGTTTTGTATTAAGTTGGCGGCCAAAATTAAGATCAGCACCACAGTCTGCGCACTTTTTTCTGGTGGGGTTTTATATATTTGCTAAAGCAGAGTTAGCGCGATACTTAATAGCTGATGCTTGGCATAGATACTTTAGCTTGATAAAAAACACAAACCTTGGCCGTGGGTAGATACTCATCCGGTTGCTGAACTTATTATCAAGAGTAAAAGTGGGTATGTATTGACTGGTTCAAGTACCAAAAACCTAGCATTTGCATCTACCCACGACAGTTCAATAGCTCAGCCGGGAGAAAGGGGTAATAACATATTATTATGCCACCGCTACACACCGTTTAGCAGCCTAAAAAACCACGAAAAACCATGAAAAGTCACGAAAAGTCACGAAAAGTCACGAAAAGTCACGAAAAGTCACGAAAAAGTACAAAGAGGTGATGTTATCGAAGTAAAAACAAAACACAGGCGTCAGCGGTTTAAGGTGAAAATTCTAAGGATGACTTCATACTCATAGCTGGATTATATCCCAAGTAACATTAATAACGACACCTTCGATATAGACTAACCCAATTTAAAGCCGATTACTTGTTATCCATTTGACGCTGTGTTAACTGAACCAGTCCATAGGTATATCGTGGGAGCAGTAGCGATATAGAAATCACTGGTTGTGAATTAAAGACATAAATAAAAACTTTTCCCCTCTAATATGACGTAACCTTAACCCGCCCTTTATTCAACAATGTATTGGAAAAATGGAACGAGGGCCACTTTGTATGAACCAAGTGCAAATCAAGCGAAATACTATTAATAAAAATACAATTAGGAATAACATGACATTTTCAAAAATTATCCTTGCAATAATATTTGCCGTACTCAGTATCGGACTAAGCGCTTGTACTGAGAACCAAAAAGAATCAGCTAAAGAAGTAGGTTCAGAAGCAGAAGAAATCGCTACTCAAGCAAAAGAGAAGTCTTTGAATATGTATGACAAAACAAAGAATGGCGCGTCTGAATTAGCTAATAAAGCCACTGTTATGGCAAGTGAGCTAAAAGACAAAGCTATCAACACATATGATGTTACAGCCGAAAAAGCGACTGTTATGGCAAGTGATATAAAAGATAAAGCCAGTGACAAGTATGATGCCACAGCCGAAAAAGCGTCTGACGTGATGTATGCAACGAAGAAAAAAGCGAGCGAGTTAAAAACAGATGCATCTACAAAAATAAAGGAAACCTGCATAGCCACAAAGGAAAAGTTAGGCCAAGACCCAATAGACTGTTAATTGGGTTAGATTGCAAGTCGCAACAAAAGGGCGCCTGCCCTTTTACTTTTAAAAGTAATTGGAAAAAACTAACATTAAACGTCTGCACAAAATAAACACTTAGCCACAATCACCTATTCGCTGAACAAACCTAAAACAATTCACACAAAGCTTGAATTACTGATAGTAGGCACAATACTATACAACCCAAAATCTTCTTATTTCTTCTCAAAAATAAATACCACTTATGTCCTTTTAAGTCGTTGTAAGTGTTTACATCTACTAACGCGGTCTCAAAATGCGTAATTATTTTACAGTTTCGATTCAACACATTAGATGGCAGTCAATATGAACGCATTAAGTATCAAAGGATTAACCAAAACTTATAAGGGTGGTACAGAAGCCTTAAAAGGGATTGATTTAATAGTAAAACAAGGAGATTTTTTTGCCTTACTTGGACCTAATGGCGCAGGTAAGTCGACTGCGATAGGGATCATCAGCTCCCTAGTGAACAAAACACAAGGCGATATTGATATATTTGAGTATTCTTTAGCGACTCAGCCTATTGAGGCAAAATCTTGCATTGGGTTAGTACCACAAGAATTTAACTTCAATCAATTCGAACCATTAATACAAATCATGCTGAATCAAGCAGGGTATTACGGTGTTCCAAAAAATATAGCTAAACCTAGAGCCGAAAAATATCTTAAACAACTCGATCTTTGGGACAAACGCAACTCACCGGCTAGACAACTTTCTGGTGGTATGAAAAGACGGTTAATGATCGCTAGAGCCTTGATGCATGAACCTAGAATGCTTATTCTTGATGAGCCCACCGCAGGCGTAGATATTGAAATACGCCGCTCAATGTGGTCTTTTTTACAAGAAATTAATCAACAGGGTGTGACCATTATTTTAACGACTCATTATCTTGAAGAAGCTGAAATGTTATGTCGTAATATCGCAATTATTGATAAAGGTATTATTGTTAAAAATACCAGTATGAAAGCCTTGCTTGCCACCTTAAATATTGAAACTTTTGTGCTGGATTTGTCTAAGGACATGAGTTCCCTAACCTTAGATGGTTTTGAAAGCCGTTTAGTTGACGAACATACTTTAGAAGTAGAGGTGCCCAAGAAGGCCGGTCTTAACTCAGTTTTTGAACAATTAACTCAAAAAGAGATACAAGTATTAAGTATGCGTAACAAATCAAATCGACTAGAAGAACTATTTGTTAGAATGGTCGAATCTGGAAGAGCCTCTGTAGATGATAACATGACTACAAAACACCTTACAGGAGACACACATGAGTAGCCTTGAGCGTATACAGGGCTTTAAGCCTATGAACAGTCTTAATATGGTGGCCCTCAGAACAATGTGGCGCAAGGAATGTTTACGTTTTTTAAGGATTTGGATCCAAACTCTGCTGCCACCTGCGATTACTATGTCACTGTATTTTGTGATATTTGGTAATTTAATTGGTAGCAGAATAGGCAAAATGGGGGGCTTTAGTTATATGGAGTTTATTGTTCCCGGCTTAATAATGATGGCAGTTATCACCAATGCATATTCCAATGTATCTTCTTCTTTTTATAGTGCTAAATATCAACGCAACATAGAAGAGTTATTGGTTGCACCTGTTTCTAATTGGATCATTATTGCAGGTTTTGTTGGTGGTGGTGTAGTTCGAGGAATGATAGTAGGTGTAATAGTCACAATTGTATCGCTGTTTTTTGTAGATATACATATTCATAATTTTCTTATTATTATTATAACACTACTGTTAACCACAGTTCTGTTTTCTACAGCAGGTCTAATTAACGGCATTTTTGCCAACTCATTTGATGATGTAAGTATTGTACCAACCTTTATCTTAACTCCATTGACTTACTTAGGGGGTGTTTTTTATTCATTAAGTTTATTGCCTGAATTTTGGCAGTGGGTCAGTAAAATTAATCCTGTTATTTATATGGTAAGTGGTTTTAGATACGGTTTTCTTGGTGTTTCAGATATTAGTTTCTATATGTCGTTAGGCATATTGATAGGCTTCAATGTAGTGTTACTTTGTTGGGCTTATTCCCTTATCAGCCGTGGTGTAGGCATTCGAAGTTAATGCAACAACCAGCGCGCTCAATCAGTACCAACCAAACAGGTATTCATCAGAATTTACAAAAAGTTGTTACTCGTCAACTTTTAAGTGTAAGTCAAAGGCCACTGTCTTCGCATACCCAACAAGCATTTGAAGAAGCCATTAATTGGCTCGGGAAATGGCAGGGTGAGCTGATATTGGACTCTTGTTGTGGTGTGGGTGAAAGTACAGTTAATATAGCGCAAGCTCATCCAAATGCTCGGGTTATAGGTATTGATAAATCGGCACTGCGCACAGACAAACACACTTCATATGCCAGTGCGTTACAAAACTATCTGGTGCTGCGTGCAGATCTCAATGATTTTTTAAGATTACTGGTTGCGAATGATAAGAAACTAACTAAACACTATTTATTGTATCCTAATCCATACCCCAAATCGGCACATCTTCAACGTCGTTGGTATGCCACATCTGCATTAAAAGATATACTAGAACTGGGCGGTATACTTGAGGTCAGAAGTAATTGGCAGTTGTATATTCAAGAGTTTTCTGCCGCTTTAGATATTGCACATGTTAAGAATCAAATTGCACTATTTGAGAGTGATAAAGCCATGACACCCTTCGAACGAAAGTACTGGCAAAGTGGTCAAAGTAGTTGGCAGCTAACGGCTCATTTATAATAATAAAGTAATGCCAATGGCTACATTTAATGTGAACTGATGCAAGGTGATAATTCATTTTTACCCTAGGTTGGCAAAAATAAAATCTTTGAGCGCATCAAATACCTGTTGTTGCGCATCTTTTTTGATCCTCAATCTGTTCAGCTACCACCACGATATTGTTACTAGTGAAAGAACAAATGAGTCCTTTGACAAAACCTTTTGTTTTTACATCACTTGCTGCCTGATCAAATAATACCCAGAGCATCACAAAATTCAGAAAACAGACTGAGTTTAGTATTATTCATTAATGTATTTTGCGCGGTAACTTCAATAAAAATCCGATAATGGTTTGGGTAATGCACAAGTTGAGATTAAGGAGAGTTGAGATTAAAGAAGTTGAGAGTGATTGAGTCAGTTATTTTCGACAACTTAGATTAGAGTTCCAAGTCATCTGGATGTCTCTAAAAATAATCGATACTGCGACTTAGTACAGTTTGAGTTACTTGCTCGTTGATTGTTGTCTTTCAACCAAAAATAAAAATTATACCAGTGAGTAACAATGTTCATCAGGTGGTAAAAATCCAGCCTGATATGCATAGCTTCAGAACACGTTATTTTTAATTCATGATTAGATGAAAATTAGATGAAAAGAAGGCACTACGTCATAACGAGTGAAACTATCGATCACTTATTAATTTAAGTAAGTTGCATACAAAAATCGACTCATACCTCAGTTATTTAGATCATAATATAACCCGTTTAACATTCTCGGATAATACCTTTGACTGTTTAATTTGTGGTGTAGACACCTATTGGTCTATTGCAACAATTAAGGTAAAATATTTGACTTGGTTTCTTGTAGACAGGTTGGAAATAGTGGGCGGAGCCAAGGTTAGTTTAGAGCATCTGTATAAAGTATTCACCATGCCTGAAGGCAAGGACTCTAAGCTGGCACAAATTGAACAACACCTATCTGATAATTTGTCAGATTTCTTGTCACAACATGTTGTAACCAAGGTTAATTCTCTTGCACAAATTGAGAAAAATTTTGCTGAGTATGCAGTCCCTGAAACTCCAGAGTTCGTATCAAAACATGCTGAAGATCTTCTAGAAAAGTTAGTCGCTAACTCAGTTAATACATATTCTCCTAGTTTTATTGGTCATATGACCTCGGCATTACCGTATTTTCACCTGACTTTGGCAAAATTATTAGTAGGCTTAAACCAAAATTTAGTGAAAATCGAAACGTCTAAAGCATTCACTCCGCTTGAGCGGCAAATGCTGGGCATGATGCACGAGTTAGTGTACAAACAACCCGGAGATTTTTACCATACCTATTTACATAGTGCGAACCACGCTTTAGGTGCATTTTGCTCCGGTGGAACTATCGCCAATATCACTGCATTATGGGTCGCAAGAAACAAAGCCCTTCCTTCTACCGTTCAATTTAGAGGCGTGGATCAAGAAGGGCTAGCCGCAGGAATGATGCATTATGGTTATAAGAAAATGGGTATCATTTCATCTAAACGTGGCCATTATTCGTTATCAAAAACAGTCGATCTATTGGGCCTAGGCAAACAACAGATGATTACCATCGACTGTCCCTCTCAACGCTTGTCTGCTGAAAAAACGTTAGCTGTAGGAAAACAATATCAAGCAGATGGTAACAAAATACTTTCTATTATAGGTATCGCAGGAACAACTGAAACAGGGCATGTTGACCCACTAGATGAACTTGCAGACGTAGCAAAAGAACTAGGCTGTCATTTTCATGTAGACGCAGCTTGGGGTGGAGCAACATTGTTTTCTCAAGAGCACAGAGGTTTGCTTAAAGGTATTGAAAGAGCAGACTCAGTGACTATTGATGCCCACAAACAAATGTATGTGCCAATGGGAGCTGGAATGGTGTTATTTAAAAACCCCAATGACAGTAATGCGGTTCGCCATCATGCTCAATACATATTGCGCGCAGGATCGAAAGATTTAGGTGCTACCACGTTAGAAGGCTCTCGAAACGGTATGGCAATGATGGTGTATGCGTCGTTACATATATTTGGTCGTCAAGGTTATGAGTTACTCATTAACCAGAGTATAGAAAAAGCCAAAAAATTTGCCCGAATGATACAGTCACACCCCGATTTTGAGCTGATCACGGCGCCTACGTTGTCTCTATTGACCTACAGAGCAAATCCTGAGGTTGTCCAAGAAAAAATGGAGATGCAACCAGAAATTAGCCATATTTTAAATATGGAACTGGATAATTTAACGGTAATTGTGCAGAAAAAACAAAGAGAGGCAGGTAAGTCATTTGTCTCGCGAACACGATTAACAACTGAAAAATACCCCGACCAGGCGATTACTGTTTTCAGGGTAGTGTTGGCTAATCCGTTAACAACACATACTGACTTACAAAATATTTTGGATGAACAATTTACTATTGCCAGCAATACTAAGGCTTGGCGAAAACTTTATATTGAACATAAATAGGCAAGGAAAGTTAACTTGCCTATATTTCAAATTTTTGCTTTTAACCGAAATTGTAGATTATCAATCAAACGGGTTTTTCCTAAAAACGCTGCTGCCAACAAAACCAAGTCCTGATCTTCATGGCCTGGCTGTAACAAATTTTCTATATTTCGAATTTCAAGGTGGTCAGGATTAAACCCTAGTTTGGATAATTCTAATTTATATTCTTGTGTTAGCTTAATAAAATCTCTGCGACCGGTTTGGATTTCTCCTACCAATTGTTGCATTTTTTCGTAAAGAGTAGGCGCTAACTTACGGTGTGCGCCCCTTAAATATTGATTTCTCGAGCTCATAGCTAAACCATCATCTTCTCTGGTAGTTGCCACGCCAAATACTTTTAGATTCATTGATAAGTCGGTCACCATAGCTTTAATAACCTGCAATTGCTGAAAATCTTTTTCACCAAAGAAGGCTAAGTTAGGCTGTACCATATTGAATAGTTTACACACTATTGTCGCCACTCCACGGAAATGTCCTGGTCGACTGGCCCCACAAATCATATAAGATAAACCTGGTACTTCCACAAATGTTTGTTGCTCTAACCCTCTAGCATAGATGTCACTGGCGTCAGGCATAAATAGCACATCGACTCCTAAACTTTCCAGTAGACGGCTATCGCTTTGCAATGTTCTAGGGTAAGCCTCTAAATCCTCATCAGGACCAAATTGCATAGGATTAACAAATATTGACACCACGACTATGTCTGCTTGTTTTTTGGCTTCACGAACAAGGTTAAGGTGACCTTGATGTAGATTCCCCATAGTAGGAACAAAAGCAATCACCTTGGCACTGTTTTGCCAAGTCCGTCTTGTTTCCCTTAGGTCTAAAATTTTAGTGATAAGTTGCATAGTGATAAATTACTTTAATAATGAGTTGCTATTGCATACTGTAAAGATACAAACGAGCATTAGTTGAAACTGTGTTCATCTGATGGGAAACTCTGATTTTGAACTTCTTTGATATACTGGCTGACCGCTTCACGCATATTGTTAGTTTGCTGCAAATAGTTCTTTGAGAATTTAGGCATATAGTTTGCGCTAATACCGAACATATCGTGCATCACAAGAATCTGGCCATCTGTTTTCGCTCCAGCACCAATTCCTATAACTGGGATACTAAGGCGTTGAGATATTTTGGCCGCTAAGTCTGTTGGGATACACTCCAGTACTAATAACTGGATACCTGCTTGTTCTAATTCTATGGCTTGTTCGAGAATGTTTTCGGCTTGTAAGTCGTTGCGGCCCTGCACTTTAAATCCACCAAATACATGCACCGATTGAGGTGTTAGACCTAAATGCCCACAAACGGGTACACTACGTTCATTCAACCCCCTAATTGTGTGAAGTAACCAACTACCTCCTTCTAATTTAACCATGCTTGCTCCTGCACGCATCAATTCGGCAGCACTCAAATAAGTTTGTTCGGGTGTCGAATAAGACATAAAAGGCATATCCGCCACGACAAATGCTCTCTCAACGCCCTTTTTTACAGAGCGAGTATGATAAGCAATATCTTCAAGGGTAACACTTAATGTATCGTCATCACCTTTTAGTACCATCCCAAGTGAGTCACCAATCAATAAAACATCGATGCCTTGCTCATCAAACAATTTAGCAAAACTCGCATCGTAAGCCGTTAAAGCAGTGATTTTCGTATGCTCTTGCTTCATTTTAAGCAAGGTTGAAGTCGTTACTTTTTTCATTAGATATACTCCAATTTTGATGTCATCAAAAAATACTTTCTACTGCCTGGTAAGTTACGAATGGTAACGCACTATACGATTAATTTCTGAACTTCTAAATCACCACTAAACGGGCCATTTTATGTAAACCATTTTTCGGACACTTTTTGACGAGCTCTGATAGTTTATCACCGCAAGGCAGAATCAAATCGGGAGCTATTTCAAAAAGCGGATAAAGAACAAATTCTCTTTGTTTCATACCACAATGAGGAACCGTTAAATAATCGTTATCAATCTGTTGTCTACCGAACAACAGCATATCCAAGTCCAAGGTTCTAGGCCCCCATCTATCAGCCTTGCGTATTCGACCTTGCTGATTTTCTATTAATTGAGTTTGTTGCAACAAGGTGTCTGGCGAAAGCATCGTTGTGATAAGTGCAACCGCATTCACATAATCTGGTTGATCTTGCGGACCCATGGGTTGACTTCGATACAAACTTGAACACCTAATCAATTCAGAACCAGGTAACGCAGCCAAGCTCACACATGCTGCCTGTAATTGCTCTTCAGGAAGCGCTAAATTACTGCCCAAACCAATATAAACTTCAATCATACTTAGGTTTAGGTTTTTTACGATTACGTCTTGGGCGTCTGGCAAGAGCACCTTCTTGAACACGCAGGGCTTCTAGCATAGTTTTACGCTGCTCTTCATCTGCATCTTGAAAATCAGTCCACCATTGAGCCAGTTCAAATAAGTCGCCTCCTTCTATCTGACCACGTAACAATAAAAAGTCATATGCGGCTCTAAATTTTGGGTGCTCAAGTAATTGATAAGCTCTACGGCCATAACGCTTAGGTAAACGATTTTGAAGCTGCCAAATTTCCCGAATGGCTGAACTAAAGCGCTTAGGGATCATAATGCGTTGAATTTGGCGATGCATGACGTCATTTAATGCAAGGTTAAAAGCATCAAAGTGATTTAAGCCACCTTCAACCATTAATTCCTGACATCGTTCTTCTAATGGATACCACATTAAGGCAGCAAAAATAAATGCAGGAGTGACTCTTTGTCCAGTATTAATCCTATTATCAGTGTTAGTAAGCACTTGCTCTACAAATCGATTTTCGCGACTGTCGGCCTGAAGTAATAAAGGCGCTAATTGTGGAAACAAAGGTTCAAACAAATGAAACTCTGTTAATAGTTTATAGGTCGCTAAACCTTGCCCCGCTAGCAATAATTTAAGGATCTCTTCGAATAATCTGGCCGCTGGAATATTTGCCATTAAAGGTGCCAGACGTTTAATAGGCTCAGCACTTTCTTCACTTATATTCATATCAAGCTTGGCAGCAAATCTTACAGCTCTGAGCATTCTAACGGGATCTTCACGATAGCGGGTTTCAGGATCACCTATGAGTTTAATTTGTTTATCTTTAATCGCTTGCATACCGCCAGCAAAGTCACTGATTGAATAATCAGCGATATTGTAATACATGGCATTAATAGTGAAGTCTCTGCGTTGCGCGTCTTCTCCAATGCTACCGAATACGTTGTCACGCAGTAACTGGCCGTGGTCGCTCTGCTTACTGACTTTTGACTCGCCTTCATCATTGTTTTCATGATGGCCACGAAAAGTAGCGACTTCGATAATTTCACGACCAAACACAATATGCGCTAATCTAAATCTTCGTCCAATCAATCGGCAATTACGAAACAACCCTTTAATCTGCTCAGGTGTGGCATCAGTGGTGACGTCAAAATCTTTTGGCTCTTTACCTAGCAACACATCACGAACACAGCCACCAACTAAATACGCTTTATAACCACTGTTATGCAGGCGATAAAGTACTTTGAGCGCATTTTCACTCATTGAATCACGGGAAACGGAATGTTCTGCACGAGGAATGACAGTCGCAACAAGTGTAGCGGGTTTGTTTATGGTTTTAGTGCGAAGAGCACTCCTGACTTTGTCAATTACGCGAGAAATAATATGCTGTGCTCCTTATTTATTCTAGTTGCTCTATTATACACCGCCGGTTTGAGCGGAAAAATTCGGCGCTAATCATATACTGTCTGCTTACCCAATTCTATTATCAATGCATTCTGTTTTAGCGGGTATGTTACTCAAGTCCCACTCACAGATAGCCCATTCTAATATATTTTGTGCAGAATCTTGTTTCAGCTCTTTTGAAGGTGATAAACCAAGAAATGCAAGTGCGTTTATTAGGTTATTACTAGCATCATTATTGTTTATTTCACAAGCATGATTTTGCTTGCTCAGTTTTTTTCCGAATTCACTCACCACTACAGGGAAATGTAAGAACTTTGGAGCAGGACAATCAAACCCTTTATACAGTGCAAGCTGAAATAATGTTGCATTTAATAAGTCGGCCCCTCGCACTACCTCGGTAATGCCTTGTTCTATATCGTCAACCACCACAGCCAACTGATAGGCAAACAAATTATCTTTACGCTTAACGGTAAATTGCATAGGCACATCATGCCTAGGCAAATCAACTTTCCCTAACAACTCATCATAAAACGGCTTTTGGTCATCATAAGATCTGAATCTAACTGCACTATTTTCAAAGCTCATATTTTGATCAGCACAAACACATAACCGGCCAAAATCGGGGTTTGCTAACTGGGCACGAGAACACTGACATTGATAGGTTAACCCCTGCTCAGTCAAATATTGAATTTTTTCATTATATAAGTCGCCTCTACTACTTTGATAAACAATATTACCGTCCCATAGTAAATGGTGCGCTTCAAGGCAACGCTTGATTGACTCACTAGAGCCGGCGACTTCCCTAGGCGGGTCAATGTCTTCTATTCTGAGTAACCATTGTCCGCCTTGACTTTTCGCCTGTAAAAAACTGCCTAACGCAGTGACTAAAGAACCAAAATGCAGGTCACCAGATGGGGATGGTGCAAAGCGGCCAATATAACCATGGCTGCGTGAAGCAATTTTTGTACGGGGATGTTTGAGTGCAGTGATCATAAAAAAGTTTATCACCCCAAGCAGCCAGTGATGAATAAATCGCCACTTGGGATAAAAGGCAATGTTAGCCCTGAAGTTGTTTTTCTTTAATTTCAGCCATAGTTTTGCAATCGATACACATGTCTGCAGTAGGCCTCGCCTCTAAACGACGCACACCAATTTCAATACCACATTCATCACAAAAGCCAAAATCGTCTTCATCAATGCGCTTGAGTGTTTTTTCAATCTTTTTAATTAACTTACGTTCTCTGTCTCGGGTTCGTAACTCAAGACTAAACTCTTCCTCTTGCGCTGCTCTGTCTACAGGATCAGGAAAATTAGCTGCCTCATCTTGCATATGGTGAACGGTACGGTCTACTTCTTGACGAAGTTGCTCGCGCCATGCTTTAAGTAATAAACAAAAATGCTCCATTTGCTTTTCGTTCATGTACTCTTCGCCTTTCTTCTCCTCGTAAGGAAACAAACCGGCTAGTGATAATAATCCAAGTGTTTTGTTAGTTTTTGCTGTTGGCATATGCCAATTCTCCTAAACTACGGCAAGAGCTGTTTTGTGTATGAGGTTATGTATATCAAAAACTCGTATCACAGGCAATCGCTTGCTCTTAACATCTTCCGTTACAGTGAAAACGATTCATTAGCTGCCAATATGGAGGCCTTGCTGAAAAAATCAATGTCTATATTATGAAAAAAAACATAAATTCTGATTTATATAAATTTTTTCCGAATTTATGTCGCAACCGTAACATAAAATCTGGACTCCGTTTAGCATAGCCTCTTTGAGCTCTTTAGCGTAATCAGGATCAATATGCGTCGCTATTTGTACTGATTTAATGCCTGAATGTTGCACACAAAAAAACAATACGGCTCGTTTCCCTTGGCTGGAAATATGACTAAGCTCTCGCAGATGTTTTTGTCCACGTAAGGTCTTTGCGTCTGGAAAATACCCCGCACTCCCCTGTAAGGTATCTTCTTGTAATAAAGTGACGGATTTCACTTCAACATAACAATCATCCTTTTCAGGATCTGTGAGTAAAAAATCAATCCGACTATTCTCTTCCCCAAACTTTACTTCAGCCTGCAAGGTTTTGTATCCTAACAATTCAGATATTTTATTTTGTTGTATGGCTTCTTTGACTAATACATTAGCTTTTTGAGTATTGATACCAATCCAATGATGTTGATCAGTTAACACCACTTCCCATGTATACGACAACTTACGTTTTGGATTATCACTGGGCGACAGCCATACCTGCCATCCAGGCTCTGCACACCCGGTCATTGCCCCTGTGTTTGGGCAATGTGCAATAACGATGCTACCGTCAGTCAGCTGTACATCAGCTAAAAATCGCTTATAACGTTTGATCAATGTGCCTTGAATAAGAGGGGAAGAGAACTGCATAATAGCTACTTATAATGATGTTGGGTTAAAAGCGTCATGCTATTCTACCCACCTTTTTCTAGATGGAGTAGTTATGTCTTTTTTATCTGTTTTTATTACCAATCAAGCTGCAGCTGATTATTATTCATCCGGTACTGTTTTATCTGTAAATGGTCAAGCTGCACAAATTCACTTAGTGGAACATCAAAATGATTTAGACCTTGTTAAAAAAGCGGCACGTAAGCTTGATAATTTGGGTGTGTTACAAGTTGAATTGTCTGGAAGCTGGGAAATTGAACAGCAATGGGCTTTCGCTTTAAGCTTTACTACCACTAATAAGCAGCACCATATTAAGTGGTGTGACGATGCTAATATAAACGAGTTATCAAATCGATATCGAGCCATGATTTTCACTCGAAACATCACCAATGCAACACCTGAAGATTTATCTCCAGAAATACTTGCTAATACCTGCGAAAATTGGCTTTCAGGTATAGATGAAAAGCATATAAGCAGCAAAAGGTGGGTGGGTGAAGCACTCAAAGAGCAAGGCTGGATGGGTATTTATCATGTGGGTCGCGGTAGCACTCGCCCCCCAGTGTTAATTGAAATTGACTATAATCCTACAGGCGATATCAACGCACCTATTTCAGCTTGCCTAGTGGGTAAGGGCATTACATTCGATAGCGGTGGGTATAGTATCAAAAGCAGTGAGGGCATGCTGAGCATGAAATGTGATATGGGCGGCGCAGCAACCGTCACTGGCGCACTTGGCTTAGCTATGTTGCGAGGCTTAAAAAAGAGGGTTAAGTTATTTTTATGTTGTGCTGAAAACCTTATCAGTGGTCATGCTTATAAATTAGGTGATGTAATCACCTACAAAAATGGCACAACGGTAGAAGTAGTCAATACCGATGCTGAAGGCAGACTAGTTTTGGCCGATGGCTTAATGGCTGCTACTGAAACGGGTTCTAAATTAATTATAGATGCAGCCACACTGACAGGCGCGGCAATGGTGGCGTTGGGCGAAGAATACAATGCTTTTTTTGCCTTAGACAAAGTGCTTCAGCAAAGAGTTTTAGAGTATTCAGTACAAGAGTTTGAACCTTCATGGTGTTTACCTTTAGAAAAATGGCATCGATATAAATGCCCGTCTGCTTTTGCTAATACTGCTAACAGTAAATCTCAAAAAGGGGGCGGTGGAGGTGGCGCATCCAATGCAGCAGGTTTCTTATCGAGGTTCGTTAATGAAGAAGGTACCGGATGGTTGCATATTGACTTAGCCGCGGCATACAACGCCAGTGGCTCCGTAACTATGCCTGTAGGCGCAACGGCGCAAGGGGTTAGAACAATAGCGCGTGCTTTACTAGAAGAGTAAGCACCATCGAAGGAGCGTGCATTATCACGGCCGCTCCTTCGGTTTTAGGACAATTCCCAGCCCCTTAAACGCACAATAAATATCTTTTAGTCCTTTTTATTCTTTTTGTCCTTTTTATTCTTTTTGTCCTTTTTACAAAAATTGATTTTTATCGGCAGCATTCAGCAGACTCTTGCTTATCAATCGATTGCCGCATCCTAAATAACTAGAAACTCGGCTACTTACTTGACAATCATCGAACCCACTATTCAATTTTCAATTTTCTTATTATATTTTGATGAAACATTGATAAAGCGCAAAGTATGCAAATAAAAATTACCCAGCTATTCATTTGAATTCAAATCTGCATCCACTATTCACCCTTTTTCATATAATTATCAAGCTGTTGAAAATAAAACTAATCTTAGGGTGTAAGGGTGAGATAATATAAACTAATAAAAAACAATGTAATTTTAGAGTCACTGATGGATATTTGGTCTGCTGCAATCACCTTATTTTTGATTATGGATCCACTGGGTAACATGCCAGTATTTATGTCCGTGTTAAAAACAATTGAGCCTAGGCGAAGAAGAATAGTATTAGCGAGAGAACTGTTATTCTCTTTGATTATTATGTTTACCTTTTTGTTTAGCGGACAAGCTGTGTTGAACTTTTTAAACGTTCGCCAAGAAAGCGTGAGCATAGCCGGAGGTATTATTCTATTTTTGATCGGTTTAAAGATGGTATTTCCGCAGCCAGGAGGCGTGGCAGGTTTAACCTCTGATGAGGAACCATTTATTGTGCCATTAGCTATCCCAATGATAGCGGGTCCTTCCATATTAGCAGCACTTATATTATTGGCAAATCAAGATCATAACCGTATGCTAGATTGGTCTTTAGCTTTAGGAGCGGCATGGTTAGCCTCAGCGACTATCCTGATGTTATCTAGCACACTACATAGGATATTAGGTGAAAGGGGATTGATCGCCATAGAAAGACTGATGGGCATGATTTTGATCATGATTTCTATCCAAATGTTATTGGACGGTATAGGACAATATTATTCTCTCGGCTAGTTAAGTATTACATGATGTTATTTTTAATTTTTTTACACTTTGCGCTCTAAGTATTCTGTTTATTTGAATACGATGAATTTTGTGAGAAACCTTTTACATATTTGAGCTTGCATCATCCGACGCAGGCTCGTACAAATAATAATGAGAGTAACTTTGAAAAAAAAACTGAATATATTCCAACAAGTTAGAGAACTAGAAGGGTGGCATGCAGTTGCCTTTTCAGCCACACTTTTGGAACGAATGTTACCCAACTATGTGCTGTTTTGTGAAGCCACCGAATTTGCTGATCCTGCTCAATATCGTAATAGTCTGAATTCAATTTGGGAATGGTTAGCTGTGCCCAAAGCAAAAATAAACTTTTCCGTTCAACTAGAAAAAGTTGAAGACGCAGTGCCTGATGCTGTGGACTTTGATAATTATGGTGTCTATCCAGCAATTGACATGGCTATGTCCCTATCAGCGACCATTTTACTGATTCAAGGGGAAGATCCACAAGGTGCAGTTGTTGTTAGCAAATTATCTCAAGGCGGGGTAGAGGCGTTTATTGAAGCCAGTACTGAAGAAGACATCAGCGACGTAGATATTAAACAACACCCATTGATGCAATGGGAAATCGAAACTCAACAAGAGTTATTAATATTTTTGTCAACGTGCGCAAAAAATGCCGAAAGCTGTAAACAACTTAAACAATTAGCCACCGCAGAGGGTATGAGCAACATTGGTTTAGAAATCTAAATAACCTTAGCTGATGCGTTGATAAACTCTAGCCAAGATCTGCGCACTGTGTTTTTCTTTGAGCATTTTCCAGTTTTCAGGAACTGAATAAATTATACCTTGGCCTTCACATTCGATATAAATAACACCATCGATAGCTAATAAGTCTTTTTCAACGATACGTTCAATCGTTTCAGGTAGTAAATTTTGATTAAAAGGCGGGTCTAAAAAAATCAACTCATATGGCCGTTCCGTGTTACTAAGCGTCATCATCGTATTTAACGTATTACCTTGGATGATTTTCGCCTGTTGCGCAGATAAACCCAACAATTGAATATTAGCGGCTAGATTTTTTGCCACACTTTTATCTAACTCAATAAAAGTACAGCAATCTGCATAACGCGACAACGCTTCAAAACCCAAACCACCACTGCCAGCAAATGCGTCTAAACATCTTGCATCCGAGGTGTATGGGGTCAGCCAGCTAAATAACATTTCCTTATTTTTATCCGTTGTTGGTCGCAAGCCTTGAACATCGAGTACCGGTAATCTACGTCCACGAAAACGCCCACTAATGATCCGTACTAAGCCACTAGGTTTTGAGCCGGCTAGTGTATTACTCTTTGTTGAACGTTTTTCGTCTCGCTTCATTTGGTATAGAAATGCTATTATTATGAATTATTTAAATAGTTTACCCAATTACTTAGGATTTCTCACCGGTATGTCAAAGTTTTTCAAATGGCTGAAAAAAGAAAAACAACATGAAGAGCCTTCTGTTGTTGATCAAGCTCCTATTCAAACGACAATTGAACATGTAAATTTAAAGCCAGAATTAATAGAGAATGATAATTCCATCTCTACTACTTCCACCTCAAACGAGCCCATTGCCAAACCCAATGAGATAACTAAACCACAACAAATTGAAACAATGGCGAGCTATGAGTCTACGATTAATACTCGAAAGATAGAGCCATTAACAGTCAAAAACAATTGTTCCAGTAATAACACTACCTCAGAAAGTATATTAGAAAAGGGCAAGGAAACTATTGATCCTGAATCAGGTCCTGAACCTGTTGTTACTCAAGATGTGATTACAGATAATCTCAACTTGGACAACAATGTTTTAGAAGAAAATGAAGAAACATTAGATAAATCACCCATCAAACAACAAGAATTTACAGATACTGAAAAGGTTGGATTTTTTAGTAAGCTAAAACGTGGATTGTCTCGAACCAAAGAAAGTATCGGCAGTGGCATTGTTAGCTTGTTTCGTGGCAAGGCCATTGATGATGAATTGTTTGAAGAGCTAGAAACACAGCTATTGGTGGCGGATGTAGGAATGGACACAACAGTTAAAATCATCAAGCAACTAACTGAAAGTTCAAATCGTAAACAATTAAAGGACGGTGACGCCTTATACCAATTATTAAAAGAACAAATGGGCGATATATTGAAGAAAGTAGAGTCCCCGCTCACCCTTAAAACGGAGTCTGGTCCATTTGTCATTTTAATGGTCGGGGTGAATGGCGTAGGTAAAACCACCACGATTGGCAAGATGGCTAAGCAATTTCAGCAGCAAGGTAAGAAAGTGATGTTGGCAGCAGGAGATACTTTCAGAGCAGCGGCGGTTGAACAACTTCAAGTCTGGGGCGAGCGCAATAATATTCCAGTAGTTGCACAACAAACTGGGTCAGACAGCGCATCAGTCATTTTTGATGCATTTCAATCCGCCAAGGCAAAAAATATCGACGTGTTGATTGCAGATACCGCTGGCCGCTTACAAAACAAAGAACATTTAATGGAAGAGCTCAAGAAGGTGGTGCGAGTGATTAAAAAAATTGCACCTGAAGCCCCACACGAAATCATGCTGACTTTAGATGCGGCCACAGGACAAAATGCGGTAAGCCAAACTAAGCTATTTGATGCAGCAGTAGGCTTAACTGGAATAAGCTTAACAAAATTAGACGGTACCGCAAAAGGCGGGGTAATTTTTGCCATAGCCGATCAATTTACTATTCCTATTCGATATGTCGGTATAGGTGAAGGCATTGACGATTTGAGACCTTTTAATAGCCAAGATTTTGTAAATGCGTTATTTTCAGAGCCTGAACGTCAGCAATAATAAACAAATTAAGCCATTTTATGATTAAGTTTGAACAAGTCAGTAAAACCTATCCCGGCGGACAACAAGCTTTGAGAAAGGTCGATTTTCATATTGAGCCTGGAGAAATGGCTTTTTTAACTGGGCACTCAGGCGCCGGAAAAAGCACCTTGCTGAAGCTGATATCCATCATGGATCGACCGACTGTAGGTAAAGTATTAATCAATGGACATGATTTAAGTAATATTCAACGAAAACAAATTGCTTATATACGCCGAGATATTGGGATGATTTTTCAGAGTCACCAATTGTTGATGGATAAAAGTGTCTTTGACAACGTAGCGTTACCTTTAATTATTGAAGGTTATTCACATAAAGAAACAGCGAAACGCGTTCATGCAGCATTAGAGATGGTAGGTTTAAGAGATAAGGTTAAAAATTTGCCTGCTATGCTCTCAGGCGGTGAACAACAAAGAGTCGGTATTGCCCGAGCCGTAGTAAACAAACCACCTCTGTTATTAGCGGATGAACCAACAGGTAATTTAGACCCCAAATTATCAATGGAAATTATTCGTTTGTTTGAGGATTTTAATCAAGCAGGTGTATCCGTATTTATCGCGACTCATGACCTTGGACTGATTGCACGCATGAAATATAGAACACTCACACTCAAACAAGGTCAGATGATAACTGATGGTCTGACTGACGAAGTTCAAAATGGCGATCTTTATGTATAACCTTTTCTTTAATTTAGCTTTTAGCTTTGTACTAGATACCTCATTGTGTAGGTTAAGTAGATGAGCATATTGTTTAAAGGTCGAGTGCAAGGTGCACAAATTTCACAAATATCTGCATATCAGCGTTTTTTGATGTTTTTTGTTAGCCATTTTAGACAAGCACTGGCTAGCTTGGGTGAACTATGGCGCTCAAAAGCCTCGTCACTGATGACGATAGGTGTACTAGGATTAAGTATTACTTTACCTAGCACACTCTACGTAATGGTAAAAAATGCTGAAAATGTAAGCTCTGGTTGGGAACAAGCTTCTCAAATATCTTTATTTTTAAAAGAAAAAGTAAGTCAAGGAGACATAGAGCAACTTTTAAAACGAATTCAACTCTGGCCAGAAATTGATTCGATAAACTACATATCGGCAGACCAAGCACTTGATGAATTTAAACAATTATCTGGCTTTGGTGATGCTATTGCTTACTTAGATAAAAATCCATTGCCTAATGTGTTATTGGTCACACCCACAAGCCGCCATTCCGGTCCTGTTGCCGCTCGTTTACTTTTAGATAAGCTCAAAGACGAAAGAGAAGTTGATGTGGGCAAGTTAGATATTGAATGGCTTGAACGCCTGCATGCTTTGCTTAATGTCGTCAAAGATTTGGTCTCAGTTATCGCTCTTTTACTGTTCCTTGCCGTTGTTCTCATTATTGGTAATACGATAAGACTCAACATTATTAGTAAAAAAGACGAGATTTTAGTGATGAAACTTGTCGGTGCAACAGATGCTTTTATCCAGCGTCCCTTTATGTACACAGGCTTTTGGTATGGATTTTTAGGTGGTTTACTAGCGTGGATAGTGGTTATATTACTTTTATGGTGGATGAGCAGCAGTGTTAGTGCAGTCAGCGAGTTATATCAAAAGAGTTTCAATTTAACCGGTGCTGACCTCTCTACTTTCTTGTGGATGTTAGGCCTGTCAGTCCTTCTAGGTCTGACTGGTTCATTGTTATCAGTCAAACGTCATGTTAGAGAAATTGAGCCCAAGTAATTTTGAGGTTTTTGCCCCAAAATCCAATATTAAGGTAGCAGTATTGTGCTTGTAGGCACTATTTTAAGGTTCCCCAAAATGATTAAACTGAAAGTCCGTGGATAAGCCACTTAATTCCAGGCCTTATGGTCAGGACACTACTCTGAAGAAAATTAGCAATCTTGTGCCATTAAATATTGCACATTTTTAATATCTCCATCCGTGTTAGATGGTTTTATTTTTAAAGCGCAGGCCAATAATCCATATATTTCTATGTTATCGAAAGGTGCGGTCGTCAGCTTCTTATTAAATGCTGGGCCACTAGCTATGAAGATGGCGTGCATCAATGGGTCTTGATTATCATAACCATGAGTGGCAACAGGGCGACCTAATTTAGCCATTGGTTCCGGCTTTCGTTTATCTCGACTGGCATAAATACTCCAACCAGGATCAGCTAACAGCATCAGATCAGGTCCTCTTTGTGGATGGTCAAAATGATAATTAGCGGGGAAATTGCCACGTCTTAAAACGCGCATGTTGGGATGGGCCTTGTGTAATTTTGTATATGCTGTATCTACTGAAACAGGTGCTGCATAAAGATTTAGAAACGGAGCGTGTACTGAGCTTCTCTCATCTGACCAATCGGGAATAATAAAAGTTGATAAGTCCAACCACGGGTCAATATTAATCACACGTTGATCAGACAAATTAACCATTCCATGGTCCGCTACAACCACTATATTAGTTTGTGGTTCAAGTCCGAGCTTGTTGAGTCCGTGCAGCAAATCACCAATATGTTGGTCAACCTTAGCCACAGCATCTCGTTCTTGCGCTGAACCCACACCAAAATCATGTGCTGCACTGTCGACTGCTGAAAAATATAAAGTAATTAGCCTTGGGCGCTCTTTTTCAGGAAGAGCAAGCCACCCTAACACCTCTTCAACACGTTCTGCGTAGTCTTTATCTTGTTGATATGGTTTCCAAAATGATGGACGAACACCATCGATTTCAACTTCTGAACCGACCCAAAAATACGTTGCCGCTTTGACACCTTGTTTTTCAGCGGTTATCCAAATAGGTTCGCCGCCCCACCACTTAGGATCGCTTACGTCTGTTTGACGATTGAATTTACGTCCTATTTTTCGGTCATAAGGATAATTTGAAACAAAGCCATGATTTTTTGGGTGTAAACCTGTTGCTAAAGAATAAAAATTCACGAAGGTTTTTGTCGGCATAGCTGGGATCATACTGGCACGAACGCCAGAATCTGCTAATGACCGCAAATAAGGTGCAGGCATTCGTTCCAATGTATCTGCTCGAAGTCCGTCAATGCCAATCATAATGACAATAGGCTTTTCATCAGCCTCTTCCTTAGGCTCTGCAAAAGAGGTACTAAAAAAAGTCAATAAAACAAGCGCTAGCAAATACTTTAAAAAAATATTGGACATGTATATGAGACCTTATTCAGTCAACTAAAAAGTGAAGTGAGAGGCGTTTGATAGCGAAGAAAAGCGGATGAAATCGTTGCATCCACTTAACAGTGAGTCTGTTATTGCAAAGATAAACCCGAACCGTTGTTATCGGTAGGATCGATTTCATCTGCCTGAGTAGAAGCTACCCCAGCTTTTACAACTTCTATTCCGTCGACTCGCTGTAGACCTCGAGGTAATTTATTTCCGCGTCTGCCTCGATCTCCTTGATAATGTTCAAGATCAGCTGCGGTTAACGTCATACCTCTTTTACCCGCTAAGATTTTAACATTAGCGCCTTGCGGGACTACTGCTAACACTCTTACATATTCTTCTCTGGATTGTACCTTTGCCGATGGAATACTCAGCAGCTTGTTACCTTTACCTTTACCTAAACTTGGCAAATCTCGTAGCGGAAACATTAACATTCTACCTTCGCTCGAAATAGCTAAACACCAATCAGTTTTGAGATCGGATACTAGCTTTGGCCCAATAATTTTAGCGGCTGTAGATAGGGACAAATAGGCTTTTCCTGCTTTATTTTTACTGACCATATCGCTAAATTTACCAACAAAACCATAACCAGCGTCAGATGCCATTAAATACTGCTGATCATCACTCCCCATAACCATATGTTCAACATTTTCGCCACTGACAATATTAAATCGACCTGTTAATGGTTCTCCTTGGCTACGAGCTGAAGGTAAACCATGGGCGTCACAAGAAAATGTTCTACCTGAAGAGTCTATAAATACAACTTGTTGATTACTTCGTCCTTTAGCACTAGCCTGATAGCTGTCACCAGCTTTATAGCTCAGACCTTCTACATCCACATCATGGCCTTTAGCACAACGTGCCCAGCCTTTTTCAGACAACACTACTGTGACTGATTCCGAAGGAATTAATTCTTTTTCAGTTAACGCTTTCGATTCACCTCGTGCAACAAGTGGCGAACGCCTATCATCACCGTATATCTCTGCCGCCTCTAATATTTCTTTTTTGATCAGCGTTTTTAAACGTTTATCAGAACCTAACAATAACTGTAATGCATCTCGCTCTTTCGCTAATTCTTCTTGTTCACCTTGGATCTTAAATTCTTCTAATTTAGCAAGGTGGCGTAATTTTAAATCCAGAATGGCTTCAGCTTGAATATCTGACAGACTAAATTGTGTCATTAGTTGTTGTTTAGGTTTTTCTTCAAAACGGATAATGCGGATTACTTCGTCAATATTTAAGAAAGCGATCATCAAAGCTTCAAGAATGTGCAGTCTGGCAAGTACTTTGTCTAATCTAAACTGCAACCTGCGAACAACTGTACTTTTTCTGAAGCTCAACCATTCTGTTAATATCATCCGCAAGTCTTTGACCTGAGGTCGGCCATCTAAGCCAATCATATTAATATTAACTCTATAACTTTTTTCTAAATCTGTTGTGGCAAACAAATGTTGCATCAATTGTTCTACATCAACACGATTTGATCGGGGTGTAATCAACAACCGAGTTGGATTTTCGTGATCTGACTCGTCACGTAAATCACTGACCATAGGTAATTTTTTAGCCTGCATTTGTGCAGCAATTTGTTCAAGTATTTTGCCACCAGATGCTTGATGAGGGAGCGCGGTAATTATAATATCGCCACCATCTTCTGAATACACGGCTCGCATTCTGATGGAACCGCGGCCAGTTTCATAAATTTTAATAATATCTGATTTTGCTGTAATAATTTCTGCATCTGTAGGGTAATCAGGACCTTGTACAAATTCTAATAATTCGTGTAACTCGGCTTTACTATTGTCTAACAAATAAGCACAAGCGTTGGCAACTTCACGTACATTATGTGGGGGGATATCAGTTGCCATACCTACCGCAATTCCGGTAATACCATTTAACAATATGTGCGGTAAACGTGCAGGGAGTACCTTTGGCTCATCTAACGTACCATCAAAGTTAGGCTGCCAATCAACTGTTCCTTGACCTAACTCAGTTAATAGAACCTCACTAAATTTAGATAATCGAGATTCGGTATAACGCATCGCAGCAAACGATTTAGGATCGTCTGGCGCTCCCCAATTACCTTGTCCATCGACCAGTGGATAGCGATAGGAAAATGGCTGTGCCATCAGTACCATAGCTTCATAACAGGCTGAGTCCCCGTGAGGGTGAAACTTACCTAGTACATCGCCAACAGTACGTGCTGATTTTTTATATTTAGCTGCGTTATTCAAGCCCAGCTCAGACATGGCGTACACGATACGTCTTTGCACTGGTTTCAAACCATCACCAATATGTGGCAATGCTCTATCCATAATGACGTACATCGAATAGTTTAGGTAAGATTCTTCAGTGAATCGGCGCATCGTTAACTGCTCGATGCCATCTTTATTAATAATGGTTTCTTGACTCATGTTTGCTTGCTTTTACCACTTGTTCTTGTTTAAAATTTTGGTTGAAAGTAACTATTACCTAAGACCACATTTCTATATTGAATAGACTACCCTATAAATGGCACTGATTACATCACCTAAGTTTATCTTTAGTTATGCAACTACCATCAAAATAAAGCTAAGGTTTGCTATAGGTATTAGTGTGATGGTTTAATGCTGTTATCTATTCCACATACCGACTTAATTTGATGTCTTATCGAGTTTGTAGATTTTTATTGTTAACTACTTTGTTAACTACTTTTTTAACTACTTTGTTAATTCCTCTGTTTGCCATCGCTCAGGGGAATGTTCAGTTAATTACCACCAATGAATCGATTAGATTATCTCCTCAACTAAAGGTATTCCGAGAAACAGATAATCCATTAGGACTATTCGACGTTAAACAAAAACTGGATGAGTTTGTATGGCGACGCAGTAACAACCCAAACTATGGCCTCTTCGACAAAGGAATGTGGTTGCACACCACTATCAGCAACGTTACCGAAAACAAAGAATGGGTCATCGATGTTGCGTTTACACAAATAGAAAAAGTAGACATCTACGTAATGCTCGATAATGAAGTTTTGGGTCATACAAGTCACGGTAAAATTCGACAGAATCCTAAATATCGTTTCCCAACATTAAAAGTAGTGCTGCCTTATGCGGAGACCGTCGACTTATTCGTGCGTGTTGAGAGTGACCGCTCTTCCTTAGTAGCGCCAGTTGATATTCAAACCTATGACCATCACCAAAAAATCAATTTTTATGACAACCTTATATGGGGACTATTTTACGGTGGACTTCTCATGTTGGCTGTCTACAACATTATTCTCTATTTAGGATTAAGGGAAAATAGCTTGTTGGCATATGTGGGTTATATTTTTTCCGTTCTACTGTGGCAATTTGTTTGGGGTGGTCATTTACACTTATTGATGCCTAGTTCTATCACCATGTGGGTAGCCCCGCATACAGATTTGATTTATGTGATCGTTGGTATTTCTTCCGGATTATTTACTATATCTTTTTTAGAAATGTCTAAATCAGCACCTAATTCGTTAGTTTATATTAAGATTTGTATTGGTCTGTTGACAATCCTAGGCCTGCTATCGATATTTAACATATTACCTCCAATTTGGCAGAATAGATTGGTTTACCTCGCCAGTGTCCTAGCTATTATTTGTTATACTTATGCCGGTTTTGAGAGCTATAGAAATCAGTTTTATGCCGCTCGATACTTTATTTTTGCATGGGGTATCCTAGCTGTTTTTGCACTTATCGGTATGTTAAGTCTCATAACTGTTCTACCATCAAATTTCTTTACTGCTTATTGTTTTCAACTAGGTGTTTTCATTGAGGCAAGTCTATTTTCACTAGCCATAATGGACAAAAGTCGTCACCAGTTAGAGCAAGAAGTAGAACAAACAACAGAAGATTTAAGAAATAATATTGAACTTGTTGAAGAACAAAACGTTCGTTTAGATATTGCTCGCAAAGACGCGATTACAGCGAGTAAAGTCAAGTCACAGTTTTTAGCCAACATGAGCCATGAAATACGCACTCCTTTGAACGCCATATTAGGCTTCAGCAAAGAGTTACATTCAGAATCACTACCGCCAGAAAAACAAGAGCAAGTCAATATTATTAATGCAGCCGCCGACAATTTACTGAGTATTGTCAATGATGTATTGGACTTTTCTAAAATCGAAGCTGGTAAGTTGAAAATCAACAACCATCCTTTTTCACCAAATGAAATGTTAGAAGATATGGTCAGCATCATGGCTAAATCAGCTCACCTGAAAAATTTAGAATTTATTTATAACCTAGAACCTTTACCAGAAAAGCTGATTGGTGATAGTTATCGAATTAAACAGGTTTTGAACAATCTTCTAGGTAATGCGCTCAAGTTTACTGACTATGGTTTTGTCAGTCTTTCAGCCTATGGAAAAGAGCGTGAGCATGGTATTTACGAACTTGTTCTTAAAATTGAAGATTCCGGAATAGGCATAAGTCGCGAAGATCAACGAAAGCTGTTTGCCGCTTTTTCACAGGTTGACGATGCCTTAAGTCGGTCTTATCAAGGCACAGGGTTGGGTCTGGTAATCTGCCAAGAACTGGTCAAACTGATGCGCGGAGAACTCACTCTTCAAAGCGTACCGCATTCTGGTAGTGTTTTCACAGTGACAATCAGATCCAATCTACTAAATACTAATCTTTCACTTAGTCCGGACAGTGAATGGTTAGATAAGAAAATTATTTATTTTGACCCTTTTCCTCAGTCTCGCCATTGTGGTGTGAAAATACTGACATACTTAGGCGCAAATGTTACCGGTGTTGAATCACTAGCCTACCTGAGAGAATTAAAGCAACATTACGATTTAGTATTTATTTGTGTACCAAACAATAAAGAAAACATTCTACCTAGTATTTTAGAGGCCACACGACACCTTAATACAGATAAAGCCATATTGTTGTATTCAGGTGTCGAGTCATTATCAAATCGAAGCGACTTATCACAATATTTTTCACATCAAATGCGTCTTCCATTAACTTTAGGCAAATTGAATAGCCTACTGCGTGTGCCAGAAGAAAGTCCAACTGACAAGTTACAACAGCGTTTAGCTTCATTACCCAGTGCTAAGGTTTTAGCTGTGGATGATATGGAGATAAATTTACGCTTACTGACGACTTGGTTGAAAAAAACTAATTTGCAACTTACTTTGGCATTTAGTGGGGCAGATGCGGTTGCACAATGCAAAGAACATGAATTCGATTTAATCCTCATGGACGTACAAATGCCAAACATGGACGGGTTAACAGCCACCAAATATATACGTCAAACAGACTTGAACTTAGGCACACCTATAATCGCAGTCACTGCTCACGCTTTTAAAGAAGAACAAGACAGATTGCTGGCTTCAGGGATGGATGATTATTTGCCTAAACCGATTAACTTGTCGGATCTTATAGACTTAATCAAACGTTGGTGTCAGATACCGGATCCTATTAACGCACAACAGCCTAGTTTTGATTGGTCACTCGCGCTTAAGCGCGCTTATCAGAATGAAGATGCAGCAAAAGATATTTTGCAACAATTTGTACAACAATTACCGGGGCTAGTAAATTCCATAGAAAAAGCGAATCAAACTGAAGATTATGAGGAAATGCAAGCCAAGGTACATCAATTGCACGGTGCCTGCTGTTACACAGGTGTGCCAGTGATGTTAGCGCTGTGTAATGATATGGAAGGTGCATTAAAACGTAAACAAATTGAGTTAGCAAAATTACGAGTTAACAGATTAAAGAATGAGTCTCACAACCTATTGTTGGCTGTAAGACAAGCGAAGATTATTTAATCTCCGCTTTAGGAACTACTTAGCTTCATTATCTGAGTTTGACGAAGTTAATACTCGCTGCTGGCACTGCCGCATTAAATCGACAAATTTCTGTTCTGGGCGGTCTAACTCAGAACCCGCAACAAAAATATCATACCCTAAACGTGTTCTTAACTTACACATACGATTAGCAAACATAGCCTGAATACCCTTGTACTGTGTTCCATTACTATCTTTAAAATAATCGCTCTCCAACATATCGTCACTATTGCAACTTCCGCTGGCGCAGTCTTTTGTTGCAGACATATCGTAAAACAATAATGGACGCTGTTCCATCAAGATATTAGTCATTAACCGTGGCGAAACACCCTTTAAAAAGGCTGAGTAATCTTTAATCTTTATCGCTACCATATCCAGTGATTTATGCTCTAATCCCTGCGTCACTTTCGGTACATCAACACGCTGAATATTACTCCAATCAAGCTGCCATTGGCCGTGTCGATGTTTGTAAAGAATAGACGTTTTAGAAAGAAGAAAACTAAATTGGGGCTCTCTATATTTGACCCAAGCGATCAATAATGCCACTAGTGATGCACTGGTTAAAAATACTCCAATCACGTACATTGTTTCAGGTAACATCGAGAACGCGATGCTTGCTAAAAACAAGCCTACTAAACCGACTAATAAGCTGACTATCACATTACGTTTGGCTTGCCTTTTAATTTCAATCGTGTCTTGCATAATGTCTACTTTATCTCCAAAACCAAAGGTAAATTACACAACTGAATATTGCCCAAATTAGCAAAGCTCTTATCCGCTTACATCTCACACAATCAGTTTGCCACCAGCTAACCCAAAATTTTTCCACAGATTTCGTCCTCCCCTAGCAGCTACTTTGAAAATGAATCCTACCTCGCAAATAAGATATCAAGCAACAACCTTGTGATTATTTATCCCACAACACATATTTCTAGACGTATTGTAAAAAAGACTTACTTGAACGCTCGCATTAAATACCTTGCGCTGGTCTATATAATCTGGATACAACTAAAGGTGTGAATACCAAAGATAAAATAACCGAAAAGCCTACACCTCCAGCCAAAACAACGGCTAATGGCGGCCAAAAAGTGCCATCACTAAACAATAATATAGGTATAAATCCCCCTACCGTTGTGAAGGTTGTAGATAAAATATGCCGACTACAACCCATAGTTTCTTCTACAATCTGCCCAATATTGCCTGCTTTCGCTAGTGGATTGGCATTAATGGCAGCGATAACCACAATTGAGCCATTGATAGCCACACCAATAAGTCCCGCACACCCCAGCAAAGGGTTAAAACCGATAGGTAAGCCTGATAACCAAAGACTAAACATGCCTAAACCTACAGATAAAACCGCAACAGACCCAATGACCAAAGCTAATCGCAGACTTCGAAACGATAATATCAACGTAGTAATCATCAATACGAGTAAAACAGGAGCGTATGTCGCTAATTGGCCTAATGCCTCTTGTTGTTCGTCAGCATCACCAGCCAATTTAAATCGATAGCCTTTGGGCATGGTAAAATTCATATCTTCTAAACTTTTTAATACTTGTTTACTCACATCTATGGCGGTGGCACCTGGCAGCAAATAGGCTTCAACCTTATTAACTCGCTCACCGTTTTCTCTTCTAATACCCGCGACTGTTGGTTTCAACAAAAAGTCACCTAAGGCAGATACTGGCATCCACACACCTTGGCTAATCAGTTTTTCACTCAACAAAGGTAAACTCTGAATTTGTGCGAGTTCACCTCTGAGTCTGTCACCCACCCTAATTCTGATGGGAATTTCTTCAGTCCCTTCCAATATCGAGCCACCTACTTTTCCGTCCAAGGCATATTGTAATTGTTGTGCAACGTCGACTAAGGACATTCCCGCCATTTGACTCGCATCTTGAGTTGCCTCAAGTACCCACTCTGGTTCACCAAACGTGACAGAAGTAATAGAATGGGATATCCCCGGTACTCGTGACATCGCCAACCTAACTTGATCACCTAGCAGGTTTAAAGTATTGATATCTGGCCCCAGTATTTTTATTCCCACCGGGGCTGATACAGGTGGACCTTGACCAAATGCGCGTACCACGATTTTACTTTGTGGAAAGGCTTGGTCTAACTCAGTTTGTAATTGTCCTATTAATGCCTTGGCGTCTGAAACACTTTTTGCCTTTACCACTCCATTAGCGTAGTGGGCTGAATTATCTTTATTCATTGTTTGATTATAATACACAGATGGAAATGACCCGCCCACTAACCAACTAAGTTGGTCCACTTGTGGTTTTTTGCGGATCAGTTCATCTACACTTTCAACCACAGTTTGAGTCTGATTAATTGATGTGCCCTCTGGCATCCACAAGTATATTTCAAATTGATCTCTGTCAGCACTAGGGAAAAACACATTACCTAATTGTCCAGCTAAAATAAATCCAGATACTGAAATGGTAAGACACGCTAATATACCCAAAAAAGGTCTTTTGAGCGCTTTCTCTAGTGCATTCCTGTAGCCAAGACTAATTGATGGTGCTTGAATTCCAATGGAATACCATGCAGATGACACCTCTGACTTTCTGGGTAAAAATCGCGCAGCAAGTGCAGCGATAATCGTTAATGAAATAAATAATGAGCCAATCAGCGCCATAACAACGCTTATAGCGATAGAGCCAATAAAGTCACCAATATTACCTGGCAATAAAAAAATCGGCATAAAGCCTAAAATGGTGGTCAAAGTGGATGCTAGTAAAGGGACAAATAAATGTTGGATGCTTTTTAGTAAAGCATCGATTCGGCTGACATCTGGGTTGATGAGTTTAATTCTAATTTCATCGGTAATGACAATCGCGTTATCAATTAACAAACCAATGGCGATGATAATACCAAATATCGACATTTGATGAATTTGTTCGTTAAAAAAACTCAACGAAAAAATAGCAAATGCTGCGCAAAGTGGTAATGACAACCCCACTATCCATGAAGCCTTTATCCCCATAAAAATGAATACCACTGCCATAACTACTAAGCTACCAAGCAGCAAATTTATGGTTAGTTCAGATAAGCGGGTTTCAGTGTAGGTATTTTGTTCAAACACGATATTTGCCTGAACGGTGCTACCATACTGAGCATTAAACCTACCCACAATTTCTTTGGCATTGTTGGTCCACGTATCCACCCGTAGAGTCGTTTGCATTCGTGATGCAACGAATATCACCTGTTTTCCATTGACCAAACCAATCTCATTAACCGGTGACCGAGCTCCCCTTTCTACTGTTGCTATGTCGCCTATTCGCAAATACCTGCCCTGCTGTGTTACGCGTAGCGGTAAGTTTCTAATCGTAGATACGCTGTCTAGTTCTTGTGCGATTTGCATGCGTATGTTCTGTTCAGTCGAATACATCGTTCCAGCAGGTACTTTTGGATCAGCTCCAGTAATCAGTTCACTGGCTTGGGCAATAGTTAAACCTGAACGGGTTAATTGTTGAGGGTTAATCGTAACTTGAATTTCTTCATCAAGCTCTCCGTATATTCTGACTAACTCCGTACCAGGTACATTGCGTAATTGGTCCGATAAATGATCTGCCATCCGACTGATGATAGACAAAGGTGCAGTATTATCTGGCGTAGCTTGTAAACCCACTAAGAGAGTGAAGGCAGTAGATCCCCTGCGCTCATCAAGAAAAGAATCTCCGGCTCCTTTCGGGAAACTAAGTTTAGCGTTGTTTAGACCATCGCGGATTTTAGAGAATATTTGTTCATTACTGGTATTATCTACCCATGCCTGTAATTCGATAAAAACAACAGAGGTACCAGAGCGTGAGGTAGAGTTTATCTCCTTTATTTCATACAACTGTCTAAGTTCGTCTTCAATAACATCTGTGACTAATGCTTCAACTCTCTCTGCTGATGCCCCTGGATAGGGAGTGATGACTAATACGTTGCGGGTATCTATTCTGGGATCTTCTAAACGTGGGATGTTATTGATCGCAGATAACCCCGCCACCACCAGCACCATAATACTTAGAACTAACAGGTGCCCATTACGAAAAAACAAGCTATACCAGGGGTATTGCTGCTGATCATTCGACTGAATAGGATGAGACATTATAATGAACCTAAAGTAACGCTAGACAGCTTTTGAGTGTTTTCATTGATTAATACTTTTTGCCCAGATACTACGCGTTGTACACCATCTATTACCACCGTTACACCATCTTGCAAAGCCCCGCGTACGTATACTTTTTTGTCATCTGCATGCACTATTTCAACTAGCTTAGTCACTAATTGCTGCTCGCCATCAATCACTTCGACAACAAACAAACTCCATAACCCCCTGACCCCACTAACTAACGCTTTACGCGGTACCCAGAATCCTTGCGCATTGATGTTAGTACTGATAGCAATATGTAATAAGTCACCTGGTAGAATCGAGTGGATTTGCTCTGTTAAACTAACGATCACATCGACTGTACGAGTATCTAATCTGCGCTGCTGGGCAATGGATTTAACTTTTCCTGATATTTGCTCTGACTGTGTTGATAGTGTCATCAATTGATTGAGTGAAAGTTTGTCCACATAATCAGATGAGAGAGCAAATCTAGCTTCAAGTTGACCGTTTTGCTGCAGATTAAATAACGTTTGCCCAGCACCCACCACCTTACCCTTATCAACTAAACGGGTAACAACACTGCCATCGAAAGGTGCCAGTAGCTTGGTTTTTTCTATCTCAACAAATAAAGTTTGTTGGCGGGCCAAAATTTCTTCCACAAAAGCCTTGGCCGCATTGACTGACTCTCTTGATTCGTCTAAACGCTGAGCTGACTCAAGTTTTTTGTTTACCAATTTAACTACCCGCTTGAGTGAAATTTCAGCCAAATTAGCTTCAGATTTAGCACGATTTAAAATGGCAGACAACTCATTCATCTTTGCCCTAAGTCTTTGTTCGTCAAGTTTAGCGAGTATCTGTCCTTCAACCACCACATCCCCTTCATCAACCAGTATATCGACCACAGAGCCAGATAATTCAAAACCAATTTCTGCTGTTTGAAGGGCTTCAGCATATCCAACTACTAAAACTTCTTGGACATATTGATCATGCCATTCAATAGGCATAACATTAACTAGTAGTTTTTTGACCTCAATTGGCGATTGTTGATCTTGCCCATTACCAGATGCTTTCATTAACAAAACCAATGCAGTTAGTGCAATAAAAGGGAGCAGCCAAATCAAATATTTCTTGTAGCTTGGTTGTTGTGGCAACTGATTAGCATTTGTCATAAAATTCTCTGTTAATTTGATAAAACAAAATAAATTAAATACTAGACTGTCTAGTTTGATATATAATAATGTTAATTTCCGACGTTGCAAATACTTTTTTAGATCACCAGAGGTTTATCGTTGCTAAATAAAGAGACCAGTAAGGCTGGGAGGCCCAAAAGTGCAGAAAAGCGTCAGCAAGTATTAAATTCTGCAGGTAAGCTATTTTTGATGAGTGGCTTCAATGGCTGTTCTATGGACATGGTAGCTAAGCAATCAGGCGTATCTAAACAAACCGTTTATTCGCACTTTAGCAATAAAGAGGCATTATTTTCAGCTGTAATTGAGGATAAGTGTGCCGAATATCAACTAGATAATAGACACCTCGAGAGCGAAGATTATGCTTTAACTCAGGTTCTGCAAGAAAGAGGATTGCAGATAGTTAAGTTACTGCATGACGACCAAGTGATTGCCATTTATCGGGTGATAATAGGTGAAGTAAACAGCAATCCCAGAGTTGCCGAATTGTTTTACCAAGCAGGTCCAAAACATAGCCTCGAGTATTTCAGCAAGTGTTTTTTAAAATTTACTACACAGCCTATTACTGAAGAGTTTGCACATAAATGTGCGACGACTTTCCTTAGTCTGCTGCAGAGTGAGTTTCATATCAAAAGTATTTTAGGGTTAGACTTTGCGTTGTCTGATAAGGATCAAGTAGCTCATGTAGAATTTGCCATTCAACTGATTGTGAGGCTACTTGATTCTAGTGAAAGCTGAGGCTGTTTATGCATAGTCGAGACATGAACATACTTTATAAATTTTAATCAGTCACAGATGAACATACATAGAGTCTAATGTTCCTGCAGAATCGTTTACTTACCCGTCTGTGAGTTCAGTTACTCAGTTTCATTCATTTTCTATTTAATTGAAACATTTCATCAATTTAATTGGTCCTTGAGGTACATATGCAAAGTTTAGTGGTTCTATTTATGCGTCTAATTACTCGTCAATTGATACTTTTATTTACTCTCAGCTTTATCAATTTTTCAATTCAAGCTGAAACACTATGGCAAGAACAAGTTACCCAAGCAAAGTCAAAACAAGTAAAACCGCTGCGCGCAATAGCTGACAACGCAAAATACATGTACATAAATGAAGATCTATTAAACGAAACGTTTTCTAATTTACACTCGTCCACTACGATCACGTTACCTTTGCCTAATGGTTTAAACATATCAATCATACTCAACCCTTCGCCTATTTTGAGCACTGACTTAGCCGAACAATACCCACAATTTATGACCTATCAAGCACAACAAGTTGACCAACCCAAAAACATTGGGCGATTCAGTATTTCTCACCTAGGCTTGTTTGGTTTGTTTCGGTATAAAAATCAATGGATGTTATTATCACCTCGCTACCAAGAAAAAACACAGGATTATGTGAGCTATTGGTACAAAGATGCGCCTAAAGAGTATAAAAAAGGAACACTTCCCGCTGATTTTTTACTGGCAGAAACCCAACTAGAGGAGCTTAAATTAGCTCAAAAACTAGTGAGTAGTGGGGACACATTGCGCACCTATAAGCTGGCTATCAGCACAACTGGGGAGTATACCCAGAAATTAGGTGGCACGGCTGAAAATGTGATTGCAGAATTAATGAATTTAGTTAACCGCATCAATCAGATTCTATTAGTAGATTTAGGCATACAATTTGAACTCATTGATAACCAAGACATCATTTTCTTTGATGCCATTAACGACCCTTTCACTAATTCTGATGCCGCTACTGATATTGAGTTAAATCAGGATATTGTCGACCAAGTTATTGGCAGTCAAAACTACGACATAGGTCACTTACTGGGGACTAACCCTGGAGGGTTAGCCTATGTTGGTGAAGTCTGTGACAGTGAATTCAAAGCTCAAGCCTACACAGGTTTAAATAATCCGCAAGGTGAACGATTTTTTATTGATTTAGTCGCCCATGAACTAGGGCATCAGTTAGGTGCAACACATAGTTTTAACGCAACTAACTCTAAAAGTTGTGCTGAAGGACAACGCGACAATAATTCAGCTTATGAACCCGGAAGTGGCTCAACTATTATGTCTTATGCAGGCATCTGTGAATCGCAGAATCTGCAAAATGAAAGTGACCCTTATTTTCATGCCATATCCATTGAAAATATTCGTGACTATCTTGATAGTTTTTCACAGCAAAACTGCGGTGTTGAGACAGACATCAACAATGCTATTCCAGAAATACAACTTGCAAAAATTGCTTATACAGTTCCTGCTAACACACCTTTTGTTTTAAATGGTAGTGCCAATGATGCTGATGACGATTCATTAATATTTACTTGGGAACAGTTTGATAACGGTGGGATTTTAGGCGCAACAATGAACCTTGATGAACTCAGTAGTGATAACGGCAATAACCCATTGTTTCGTTCTTACAGGCCAACAGACAAAGCACAGCGTTACTTTCCGAAGTTGAAAGACGTTCTCGCAGGACAAACGAGCCTTGGAGAAACTTATGCCACTACTGACAGGAATATGCGTTTTAGACTGACGGCTAGAGACAACAAAGGCGGGGTAAGCCAACAAGACGTAGTTATTACTGTGACTACTGCCAACCAATCATTCAATATTGACTCTCCCTCCCAGTGGCAAGCATTATCGGAACAAACAGTGACTTGGGACACAGGCGACACACTAGGCCCACCTATCAATTGTTCTAACGTCGATATCTTACTGATTACTGATACAGATAACCCTTTAGAAACCTCAGTACTTTTAGACACATCCAATGATGGGCAACAAAACATCCGCGTACCCAATATAATCAGTCCTAAAGCACGACTCGTATTAAAATGTAGCGATAATGTTTTTTATGCACTTAGTGCTCAAGCATTCTCTATTATTGGTATTGAGCCTGTTGCACCCCTGATAGATAGTCAGAACACCATTAGTCTTAGTGAAGACTCAGAGAGACAAATCGATTTTGCTGATTTAAACGTCTCCGATGCAGATTCTGCTTATCCACAAGATTTCACTCTGACCATACAAAACGGCGACAATTTCATTATTAATCAACAGACTCTGATACCAAATGCGAACTTCAACGGAATACTTAGCGTATCGGTTGTTGTTAATGATGGTAATCTTGACAGCGACTTGTTTGTACTTCAGGTGCAAGTTACAGCAGTCAATGATGCACCGGTTGCGAACAACGACAGTATTTCTATTCAACAAAATAGTGCTTCTGTAATGATTGATGTATTAAGCAATGACAATGATGTGGATGTGGATGTGTTAAACATCGACTCATTTAGCTACAGTGGACGAGGTCAAGTATCAATATCAAATCAACAATTGACGTATACACCAGAAGTGGGATTTTCTGGAACAGACACCATAGTGTATGCAGCAACGGATGGCACATTAATGGATGAAGCAGTACTGAGTATTCAAGTGAATTCGGTAACACCAGTTTCAACAGAGTCTGGTGGAGGAAGTGTGCTATTCCTAAGTTTTTTGTCTTTTGTTTGTTTATTTATAAGAATGTTTAGCTCACCTGCTATGCGAAAGCCATTATGAATAATTGGTTATACTTTTTAATGTTTGCCATTGCGATAGGATTTTTAACACAGGGTTGCAGCCAAACCAATGACTCATTTTTATCTAAAACAACTGAATCAGTTCAAGATGACCGAAGCCAACACATCACTCATAATCGAAGTGGTGATCTCAAATGGCTGCATTATGCAGACCCTAAAGTGGATGCAAGTTTGGCGATTCAAAAGCAAGACTTTGCTTTGTTAGCCTTTGCTGGCAGAGCAACCTCTATTCCGGGCATTAATAATGAATCATCCTCACTAAGAAAACACTGTGGTTACCAACTGATTGCGGGAAGTGGTGATGTCTTAAAGTCAAAAAATGATTTAAAATTACGTAAACAATTATACCAATACGCAGCAACCTATAATCAATTAGTAGCAGCGGCCTGCCAAAAAATTAACGTCCACTAGTTCGAGTAAGAGTGAAGATAGGACCAGTCCATAACTCGCAATGCAAGTTATGGACTGATATTTTAGTCTGTAAATAAAGGTTACTTTTCATTAGAAAGATATTTATATACTTGTGATGATTTGCGTTGCTCTGAAAATGACATCAAATCAACACCATTACATTCCATTCCATTGGAAGAAATCAATTTTTTTAGCACGCCTTGAGAACTGCTTGCTAAAAGACCTACTTTGTCACGTACACTTCTTTTAAGCATGTTGACATCATCTTTGACAACGGCTTCACAAAACTTTTTATAAGACAAGTCGCCAGCGTATTTCACATTGTTCTGTGAGCCAAGTTTGGCATTGGCATTAAATGTAAAAATTGACATTGATATCACAGATAGTGCGATTAGTTTTTTCATCAGTTTTTCTCCAGTGAGTTCGTGTTTTGGGTAATCCCCAACTACATTTATGACTGATCGACGAATAAAATTCTGTGATTTTATTGTATACAACTAGTAAAAGTTATGTAAAACAATGGGTTAAAAATTTGTAACAGCTGTATACAATTGAAAAACATAGCTTTTTCAATCACTCTTATATCTAAAATGTCAAAAAATGATATTAATCAATCTAAAAAATAGCAAAATAAAAACCTGAAGTTCCTACGTAAATTAGTGATGTTAAACTTTGTTAACGATTTTAAGTTGAATAAATGGCAAAACATGACCCAAAAGAGTTGAACAAGAGTCAAAAACAACAAAACAAGACGATAGCAATGTTAGTAACCCAAGCTTGTGTTAGGTATTATAAGACTTGGCTATCCTAAACGAATGACACACATGTCTGACAACTATCAACTGATACCCGAATGGGCTCAACAAGAAGCCGTTATACTGGTATGGCCAGATAAATACACCGATTGGGAGCCTTGGTTGGACGCTGTACAAAATGTGTATCTACAAATTATTGACTCCCTCAACCATGCTAATACCGGTGTTGTGTTGTTAGTCCGTAATGAAGAAATTAAAAATAGCTTAAGCAGCTTGAGTATTTCTAGCCAAGTATTGATTGTGGATGCACAGTTTAATGATACTTGGATAAGAGACTACGGCTTTTTGAGCTGTATTGATGGGTCAGGAATGCAGGCTATTGAGTTTGTATTCAATGGTTGGGGAAAAAAGTTTGATGCCACTATAGATAATCAAGTCAATCAAAATGTACTGAGTCAGCTTTGTCAGCAACCGATCAAATCGATTGATCTAGTCGTTGAAGGTGGCGCATTGGAAATTGACCAATACGGTACGTTATTATCTACCGAACTATGCCTGACAAACCCCAAACGTAACGGTGATAAATCTATCGCATCTTACCAGTTAGATTTTGAACGATTTTTGGGCACTAAACAAAGTGTCGTTTTAAGGAACGGTCATTTAGATGGTGATGATACAGATGGACATATTGATACTTTGGTGCGTTTTACCCCAGATAACGGTCTAGTTATTCAATCGGCTTTTAATTGCCCGGACGATAGTCATTTTGAAGGGCTATCGGCTTTAGTCAAAGAATGTCAATATAATTTCCCCAGACACAAAATTTTTGAGTTGCCACTGCCGTATGTTGCTAATTTAAAGGGGGTCAGGCTTCCCGCGTCCTATGCAAATTTTTTGATTTCTAACCAACATATTTTATGCCCTATATATCTACAAACAGAGGATAAATTGGCTTTACAAGTTATACAAAACGCCTACCCCAGTTTTACTATTGTGCCAATAAATTGCCTACCCTTGGTTCAACAATTTGGAAGTTTGCATTGTATAAGCATGCAAATACCTTGTGGCATACTTAAACCAGAAATCTTGCAATCAATCGCTAACGGAGTCAGCGTATATGAATAGTCACAGTTTAAAGGTCGGGGTGGTTCAACAAGCCGTTGTTGATAATGATAAAAATGTGAACTGGGCCCGTAGTGCCGAACAAGTGAGTGCTTTAGCTGATCAAGGCTGTGAACTTGTGATGTTGCAAGAATTGCACAGCACAATGTATTTTTGCCAACAAGAAAATACTGATTTTTTTGACTTAGCTGAACCCATACCCGGTGCTGCTACTGATTATTTTGCTGCGCTTGCGGCCAGACTCAACATCGTGCTCATTACCTCATTATTTGAAAAACGTGGCTCAGGTTTATACCACAATACTGCTGTAGTGTTTGATCGCCAACAAGGTTTAGTCGGCAAATATCGCAAAATGCATATTCCTGATGATCCTGGTTTTTACGAAAAATTTTACTTTACTCCAGGTGATCTTGGTTTTGAACCTATTCAAACCAGCGTAGGCAAACTAGGTGTATTGGTATGTTGGGACCAATGGTACCCAGAAGCAGCAAGATTAATGGCGATGGCTGGTGCCGACATGTTATTTTACCCTACTGCAATAGGCTGGGATAAAAACGATACTGCAGCAGAACAGGCTCGCCAACACGATGCCTGGCTAACTATCCAGCGCTCTCATGCTGTAGCTAATTCGTTACCCGTAGTGGTAGCGAACCGCACAGGTTTTGAAGCGTCTCCTGTTGCAGGCGATCCTGGTATTCAATTTTGGGGGCAAAGCTTTATTACTGGTCCACAGGGAGAAATGTTAGCCCAAGCCAGCAGCGATAAAGAAGAAAACTTAATAGTAGACATCGATCTAAACCGCACAGAAAAGATCAAACGCATCTGGCCATATTTTAGAGACCGTAGAATAGATGCTTATGATGACCTAACAAGAAGATGGCGTGATTAGAACCAATATTAAATCGAATAATACCGTTTATTCATCGAACGTTAATACTATTGAGAAGTGTCCGTTATAGTCAAACTGTGCTGCAGAACTGATCATTGGCGTCCTCACATGATTAGTCATGCTGAGTTATTTAATGTTGACATTGTACCAGCCACCGATACCGCTATCCTGACGATTAGACAACTTACCGCACCAGCAAATTTAGGCTTTTGCACTTGCACGACTGCTGACTGCGGCATACCATCTTCTAAGATTAGTTTGTTCCTCAGTAATCTTAATATTCACAACTCTGGCAAAATCGACTGCGCACATAGCAGTAATATCAGCTATGGTGAATCGGCCAGCAGCAATAAACTCAGACACAGCTAAACGTTTTTCTAGTTCGTGAAGAAAACCAGCAGCGTTTTTACCCGCGACTACACCGTATTCTTTAACGGGTGTCATACGGTCTTTAAAATAGCCTGTTGTATGTTGAAAACACATACCTACTTGACCAAAAAAATAGAGTTCAACCTGTCGGTGCCACATGTCTATGGTGGCTTTTTCTAGAGCATCTTTTCCCAATAAATTGATTTCTGGATACAACTCTTCAAAATATAAACAAATTGATGCACCTTCACTAATACAACTACCATCATCTAACTCTAAAATTGGTATTTTCCCCATTGGGTTTTTCTGGCGCATTTGTGGTGATATGTTTTCCCCTTTTTGTAAATCGACCTGCACATATTCCATTGGAATATTTTTTTCTGCTAAAAAAATGCGCACCCGTCTTGGTGAAGGTGCTGTTTTAGTATCGTATATTTTCATAGTAGTTCTTCTTAGATTTTGAGTTTTGCCAAAAGCAGCAACTGAATTTAAATAGTAATTTTATAAAGACAATAACGTTTTCAATTGTTTACACACGGGTATTTTTTTACGTTTTTAATTAACTTAAGAATCATTAAGTGCAGACTTCTTGGTAACAAAAACGTACATATCTCTTTAATTAATAATATAACGTAATCGTGTAGCTAACTTCATCAAGTCGGTTATTAAACCTCAAGAATGTTATAATTTTTACTCAATCAATTAAAATGTGTAATCAATCTCTATGCCAAACGAAAAAAATGTATTAGACCAACCATTAAAACTTTGCTGTGGAAACAGTGGGTTTACCCGTGAGGGTTTTTGTTACGTGCCTTCAAGCGACCATGGAAATCACAGTGTTTGTGCTATTATCACTCACGAGTTTTTAGAGTTTTCAAAGTCTAGAGGCAATGATTTATCAACTCCGATACCACAATATCAGTTTGCCGGATTAAAAGAAGGAGACAAATGGTGTTTGTGCGCTGCAAGATGGCAGGAAGCATTTAACGCCAACTGCGCACCGAAGGTAGTACTTGCGGCGACCAACCAGGCCTGTTTAGCCATTATCAAACTAGAAGATTTACAGTCTTGTTGCGTCGCTGAATAGATGAGCTTGTCTAGATACCTTGAGACTTTTCCCACTCTTGCAAAGCTTGCTGACTGTTAGCCTGAATTAGCTGGTGGTTCTGGCTAACCCACCACTTTTCCATAATGCGTACATTTTTCTGATTTGATTTATAAAATATGTCGACTAGATCACCTACAAATGGAATTAAGCCAAGCAAAAAATCGACACCAATATTTTTTAGCATAGCGATACGTAATGCTTTTGGAACCTTCATGCTTTTAGCCATAGCAACAATACTAATCGACACTGCCACCATAATAATGTCACCCACAATGGGAATCAAACCGACTAAAAAATCTAACCCTAAACGAATACCCAAAAATGGTATGCGTATCTTGGAATCGGTCAGGTTAGCCAATTTCTGCGCCTCTAAAAGAACTTTGGGCGCCTGAACTGTTTCGGTCATTTTTGCTCCTTGATGACTATATGCTGACTAAAAATCATTATGTCTGGTTAATCACTTGCAAAATTTGCCCACAGAACCAAGCCATATAAGTGCCAACTGTATAACCAAATACCGCTAACATTACCGCAACTGGTGCCAATGAAGGATGAAATGCAGAGGCAACTATAGGTGCCGAAGCTGCACCGCCCACGTTGGCTTGACTACCTACCGCCATATAAAATAAAGGAGCTTTGATGAGCTTGGCAACAGCTAACATAAGTGCAGCGTGAATTAACATCCAAATGGCTCCAATCACAAAGAATAGAGGCTGATCTGCAATCATGGTGATATCCATCTTCATACCGATAGTTGCAATCAATATATATAAAAAAGCAGAACCTATCTTTGATGCTCCTGCCCCTTCTAGCTGTCTAACCTTAGTGAAAGATAATCCTACTCCGACTGAACTAGCAAAAACAATCATCCAGAAAAATTTACTATGGAAACTAAATTTCTCTGTTCCAGGAAAGTTTTCAACAAAATATGGCACGATAGAATCTGCAAACATATGTGCAAAACCTGTAACGCCCAATCCGACCGCTACAATCAGCATAATATCGGTTAATGTGGGGACGCGAGAGTGTTCAGCCTGAAAACGCTTAACTTTTGCTTTCAGTTCATCAATTGCTGAGGTATCGGCACCCGTTCTAGCATCAATGGACTTAGCATTGGCCGCCATAATTAACAGCACAGCCATCCATAGATTTGCCACTATAATGTCAACCGTCACCATAGCTGAGAACATCTGATCGCCTGCTCCATAAATTTCTTTCATCGCCACTTGATTAGCACTGCCACCAATCCAGCTACCTGCTACGGTCGTCATGCCTCGCCAAACCGCATTGGGTCCGTCAACACCTAATAGCTCAGGGAAAAAGGAAGCCACCAACAACAGCGCAATTGGCCCGCCAATGACAATACCCACAGTGCCTGTAAAAAATAGGATGATAGCCTTGCTACCTAATTTAGCGATAGCTTTTAAGTCGACACTAATAGTTAATAATACTAAACAAGCAGGCAGCAGATAACGGGAGGCTACATAATAAAGCTGTGAGTTCTCGCCATCGATTAGGCCAAAGGTATTAAGTAATGAAGGTAAAAAATAGCAAAGTAAAACTGACGGCACAAACATATAAAACTTGCGCCAAAAAGAAGCTTGGCTGTTAGCAGTGTAAAACACTAAACCTAATAAAATCGCCAAGATACCCATAACGCTAGCATCGTTGGTAAAAAGTGGTGTGTGGACCAAGACTTGGTCAGTGATAATTTGTGTAGACATGGAAGTTCCTGTTCTGCATCCGCTTTATCAACCCATACTGGGTTTGCGCGGCTTTTCTGATTATTATCTCGTAAGCTGTGCTGTGTTATCTCTATAATTATGACAACATGAGAGGCATACAAATGTAAACGTCATGTTAACACAAATTGTGTAATTCGGTCTTGTTAGCTATGAAGACCGAATTAAGTCGCCTTTATTACTTCTCAGCGCCTATTGATACTGCCAGTTCACTTCGAAGTTGAGTATTTTCTGGGGTAGTTGTCCATCCCTGTAGATGGGACTCAAGTAGATTTGTTAATGCTTGAATGTGCGCTTCATCGGCATTGAGCGCTGCAATATATTCGTAACGTTCGCCTCCCGCTTCAATAAAATATTCACGATTTTCTTCGCCAATTTCTTCAATTGTTTCTAGACAATCAGCAGCAAATCCTGGGCAAACAATTTGCACAGACTTAACACCTTGCTTAGGAAATGCTTTAAGCGACTCATCAGTATAAGGTTTTAACCATTCCTCGCGACCAAAACGTGATTGAAAGCTAGTGAAATGCTCATCTGCCTTTATTCCTAGCGCCTGTGCAATAAGACGTGATGTTTTATGGCATTCACAATGATAAGGGTCACCGTTTAACAGATAACGCTTAGGAATACCGTGATAGCTAAAAATCAATTTTTCAGCTCGTCCATGCTCGTCCCAATGAGCTTTAATCTTATCGGCCACAGCATTTATATAATCTGGGTTGTCGTGATAATGCGTAACAAAACGTAATTCAGGTATCCAACGTCTTTTGCTAAAACTATGAGCAATCGCATCAAAAGTTGAACCAGTGGTGGATGCGCAATATTGTGGATACAACGGCAACACTAGTAATTTTCGAACGCCTTGCTGCAACATTTTATCGACTACGGAGTCTACAGAAGGTGATCCATATCGCATGGCAAAATCAACCACTACATCGTCGCCATGTTGATGCTGTAACTTAGCTCGCAGAGCATTGGCTTGGTCGTGTGTGTAGTACATTAGCGGTGAACCACGATCTGACCACACAGTCTCATAAGCCTTAGCTGAACGCTTTGGACGAATATTTAATATGACTAAGTTTAAAATCATCCACCATAACAATCTTGGTACTTCAACCACTCTTGGATCGGATAAAAATTCTTTTAAGTAACGTTTTAACTCAGCTTTTTTAGGCGCATCAGGTGTGCCCAAATTTGTGACTAACACGCCCACTTTGTCGTTTTGGCTATGGGTAAAAGTAGGACTGCCTTGGTATTTCATGAAGAACTCTTGATGATGTTTAATAGGGGTGAATGGATAATTTTTACATAAAAACTCGTATAAAAGCCTTTTATGAAAAACTATTTATGAAAAACTATTTATGAATCTATTTATGAAAAATCCGTTTATGAAAAAGTTAAAGTGTGCGAATTTTCTTTTACCAGACAACAAACTTAAATACGAAAAAATTGTTATTTTGGACTAGTTCTATTAAAAATCAATGTATTAGTCAATTGGACTCAAAGAGCTGACCAAACGCTATCTATAATATTCAATATTTTTGATGGCGTCTTAGCTTTTAACTATTATCTGATGCTTAGTAAAATTTATGGCTAATGATCCTAAGATACCTTGTTGTTATCCATAGACAATATCTGCAACTGCAATTTTGATATTTGTTCAGATATTTCCTTGAGACTTGGTTCCCCCTCTTCTTCTAGTGCTTCGACGCGCGCTTTAGCATTTTCTTGCTCCATAACATTCACGACTATACCAATCACCATATTTAAGAAGGCAAAAGCCGTGAAGAAAATAAAACTTAAATAAAATATCCAACTGAAGGGATAAACTTCCATTGTTTCGTACATCACGTCAGTCCAATCTTCAAAGGTCATAACTCTGAATAAGGTCAACAGTGAGATGATAATATTACCCCATAAATCTGGGTTAATTGTAGCAAACAATGTGCTCCCAACCGCCGCGTAAATATAGAAGATGATAAACATCAACAACATCACATAACCAAGCTGTGGCATCGCTTTGATTAATGACACTAATAAAATTCTGAGTTCAGGGATGATGGAAATCATTCTTAATACTCTAAATACTCTGACTAACCTTGCAACCAACGCCAGCTCTGTATCATCTGCAGGTATCAAACTAATTATCACAATTAAAGTATCAAAGATGTTCCAGAAGTCTTTGAAAAAATTTCGCTTACGATGCTCAGCCAGAAACCGTATAGTAATTTCAATTAGGAAAAAAGCGCTAATAAACCAATCAAAAAACTTAGCGATAGCATAAATAGTTGCTGACATTTCGTAGGTTTTCGCTCCCACTAGCAACGCTGAAAAAATGATTACGGAAACCACAAAAATTTCAAATAGTTTGTTTGAGCGGATTTGAATAAATTTGGCTTGTAGGGTCGAAGCTTTCATATAGGGAAGTGAGTCTCGGATAATAAAAATCATCAATAGATTATTGAATTAGGTTTAGCTGTCAATCAATTATCAACAGCCAGAACAAATTTTATTTAAACATCATATTCAAATGCGTATCAAAATGGATAAAAATACAGTGACAGAAATAAAAAAGGGCAGCAAAGCCACCCTAGCGGTTATATTGCTCTTGATTAACTAATTTTATCAGACATTAACCCGCGGTTAATGTCTACTAAGTCTTGTTCGGTTAGATTACCCGAAGCACGTTTTAAATCCAAAATAGCGCTAATGAAGTCATAACGAGCGCTTGCAAGACGCTGCCTAGCATCAAACTGGTTTTTCGTACTATTAAGCACATCAACTATGGTCCTAGTTCCCACATCAAAACCTGCTTCAGTGGCTTTTAATGCGCTGTCTGCTGAGACAACGGCTTGTTTTAAGGCACGAATAGTAGAGGTAGCGGCAATCACATCATTATAAGCTGAACGCACTGAGCGAACTGTCGAACGGAAAGTAAGTTCTAAGTTCTCACTGGCAGCTACAAAGCGATATCTAGCTTGAGCGGTTTGTGCGTTCACTGCACCACCTGAGTAAATAGGGACATTTAACGTGACACCGATAGAATTCGAATCAGTAGATGGAAAACTGATACCATTTGTTTCCTCTTCTACCCTTTTACCATAACTACCTGACAGAGATAGTGTTGGATAATGTCCAGCTTTGGCAGCGGAAATATCTTCTTTCGCAATATCCTTAGCAATATTACGCACCATTAAATCAAGATTCTTTTCTTCTGCAATTTTTAGCCAATTATCAACACCTTCAGGAAATGGGCGTGAAGCACTAAAACTTTCAGTATTTAATACAGAAATGTTGCCATGATATTTACCAGTAATTTCGCGCATCTGCTCCAAGCGTAATTCAACTACATTTTCAGTAATAATTTCTTGAGCTACCGTACTGTCAAAGTTTGCCTGTGCTTCGTGCACATCTGTAATAGCCGTTAAACCTACATTGAAACGCTGTTTGGTCTGTTCCAATTGTCGCTCGATTGCGCGTTTTTCAGCTCTAACAAATGTCAAACTATCTTTTGCCCTGAGGATAGCTAAATAGGCATCTGTTGTTCTTATGATTAAGTCTTGCTTAGACAATGCGTAATTTGTGTCGCTTTGCTGTGCCACTTTCTCGGCTCTGTTTAATGCAATCCAATTTTTATGGTCGTAAATAGACATGCCTAAGTTAATATTCATATTAACCGCTTCGGAATTTTGACTAAAGTTAGCAAACACTTCTGGAGAATTTGGGTTAGCTGCCGTAGGGCCTGATATTTGTTGATTAGACTCTCTACTGCTATCGCTATAGGTAATAGAACCAGAAATTTGTGGTAATAAGCTTGCTCGGCTTATGGATATACCTTCAAAAGCGGCATCTCTATCTGCTTTGGCGCGGTTAGTGGTGGGATCTTTCTCAACAGCCATTTGATAGACTTGATACAGATCATCTGCAAAAACAGGTGAAGAGAGTCCTATGCCGATCAATAACGACAAAAATGTTTTTTTCATTGGTAATCCTATCTGTTTCTGAATCAATCTAAGCCAAATATTCAAAAAGAAGTATGCCTAGTCAAATACTAATAATAATATGTGTATTCAAAGTCTAAGCAAATCTCGTGTTAAGTAATATTGCTTTGTCGTAACACTTCGCATTCAAGTGTAACAGAATATTATGAATTAACAGACCCTAGGCGAACCAGCATATGAAACTTTGTTATGCTAGTCTTAGTCTTTTAAACGTTTAGATATGGTCTATTTATCTTAAAGATTAGTACTTAAACAATCGGAGAAAAGTTTGCAAAAAGGCCACCAAAAAATTCAACAATTTTCAGCTAAAGATATACAAATATTGAATAAGGAAACCTTGTATCAAGGTTTCTTCAAAATGGTAAAATACGCTTTTAAACACAAGCTATTTGAAGGTGGCTGGAGCAAAGTAGTCACACGAGAAGTGTTTGAACGAGGACACGCCATAGCTGTCTTACCGTACGATCCTGTTTTAGATGAGTTTGTGTTAATTGAGCAAGTGCGAATTGGTGCATTGCCCACTTCCTCTTCGCCTTGGTTGCTTGAAGTGGTTGCAGGTATTATTGATGAGGGTGAAACACCTGAAGAAGTCTGCTACCGAGAAACAAGGGAAGAAGCTGGTCTTGATATTAAAAAGTTACATAAAGCCTTGAGTTACCTATCTAGCCCTGGCGGAACGACAGAGCGCTTACACATTTTCATAGGTTTAGTCGATGCCAGTAATGCCAAAGGTGTGCATGGGCTAGAATACGAAAGTGAAGACATCTTAGTACACAGAGTACCTTCAACACTGGCGTTTGACTGGCTCAACCAAGGTAAAATCGATAATGCTGCTGCACTGATTGCACTTCAATGGTTTGCTATGAATAAACAACAGCTTTTGGAAAATTGGTCTCATGACTAAAGAAATAGGTCGTAAATATGTTCCCAAACTAGCCAACATGCACCAAGTATGTGAGGTTAATTATGGTCGTCTGTTAAAGTTGCTTCCTGATTGCGATACAGAAGACTTACAGTATCAATTTAAAGTAAACGCTAGTTTGCTATATACCATCAAGATTATTGAATGTAGTCGCTATACCAGCACTTTAGAAATGTCGCAAAAAAACCAGATAGGTTATGAATTTCTTCGGCCAGTAGTGCAGGTTAGGTTATATCACGATGCTAAAATGGCAGAAGTAATTAGTGCTCAGAATATTGGTTCTTTGAAGCCAAGCTACCAGTACCCCAATACCAAAATGTATCAGAAAAACGAAAAAGAAATGGTTAATTTGTTCTTAGCTGAATGGTTACAGTTTTGTTTAACGCAAAGTAGCCAATTATATTCTTCTGAAGCCTAAGTCATTCTAAAAATGAATATTATTCAAATTACAGATTGTCATTTATTTTCAGAAATCCAAAAAAATGGTTACAACAACATCAATCCTTATCAAAGCTTACAACACATATTGGCGGAGGTTACACTTCGCCAGCCGGATGTGTTGTTAGTTACGGGCGATATCAGTGGTGACGGTTCTGGGCAAAGTTACCAACACTTTTCTAAATTGCTTTACGAGACAGGTATCAATTGCCGAATAGGTATCATTCCGGGCAATCATGACAACCAAGCACAGATGAAATCACATATTGATAGTGATTATTTGTGGATAAATAAACATCGATTGATTTTGCCCAATCGATGGCATATTCATCTATTAGACACACAATATCAGTATGCCATGGGACAAATATCAGAATCTAACCTTGCATCTTTAACTGAATATTTAAGCCTTCATTGTAATGATTATCACTTATTAGCCGCTCATCACCATCCTATCCCTTGCGATGGTTGGATGGACAAACATGAATGGACAAACCGGCAAGAATTTAATGCGGTAGTAGCCGCAAATCCATCTATAAAAGGTGTGGTGTATGGTCATATCCATATGGCAATCGAACAACAAAAAGACCAATGTTTATATATGGCATGTCCCTCAACCTGTTGGCAGTTTGCTACTGAGTCATCTTTTGCCACAAGCGATTTATTGCCAGGTTATAGAGTGCTTAAATTGCTAGATAATGGTCAAATAGTCACATCTATTCACCGACTAAAAGCATAAGGATTGACTTTGCAATACGTTGTTATCTATTTACACGGATTTCTTAGTTCACCGCAGTCGAAAAAAGCTTCGCAAACTATCGAGTTTGTGAAGGCTAATTACCCCGATTTAATTTTAGAAATACCACAACTTGCGAACTACCCTAATGATGCCGTCGCTATTATTGAACAGAAAATTGCTGAACATCATGGCAAAAAATTACGTTTTATTGGTAGCTCATTAGGTGGGTTTTTAGCGTCGTTCATGGTGGAAAAATATTCAGGCAAAGCAGTTTTAGTTAATCCAGCAGTGCGACCTTTTGATTTATTAGTCGACTTTTTAGGCGCCCATATTAATCCGCACACGCAACAACCTTTTTTACTAAAAAACCAACATATTGACGAGCTTCGTTATCTGGATACACCCACTTTGAATCCCAAGTCTGATTATTGGGTGTTGTTACAAACTGCAGACGAAACGTTAGACTACCGCCAAGCAGAAACTAAGTACCAAGACTATAAACTAAGCATAGAGCAAGGCGGTGATCATAGTTTTCAAGATTTTCAGCGATTCTTACCAGATATTTTTAGGTTTCTACTGCAAGACTAATTGAAGCTTGGTATAACATATAAAATGCTTTTAGCATTGCCGCACATCCACCGTACGAATAACGAGAGCTTTGATTAATAAATATGTCAAACGAATATAACGCAGACGCTATTGAAGTATTGAACGGCCTAGAGCCAGTTCAACGCCGCCCTGGTATGTATACGGATACCACACGCCCAAATCATTTAAGCCAAGAAGTCATTGATAATAGTGTTGACGAAGCCTTAGGCGGATTTGCCACCACAATTCGAGTGGTACTGCATTCAGATCAATCCATTGAAGTCACAGATGATGGCCGTGGTATGCCTGTAGACATCCACCCTGAAGAAGGTATTTCAGGGGTAGAATTGATTATGACTAAGTTACACGCGGGTGGTAAATTTTCAAACAAAAGCTACCAGTTTTCTGGTGGTTTACATGGTGTTGGCATTTCTGTGGTCAACGCTTTATCCAAAAGAGTAGAGGTGAATATTCGGCGTAATGGCAACGTACATCAAATTGCTTTTGAAAACGGTGAAAAAGTTCAGGAGTTAGAAATTGTCGATACCTGCGGTAAACGCAACACAGGCACCAAAGTTCACTTTTGGCCTGACCCAAAATACTTTGACTCAAGCAAGTTTTCTGTCACTAAATTATTACATGTGTTACGTGCTAAAGCGGTATTATGTCCTGGTTTACGAATACGATTTGATGACAAAATCAGTAATGAAACTACCGAATGGTATTTCGAAGATGGTTTGCGTGACTATTTATATCAATCGGTAAAAGAATATGTGACCTTGCCACAAGACAGTCCATTTGTAGGCACCATTTCAGGTAACACCGAAGCCGCGGATTGGGCTGTTATGTGGCTGCCTGAAGGTGGCGAAATGATTAACGAAAGTTATGTCAACCTTATCCCAACGGTTCAAGGTGGCACGCACGTTAATGGTTTGCGTCAAGGCTTATTAGAATCGATGCGTGAGTTTTGTGAGTTTAGAAACTTATTACCGCGTGGAGTCAAACTCACACCAGAAGACATCTGGGATCGTTGTAGTTATGTTTTATCTACTAAAATGCAAGACCCACAATTTGCAGGGCAAATAAAAGAACGCTTATCTTCGCGTCAAGCTGCCGCTTTTGTTTCAGGTGTGGTTAAAGATGCTTTTAGTTTATGGTTAAACCAACATACCGATGTCGCTGAGTTACTGGCTGATATGTGTATTAACAATGCACAAACTCGATTACGTCAAAGTAAAAAAGTAGCCCGTAAAAAAGTGACTCAAGGACCTGCTTTACCCGGCAAACTTACCGATTGTTCTACCCAGGATACCAGCCGCTCCGAATTATTTTTAGTGGAAGGAGATTCAGCTGGGGGCTCTGCAAAACAAGCCAGAGATAGAGAATTTCAGGCAATCATGCCACTTCGCGGCAAAATTTTAAACAGCTGGGAAGTCGACTCATCTCAAGTGTTAGCTTCACAAGAAATACATGACATTTCTGTGGCTTTGGGTATAGACCCTGACTCGGAAGATTTAAGTGGCCTGCGTTATGACAAAATATGTATTTTAGCCGACGCTGACTCTGATGGTTTACATATTGCCACCTTACTGTGCGCATTATTTGTTAGACACTTTAGAACCTTAGTTAATAAAGGCCATGTTTACGTAGCTATGCCTCCACTATTTCGAATTGACGTCGGCAAAGATGTCTATTACGCGTTAGACGAAGGGGAAAAAGAAGGTATTTTGGACCGCATAGCCGCTGAGAAAAAGCGTGGTAAGGTAAATGTTCAGCGTTTTAAAGGGTTGGGTGAAATGAACCCCTTGCAATTGCGTGAAACTACCATGGATCCCAACACCAGAAGATTAGTACAGCTTATGGTGGACGATGCAGATCAAATGTTAGAAATGATGGATATGTTATTAGCCAAAAAACGCGCACCAGATCGCAAACAATGGTTAGAATCTAAAGGGGATATGGCGATTGTTTAATCTTGTGTTTTTTCAATCAGACATACTAGTTATCAAGCCTGAAGGAAAATATCTTGGCTAAGCTATTTAAAACGATTAGTTTTTTGATTCTATTGTTAACAGTAGCCGTCACGTATCTTTTTTTTACCGTTATTGAGTCGCATCCCAACGTTATTGCTAGCAGTAGTGAACAAGTCAACCAAGCTGATTCAGTTAAAAAACTGATAAAACAACTTAGTGATAGTGTTAAAAATAGAACTAACAAACAAGACATACATATTAGTCAAAATCAGCTAAATAGTTTAGTGGGTTTTGCACAACGCGCCCATGAAAAAATTAATGGTCGAGTACATATCGGCCCTAATTCAACCAGCATTTTAGCTAGCTATTTATTACCAAAAAATTCTGTAGGTCAATATCTGAATATTGACATTTTATTGCTACCTGGCCCTGGCATTAATGTCAGCCATGTGAAATTTGGGCCTGTTAATGTGCCTGGGAGTTTCGCTCTAAGCACTATTATTTATTTAGCTAATTGGTATACCAACAGCGATATCGCTAGTCAATTTGTACAACAAGTAGAGACTGTCTCTATGACTGAAGGTCAGATGCGATTGTCTGTTCTACCACTTGATCAATTTCTCAAAGAATTGAATGATATCAAAAAAAGTGTGGGCGGAACTGGTGACGAAGAAATGCGCCTTAGAACTACATATTATTTAAAACAACTTTCCCTACTAGAAGTAAGCAAAAGCCCAACACCCCAGTCTTTGGCAAAGTATATTGGTCCAATGTTTACTTGGGCAAAGAATCGCTCAACTTTTGAGACTGCGCCTAAAGAAAACGAGGCCGCCATTATGGCACTAGCAATATATGCAGGGAACCATAGGTTTGCCAATCTAGTAGGTGATGTGCAACCAAGAAAAGGCAAGGTGGCGTTTCCTAACGCTATTCCTAGGTTAAAATCTCGAGCTGATCTCCATCAACATTTTATCTTTTCTGCTGCCATCAAAATACTTTCCGAACAGGGGTTAAGTATAGCTATTGGTGAGTTTAAGGAGTTAATGGATAGAGGCGACGGTGGAAGCGGCTATAGTTTTGTCGACTTAGCAGCTGACATTGCTGGGGTGGAATTTGCGATTGCTGCATCAAGCCCCTCCAACGCTAGCTCGGTTCAAAATATATTAGCCGGTAACATCGATGAAGACCTATTTTTCCCAAACATTAACGGATTTCCTGAAGGCTTAGACAGAAGCGAATTTAGCAAACAATTTACCAAGGTCGACAGCCCTGAGTACCTTAAGATGGTAAGAAGTATCAGGCAAAGAATCGCTGAACTACCGATTCATCAGGTACGTTAAAAATCAAAAAAAGCAGTAGATTATCGAGCAGATTTCTGAAATTTACTTAACGTTTTTAACATTAACTCTATTTTCATTACCAGGCTGGGTAATTGTTCTTTTAGAGATTCTTGAGTAGCTTGTTCTAGTGCTAATACTTCATTCGCTAGTTCTTCTACATAAGGTTTGAAAAGTCGACTACTGGTAGTGAAACCTGCATCTTTGGCAAAAACTGCACTGAATTTTCCTTTGCCATCATATTGTAAACGGCTAATGACCTGATCGGCATCAATAGATTTTCGATAAATAACTTGAACGTTTTCACTGAGAGTTTGAATAATAGTTTGCATAGCTAAAGTTTTACTTAAGGTTGTCGATATATTTCTTGTGAGCAATTTTGCCCGCTTTTGTACCTTGCTACAAGTAATAAGGAGCACTGTATGGATATTTCAGGAGCGAGTCAGTCGTCGGTCAGTTCTACGCTTGAAATAAAATCTCTACAACTTGCTAAATCTCAGCAAAAAATAGAGGGTCAAGCGACAATAGAATTACTTGAAGCAGCTGCAGCACCTAAAACTTCGTCTGCCAATTCAGCAATTGGGTCTATTGTCGACACGTTTGTTTAATACTAGTGAGGCTCTTTTATTGAGTTTTGTTAAGGATGAAGCTGTAAGTCAAGCGGCGTTTTGCCAGGCTGGCCACCTATTTCTCTCACGAGTTTAGGCACCAGATAACCTGGCTGACGCTTTATCAATTCTCGCATGAGTTCTTTTGCTTTACTGTCAGGCGAATCGAAATGTTCAGCCCCCTGCACCTTATCTAAAACGTGTAAATAGTAAGGCATCACACCTATTTCAAACAACCCTTCGTTTAAAGCAATTTGTTGATCTGCCGTATCGTTGATCCCTTTCAACAGCACCGCCTGATTGAGTAACGTTACCCCTGCCTGCTTTAACTTTTGCATTGACTTTGCCAATCCTGTATCAATTTCATTGGCATGATTAACGTGCAACACCATCACAGGTTTTAACCGAGTCTGCGTGAACCATGAAATAAGCTCTGTCGTAATTCTAGAAGGGATAACCACGGGTAAACGAGTATGAATACGCAGTCGTTTGATATGTGGGATGGCTTCAATCTGGGTTGTTAGCCAGGCTAAAAAGTCATCTTTCGCCATTAGTGGATCACCACCAGAATAGATCACCTCATCGATTTGTGGATTAGCGACGATATAATCTAACGCTTTTTGCCATTGTTGCTTATTTAAATGATTGTCACTGTAAGGAAAATGTCTTCTAAAACAATATCGACAATTCACCGCACAACCGCCCCTTACTAATAACAAAAGACGATTATGGTATTTATGTAAAATACCGGACTGTTTGTTGTTTTGTTCTTGTAACGGGTCGGTAGAAAAACCTTGTGCAGTGTCAAATTCTTTACGGCTAGTGAACACCTGCATAAATAATGGATCTAAAGGGTTGCCTTTTTGCATCCTAGCAGCAAAAGGGCGCGGTACTCGCATCGGAAAAAGTTGCCGTGCTTTGATGTCATCTGTGAAGTCTTCTAGAGGTAATTCCAAATATTTAAGCAATAAAACAGGGTCAGAAAAAGACATTGCCAGTTCTTTTTGCCAGTTACTCTCTACAGTCATCAGTTTTTTAGGTATTATTTGCAACAATTACAGACTCAGCATAGTTATATTACGGGGACACATGGCGAATTTCAGCACAAATGAATTTAAATCAGGCCTAAAGATAATGCTCGACGGCGAACCTTGCAACATTCTTGAAAATGAATTTGTTAAACCAGGTAAAGGTCAAGCCTTTAGCCGGGTTAAAATTCGCAAGCTTATTTCAGGAAAAGTCATAGAAAAGACATTCAAATCAGGTGATTCGGTAGAGGGTGCAGATGTCATCGATACTGAACTCGCTTATCTGTATACAGATGGTGAGTTCTGGCACTTTATGAACAACGACACCTTTGAACAAATTGCCGCGGATGAAAAAGCCGTTGGTGAAAACGTTAAATGGTTAGTAGAAAACGACACGTGCACTATTACCCTTTGGAACGGTGCACCTATTGTAGTACAACCAGCTAATTTTGTTGAATTAGAAATTACTGAAACTGATCCAGGCCTTAAAGGCGACACTGCAGGTACTGGAGGTAAACCAGCCACTTTGTCTTCTGGTGCTGTTGTAAGAGTGCCTCTATTTGTACAAACAGGTGAAGTAGTTAGAGTCGACACGCGTAACGGCGAGTATGTCTCTAGAGCACAAAAATAGTTTGTCTATCAAAATTCAAAAGCCCACGTTAGTGGGCTTTTTTATTATTTAAAATAGGATAATAATGCGCATAGACAACTGGCGGCCCAGTGCCTCAATTGCAGTGTTAAAACAACGTGCCTTAATCTTGCAAAAAATTAGATACTTTTTTGCAGAACATGAGGTACTTGAAGTGGACACACCCGCACTAAGTCACGCGACTGTCACAGACGAACATTTACATTCTTTCTGTACTCAGTTTAATCATCCTTTTGCGGTGCAAACATCACCTTTATATTTACAAACCTCACCTGAATTTGCCATGAAAAGACTCTTGAGCGCTGGCAGTGGTCCAATTTATCAAATATGTAAGTCTTTTAGAAATGAGGAAGCTGGGCGTTATCATAATCCTGAATTTACAATGCTTGAGTGGTATAGGCCGGGTTTTGATCATCTGCAGTTAATGACCGAAATTAATGAAATCATACAAATGGTCTTAGGTTGTGATGAAGCAGATCGTGTCACCTACCAAAATATATTTGAACAACATCTGGGTTGCTGCCCATTAACCTCTACTCTGTCTGACATCAAAACCTTAGCTTGCCAATATGGATACCATGATCTGGCAGCCGCTGAAGACAACAAAGACATTTTACTCATGTTATTGTTTAGTCAACATGTAGAGCCCCAAATTGGGCAAGAACGCCCTTGTTTTGTGATGGAGTTTCCTGCTAGCCAGGCTGCTTTAGCAAAAATAAATCCCATTAATCCATTAGTAGCCGAACGGTTTGAGTTGTATTTTAAAGGTATAGAATTGGCTAATGGTTTTCATGAGTTGACTGATGGCCAAGAACAACTCAGACGCTTTGAACAAGACAATGTTAGACGACAAAATATAGGTTTAGATATTATGCCCATAGATAAAAACTTTATAGCGGCGATAAACTTTGGCCTACCAGCTTGTGCAGGTGTGGCTCTTGGGATTGATAGACTTTTAATGCTTGCATTAAGTTGCTCTGATATTGACCAAGTCATTGCTTTTGAAAATAGCCGAGCATAGATTGAACATTTTTGCTCAACACACTGTAACAGTTCTTGCTAAAGTATGAAATCTGTCGATTATCAATAAAAAAGTTAATGAATAACCTATGTCTGATGAACAACCTCACATATTACAAAGTGAGTGGATCACTTTACAAAACCAATTCGACAGCTATGAAAAATGTTCTTTAGCCATTAAGCTTTTTAACATTTTAGTTTGCTGTATTTTAGTTTTCGTATTAGATACAAAGCTATGGCCATTAGCAGTTGTTGCTATTTTATGGCTTCAAGACGGCATTTGGAAAACATTTCAAAATAGGATCGGGCGACGCTTAGAAGTTGTCGAACGAGCGATTCAAGGCAACCCAAACCACATGCCAGATAATGCATCACATATGGGTATGCAATTTAATCTTGCATGGAATCAATCTAGGCCTCATGCCGTTGGATTGGTAAGCGAGTATATCAAACAAGCACTTAAACCTACGGTAGCCTATCCTCATGTGGTTTTAATGGCATTAGTAATTGGAGAGTTGTATGTCAATTAAACAGAAACACTACCTTGTGGGCTATGGCAGTTTACTCAGCCATGATAGTCGCTCACGTCATTCAAATATTTTTTGCCCCAACATGCCAATTGTCGTAAATGGATGGCAACGGGAATGGCTAGCAAGAGGTATAGCACACTTACAGACTGCTTTAGGAGTATCCCCAGTTGAAACAGCTAACTTGAACGCAGTGTTATTGCGCATAGAACAAATATCACCTGAACTTCGCGACCGTGAGCAAGACTATCAATTTGTTGAGGTCGACCCTAATACTATAGTGGCCGCCCAAGAATCTGAATTAGCGCAGATTGAACTTGCCAATATTCGAGCTAACCCAGACACCTGTAAAATATTTATATGTGCCAATATGAATAAATTACAAGCCAACAGCCAATATCCTATCTATCAAACCTATATAGATACTTGTTTAGTAGGGTGTTTTGATATGGGTGTCGCCAATTTTGCCTCAGAGTTTATCCAAAACACTCACTTTTGGGAGCATGGTTGGATAAATGACCGCCATGATTGCCTTTATGCTAGGCCAGCGATAGTTACGCAACAGCAACAAGAACAAATAGACCGACTATTAGAGCAACACCAAGTTTTAGAATATCGCCAAGAAACAAAACGTTGAACGTCATAACGCCGTCCAAATTGAGGTCACGAAACTAACAGTAAAAGATGCGAATCTTATTAATAATCTGCTACACGTCTAGATTGACTAAAGATATTGGCGAGCGATAAGCCAAAACAGACATTAAATTGTTGTTTTTATGCAACAAGAGCCTCAAGTATATATCACTAATATGGCATGGGTTTGTTAGGAGAACTATCACAAACCCATCAACAACCTTTTGCTTTATACCGATTATTAAAACGTACTAGATTGCACCATTCAGATCTTGGCTAATGCTCAAAAAATCTTTTGAACTACTGAAAATACTAGGCCTAAGTTTTAAATGACTGAAATACTTACAAAAAAAAGTATAGAAAAATTAAGACGATTGAAGTCGGAAATCAAATCATAAGCAAAGCGCCACCTATATATAACAAATAAAAAAGCGACCATCAGAGGCCGCTTTTTATAGGACTAATCCCCACCCTGTTTAATTAAAATTGGGTGTTATACCTAATACCGAATTCACTCGCATCATTACTTAATACTTGCAAAATATAGTCGCCTGTATTTAAGCGGGCATTATCGTAACGCTCGTCAAATATATTTTTTCCGTAGAAAGCCACTTTCCAATCACCTTCAGCAGGCATGTAAGTTACATTAAAATTAACTAGCTCTCGGCTGTCAATTTCAGTTAATCTGCCGGGATCTGAGCTAGGCTCTCCATACATGTCACTACGAAATGAATAATCAATTCTAGTGTTAATAGTCGCGCCACCGGCTAGCTCAAATTCATATGACGGGCTAATTGATGCAGTCAAATCCGGAGTTAATGGTGCAACAGGTTTAATTCCATCTTGTTCAGTTACGTCAACATCCATATAACCAAGGCTAGTATGCACTTTAAAATTTTCACTAAAATAAAGTGTACTTTCCCACTCTATTCCCCGTGATGTTTGTTCAACCACTAGGTTACTAGTATCGAAACCACCTTCAGAAGTAGTACTAACTTGATATGGCAAGTCTTCATATTCAGTATTGAATATCGCAACACTCATACTGAAATCATCGGTGACTTGACCTTTAAGACCCAATTCATAATTAACTGCCGTGATATTATCTGATGCAACAAAGCATAAGGGGTCACCGAACAGACAAAAAGGTCGAGCAGGAAATTGACCTGATTGATAACCACTTTGCACACTACCGTAAAAATTAAGGCCATTTTCTAAGGTATAATTTGCTGATAGTTCAAAGCTAAGTTCATTCCAATCATCTTCTGAGGTGAAAGGGCCAATTCCCACATTTGCTGTAGCTATTTTTTCATCTTTGGTATATCGCACACCACCCGAAATACGCAGGTCGTCTGTCACTCCATAACCTAGGTTAACAAACACTGCACGACTGGTTGTTTCTTGATCAAGCTCCAATAAGTTGCCACCTCCGTTAAAACTGGAATCTGCCCCTTGACGATTACTGCCTTCTTCATTGAACCAATATATGCCAGAGACAAAATCAAATTCGTCGTAATAGCCATTTAACTGCAACTCGATTGAAGTCTGATCGGCATCACCTTTTTCAGGATAATGGTCAAGGGCAAAAATGGTGCTATCATCATCTAAACCTGCTTTATACTCAGAAGTACGATGACTCACTATTGCTTTGGTTGATAACGTATCTGAAAGACTCCAGTCTGCTGTCAATGACAGTCCTTGCGCTTCATTAGTCACGGTAGTGACTTCCTTAGTGCCTGTAGCGTTGTCGTAGGGGTCTGCCGATACATCAGTATTGCGTAGCGGTCCTACTGGAGTGGCAGAGCCAAAACGCATGCCTGTATAATAAGCTCCTGTGGGAATTTCATCAATTAGGGTCGTGTAAGGTCTGAGTCCTCCTTCACCGTCATTTGCATCAGCAGTCAACACCACACTAAAATCATCGTTGGGAGCATATTTCACTGATAAACGCCCGTATAATTCTTTGGTCTCGCCTACATCATATTCCGCATCTGGAATGTTTATAAATTCGCCTAAACCATCGCGTGCATTATATCCGGCATTAAAATTAAACGATACAGAATCACTGAGTGCCCTATTCACAAAAACATCAGCCTTAACACGGCCACGAGTACCAGCTTGAACGCCTAATTGAGTTAACGCCTCAGCATCTGGCTGTTTAGTGATGATATTGATCGCACCACCGATGGAGTTTCTGCCATAAAGCGTCCCTTGTGGCCCACGTAATACCTCGATACGTTCAATATTATTTAAATTCCAGTTCTGACCAACTTGACGTCCAAGATAGACTCCATCAACGTAAACGCTGACGCCAGGATCAGTGGTAATCAAATGGTCTTGCAAGCCAATACCACGAATAAAAGGATTGGCCGAAGAGGTATGTCCCGCTGAAAAGCCTGTCACATTGAGGTTAGGAACAAACTTTCCTATATCCGTCAAATCGCTAATGCCTTGTGCTGCGAGTGCTTCACCGCTAAAAGCGCTGATAGAAAGAGGGACTTCGTAAATCACTTGTGAGCGTTTGGTTGCAGTCACTGTGATAGATTCAATTCTATCATTGTTGTCTTTTTCAGCCGTTTTTTGTTGTGCATTCAACGACCCGCAAAAGCTAATTGAAATGGCACTGGCCAATAAAGCCAACCGGAAAGCCGGTCTGAAAGTTAGGTTGTTATGTGTACTATTCAACGTTGTTCTCCAATGTTATTATTTTAATGTTATTTTATTAATTGCTATTTGTTTTTCTTGGTATTGTATAATTATATTTCTTTAGGGTTTAGCTAAAATTGAACCATCATCAGGCATTAGCGACTATCAAGTATTTGCGTATTCGAACGTTAGGCTGCCACGGAATTACGCGCACAAGACAGAGCGTAGTAGGAAAGTTTGCAAAAAAATCACAGACACAGAACACCTAAATTAAGGATTTTTGTATTCATAAAAGGTTAAACCGCATTTGTAATGACAACAGAAATTATTTTTTAGTCAGTTTATTCCTGTCTAATGCTCATCGATGGGGCTTAAACAATATTAAAGTTTTTATACAGGTGGTAAAACAATCACTTTTTCCAAAATAACTTGCTCTACCGGTACATCTGACCAGCCATGTGTTGAGTCGAAATCTGTTTTTACATTGACCATTTTATCTAATACTTCGTAACCTTCGACAACCATACCAAATACAGTATATCCCCAATTTCTTCCAGGATCTAAGCTATCGTTATTATCCATATTAAAGAAGAATTGGCGGGTAGCAGAGTGTGGGCCCTTCTCTCTTGCCATGGTAATATTGTACATCTTATTTTTTAAGCCATTACCAGACTCATTAAATATTTTTCCAAATGATGGTTTTATTACAAAATTGGTATCGTAACCTCCACCTTGTACAACAAACTCAGGCACTATTCGATGGAAGATGGTGTCTTCGTAACTACGTTTGTCTACGTAACGCAAAAAATTATTAACGGTAATAGGCGCTCTAGAACGGTCTAATTCAACAATAATATCCCCCATGCTGGTGATCATTTTAACACGAGGGTAATAATTATTAGGTTGAATATGTGAACCATCAATTTTAGTTTTTGCAACAACTAGATTCGGGATAGTGACAAATAAACTGACAAGAAGCACCACAAAGAAAGGTGCAAAAGAAGGGCCAAAGAAAGCGGCAGAAAGTGTTTTTAACATTGTAATATTCCTAAGGCCTATTGTTTAGTAGCAGATAAAATACTAAATTTTTGATTAGTTGCAATCATTGTTGCATTGCCAAACAATCTTTTTAGTTTATTCGGGTAGTCTAAGTGGCGATTACCCACCACAAACAATTGCCCACCATTTTGAAGCAGTGACTCAGCATCTTTAAACATCTGCCACGCGATATGATCAGTAATGGCATTTTGTTGGTGAAAAGGCGGGTTACATAACACTGTGTCTACGTCAGAAAATTTAGATTGTTCAGTGAAGTCATCCAAGCAGTTGTTCACTAGGAACTCTGACTGAGACTCTTTGTCAGCTAGATTGACCAATACGTTTTGTTTGGCAGAGGCAACCGCCATATATGACTCATCAGTAAACACTACCTTGGTTTTTTTATTTTGATTTAAGATATGTAAACCCAACACACCATTACCACAGCCCAAATCAATCACTGTTTTGTTATCCATGTTCGTTAATTTAGACAAATTTTCAAGCATGAACCGTGCGCCAATATCCAGTTGCTGGCGGGCAAACACATTGGCCATATTACTGATTTCAAACCGAGGTTTATCTGTAAACCAAACAGTTGGATAAGGACTTAAATGTGATTTGTTACAACTAGGTTGACAGAAAACCAAACGTGCTTTTTTCTTAGCTAATGAAGTGGTAGTGACACCTAAATATTTTTCAAACAGGGCTAAGGTAGATTTTTTTATCAGTGCGGCTTTGCCTGCAGCGATGACTTTAGTCGATGGCAAAATCCTTGTTTGTAAGTCAATTAATTGTTGTTCAAGTAACGCCATAGTTTTGGGGATTTTCAGTAAAACAAGTTCTACTGGTAAATCTACTGGGGTGACTGAATCATAAAATTTTACTGACTCAACGGGGATGTTATTTTGCTGCAGATTAACCAAGCAAGATTGTTTAGCCACGAAAGAATCACTTATCCAAGAAGGGTTCAGGTGGGCAAACCAACACGCTAGTGAGCCAAAATCATCATTGTAAATACTCACAGTTTGGCTTTGTAAGTCTTGAATATTTTTTTCAACATATTCAATTAGGTATTCGTCTGCAGCATCCCACGCTTGCCAGCTTGGATGTTGCAATTCTTGTGGATACCTAACTAACTGCAAGTTTCTGTCTAAAAGCGTTAAACTGGTGTTCATTTATGTCCGAATCTGGTGGGTTATGCAAAAGTCACTGTTTGAATCACAATATGATAACACGCCAATACATCTGGATATGCTTGATGCAAATCTAAAGTACTATCCTAATTTTATTCCGCCACTAGAAGCAGCAAACATCATGTGCTCACTGCAACAAGAGGTAGACTGGCGCCAAGAGCAAATTACCTTGTACGGAAAAACCTTCAATGTACCAAGATTACAAGCCTGGTATGGCGATGAAAATGCGGACTATCAATACTCAAATTTGAGTATGTGCCCTTTGCCATGGAGTCCAGCATTACTTGAACTTAAACAAAAATGTGAAAACACCAGCAATAGCCGTTTTAATTCAGTATTGGCAAATTTATATCGCAACGGCCAAGATGGAATGGGACGTCATGCAGACAATGAGCCTGAACTAGGCCAACAGCCAGTGATTGCATCGCTAAGCTTTGGCGAGGTGCGCAATTTAGATTTCTATCACAATCAAACTAAGGAGAAAGTTAGATTGCCTTTAGTCAGTGGTAGTCTATTAATCATGAGTGGCGATACGCAAAAGTATTGGCAACACAGCATAGCAAAAACCAAGAAAGTGTTAGCAGCAAGAGTCAATCTCACGTTCAGATACGTACTCAACATTGGCCGTGGTTAGTACCAAATCGTATAGAAACACGTGTAAAATCTAACAAAAAAAATATAGCTAACTGTCAATCAGTTATGCTCAGTCAGCCATAAGCAAAATGTCGTACCACTTTTTTAAAGCTAAAATGGATAATACAAAAATTAATGGTGATTTAGAGCTTAAATTACCTTGGAGAATATATGAAGATTCAAAATAATATTGAAAAAAAATTACTCAATCACTTTAATCCACAACACCTTCAAGTCATTAATGAAAGTTCTATGCATAATGTGCCCGCTGGGTCAGAGAGCCATTTTAAAGTGGTCATAGTCACGCCTAGTTTCAGCGGCGAACGCCTGATAAAACGCCATAGAGCGGTTAACTCAGTACTAAAAGAGGAGTTAGCAAACGACATACATGCTTTGGCATTGCATACTTACACACAAGAAGAATGGCACAACCTATATGGTGAATTTCCAAACTCACCTAATTGCCTAGGTGGCAGTAAATTAGACCAATAATAGAATAGTTGTAGAGTAATTGTAGAATAGTAAAAAGGCGTCATAGAGACGCCTTTTAATTCACAACACATTAACGTTTGTTATCGTGTAATTACTGGTTTCAGATACCTAGAACTTATAAGTAGCTTGGAGGTAGGCAAACCTACCCTGTGCGTTATGTGTTCCTGAAACATAACCGGTCCATGAATGATAACTAAACGGTGGCTCTTCGTTGAAAAGGTTTGTTACACCTAAAGTCAATGTTGTATTTTCCAAACCTACATAATTAACCGTTGTATCAACCGTTATCATAGCTTCAATATCAGGTGCTATTGTGCCGTCTGAACGATTTCGGATAGCAGAGTCTTGTTCAAACTCGCCGATATAATTGATGGCAAAATTTGCGCTCCAGTCTGCTTTTACCCATGAACCAGAGGTTGTCCAACGGATTTCAGGTTGCTCAAATCCCCCTTCTTGGGTATCGATACGACCGCCAGTTCGAATATCTTCGTAATTCAATACGTAATTTAAGACGTAGTTGAACTTGAAATCGCCCATGTCAGAAGACATTTTGTAACCCAAATCAAGGTCTAAACCAGATGTTTTAAGATCAAATAAGTTCTCAAAGCGGTCATAAATACGAACCACTTGTCCTGGGTCACCCGCAACAGTTGAAGGTAAACGTTCAACAACCGCCGAATTGTTACCTTGAGTGGTAAATACGAACTGGGTATCTTTACCGATTACGTCTTCAATGTCGTAATTATAATAATCTAAAGAGAAATCAATATCCTCTGTGACTTCATAAATAACACCCAAGTTATAGCTCTTAGACTCTTCAGGCCCTAAATCAGGGTTACCAGCCAATATGGCCGTGTATTCAAAAATTTCACAGGCTTGGTCAACATTACCTACTGCAGCGCATCGAACAGAATCGACCAAGCTAGGTGATTCGTCAGTACTACCTAAACCTATTTGACTAAGAGAGGGCGCACGGAAAGCAGTACCATATGAACCTCTTATCGATAGTTCATCGGTAGGTGTCCAAATAAATGCAACTTTAGGATCAGTAGTCGTACCAAAATCGCTATAATCTTCGTGACGCACAGCTATCTGAATGTTGAGTGTTTCAGTTACGGGGATGGCTAGTTCAGCGAAGATAGAAGTATTATCACGCTCACCATTTGCCTGTGTTGCTTCTGTTCCAAATACATCACCACGAAGGAACTGGTCATCTGGGTTATCACTAATAGTTTCTTCACGGTATTCAGCGCCTAAAGCCAACATAAGCTCGCCTGCAGACATATCCATAATGGGACCAGATATTTTACCGTCAAAAGACTTGCTGGTTGATTTACCATAACGTGTAGTTTGAGTTTCTATAAAATCAAGGGATTCCTGACTGTTAGAAGAGGGCTCAAAGGGGTTCCATAAACCACTATCAATTGCTTCTTGAGTTCTACGAGAGTTTGGAAAACCATTGACTCCACGTTCAATCGAGTCACTTTTTATATAACTGTAAGCCGTTTCCCAATCCCATCCAGATAATTCGCCTTGAAAGCCAAAAACACTTCGATAATAATCTGAATCAACACGTTTTTCACGGTTTCCAATTTCAACCAAACGACGACGCATAGTCAATTCTTGTTCATGAAATATACTTGTATCATCATTGGCAAAAGGATGATTGATATTATCAGCAGACATAAATAGCTCATTAAAGCTTGGACTAGCTGCCCCTCTAATAGTTGTTTTTGAGTTTTGTCCATTCAACTCTACAAACGCTCTTAGAGTATCGTTAATTTCAAAATTACCCATGTACATAAAACTCACACGCTCAGATGCGGGTACAGTGGTACTCATTGGTGCATAATCGTAACGACATAAAGTGCCTACAATTTGATCAGCAGGACAAACATCATTACCAAATGTATCTGGTGTACGAACAGTATTGTCTGAAGCAAGGGCTATTGTACCTGGGTAACCTGACGAGCTTCTGCTGTCTGATACATAAGGGTCATTAGGTCTCAAAGCAGTTTGATTTGACGAACTAGTGTAAAATCTATCGGCATTAAGTATTTCTTCACGATCAAAGTAATCCAACACAAAGGTATGATTGGATTTTTCTGAGCTGCTACCAAACAATAGACTAGTGTTAGATTCTTTGCCGCCACCATCGGCTGTGTCACCAATTTTTGTAGAAACTTCTAAACCATCATAATCGTCTTTCAATATGATGTTAATAACCCCGGCAATTGCGTCAGAACCATAGGTAGCTGATGCACCATCCTTCAATATATCGACTCGTTTAATAGCAGCTAATGGAATGTTATTAATATCAACAAAGGCGGTATCTATTTCATTAGCAAAAGGAGAAACAGAAATACGACGACCATTTACAAGTATCAGAGTTGAATCTGCACCCAGACCTCTTAGTGATACACTTGAACCACCGTTACCTGTTCCATCACTGCTATTACCTTGAGTAGAAAAAGTACCTTGCCCAGCCATCGGCAGCTTAGTAAACAGACCGATTAAGTCAGTAACACCTGTTTTGGTGATGTCATCGGCAGATAATGATGTGACAGGTGAAGGGCCTTCCATATCGGTTCTTTTAATATGCGAACCGGTAACTTGTATACGTTCGACCTTATTGATTTCTTCTGACTGTGCGTGCACAGCTATGCTGCTCGAAATGGCAGTAGCTAGTAGTGTGAGTTTTAATATGCTGTGTTTCATTATTATTCCTGATAGTTTTTTATTTACTCAGGAATTGAAGTGAACTACTTCCTCAATTCCGTTGAAGTGAATTCAAATTTTATTCCATGAAATCGAGACAATTTTACGACAAAAAAAATGTTAAAGACAATGATAACTATCTAAAAATAAAACAACTTTGTAAGTAAACATTGATTTCCACCAGCAGATTAAAATTTTTGGAAGGCTTTGTAATAATCGACAAACTACATTTATTTTCAAGTATTCTTTTGTTAAAACATTTAACATCTATAAGATACTAGGCCCAGTTTTTCCAACATGGCATTAACACAATAATAAGAATACATAACATGCGCGATTTTTCGACTAATTTTGGTCTTCAGTGGATTGATTCTCTGAATGAATTTCTATGTAAAATAGTGAGCTGGTTTACCTTGACGATGGTATTACTCACATTTCTCATTGTAGTGCTCAGATACGGCTTTAATCTTGGCTGGATTGCCATGCAAGAGTCAGTAATGTATTTACATGCTATGGTTTTTTTATTGGGTGCAGCCCACACTTTGCGCGTCAATGAACATGTAAGAGTCGATATTTTTTATCGTCGCTTTAGCCCGAAAAAACAGGCTAAAGTAGATATTTTTGGAAGCTTGTTATTGCTTATGCCAGTGAATATTTTCATTTTCATGGTTAGTTTAGAATATGTATTGCGGTCCTGGCGAGTTATGGAAGAGTCTCAAGAAGCTGGTGGTATGCCTGCTGTCTTTCTGTTAAAAAGTTTAATTTTAATATTCCCGCTGACTATGTTGCTTCAGGGAATAGCCGAGACAGTGCGTAATGTCGCAAGATTATCATTAAATAAACACTTATCAAAAGATATCAATAAGTAATGGAATATATCTCGCTGTTGATGTTTTTAGCCGTATGTTTGGTGTTGTTATTAGGTTATCCCGTTGCCTATTCGCTGGCAGGCACCGCACTCATTTTTGCTGGTATAGGTGCCCTATTTGGGGTGTTCGATACTTCTTACCTACAGGCAGTACCCAGCCGCTTATTTGGGATAGTCTCTAACCAAACGTTGATTGCTGTTCCGCTATTTATCTTTATGGGTGTGATGCTAGAAAAATCTCGAGTAGCCGAAGATTTACTGCTTGCCATGGAACAAGTTCTCGGCAACTTGAAGTCAGGGCTAGCAGTTTCTGTGGTGTTAGTTGGTATGTTATTAGCTGCCAGTACAGGCATAGTCGGTGCCACGGTAGTCACTATGGGGTTGCTTTCTTTACCGACAATGCTTAAAAAAGGCTATTCACCATCTTTTGCTTGCGGGGCAATATGTGCTACCGGCACGCTGGGACAGATCATTCCTCCATCGATTGCTTTGGTTCTATTGGGTGATGTGTTATCTAGTGCTTTCCAGCAAGCACAACTGAATATGGGCATATTTTCCCCACGATCTGTATCAGTCGGTGATTTATTCGTTGGTGCATTGATTCCAGGCTTTTTGTTAGTCGCCATGTATCTTCTATATGTCTTAGTTTTTGCAAGTAGGCATATACACCCGTCACTTGAACAAAATGACCAACCACCTATTTCTATTGGTGGTTTATTTGCAGCGCTATTTCCACCACTTTTATTAATTTTCATAGTGCTCGGTTCAATTCTAGCTGGCTTCGCTACACCTACTGAAGCTGCCGGTGTTGGTGCAGCAGGTGCATTAGTGTTAGCGTTGACCAATAAAAAACTTGATTTACAAAAATTAAAAGAGGTCATGTTATCGACAACCAAGGTCACGTCTATGGTGTTTTTGATCCTGATTGGCGCATCTATATTCTCATTGGTATTTCGTGGTTTTGGTGGCGAGGAGTTAATTGAAAAATTATTTGCAAGTTTGCCAGGGGGGGTATTTACTGCGGTATTATTGGTAATGGTGGTGATATTCTTACTTGGCTTTATTTTAGATTTTATTGAAATCACTTTTGTCGTTGTCCCTTTAGTTGCTCCAGTATTATTAGCAATGGGAGTTGACCCAATTTGGCTGGGGATCATGATAGCAGTTAACTTACAGACCTCGTTTCTAACACCACCATTTGGATTTGCTTTATTCTATTTACGAGGTGTAGCACCACCAGAGGTCAAAACATCACATATTTACCGAGGTGTTGCACCTTTTATACTTATTCAACTATTGTTGCTAGCTTGTTTGGCAATTTGGCCAAATCTGGTAACTTGGTTACCTTCTAAACTTTGAGTATGACCTTCGAGAATCTATATATGAAATTACTGCAATTATTTGTTTTGCTTACAATAAATACCTTCTTGATATCTTGTGGAGGGCAATCTTCTGACGTTCCCACTTCGCGAGTAGAACAGCAAAACTATGAATGGAAACTTGTAACGTCTTGGCCAAAAAACTTCCCAGGTTTAGGTAGAGGGCCAGAAACTTTTTCCAAGTATGTTGAGCGCATGTCTAATGGCAGGCTTAAAATAAAAGTCTTTGGTGCTGGGCAAATGGTGCCCGGGTTTGAGGTATTTGATACTGTTTCTAGTGGTGCAGCTGAAATGGGTCACGCAGGTTCTTATTATTGGAAAGGAAAAGCTCCCGCATCACAGATTTTCACTGCTATTCCTTTTGGAATGAACGCTACCGAAATGAATGCATGGCTTCATTACGGCGGTGGGTTGGAATTATGGCGTGAAGTATATGAGCCTTTTAATTTAATCCCCTTTGCTGGTGGCAATACTGGGGTACAGATGGCAGGGTGGTTTAAAAAAGAAATTGATAGTGTTGACGACCTCAAAGGTTTAAAAATGCGCATTCCTGGGTTAGGTGGCGAAGTACTTAAAAAGCTGGGTGGTATTCCTGTTGCACTTACAGGAGGTGAACTATTTACTTCCCTCCAGTCTGGCGCGATCGATGCCACTGAATGGGTAGGTCCATACAACGATTTGGCGTTTGGTTTACACAAAGCCGCCAAATATTATTATTACTCAGGTTGGCATGAACCTAGCGCTAATTTAGAATTTATGGTTAACAAACAAGCATTCGAAGCTCTGCCAGATGACTTACAAGCTATTATTGAAGTAGCAACTCGTGCAGTTAATCAAGATATGTGGGACGAATATACTGCTGCTAATAATTCGGCAATGCAGGCCTTAGTCGAGACACATGGTGTTAATATGCGTCCTTTGCCTGAGGATGTGATGTTAGCATTAAAGAATGCCTCAATTGATGTGATGCAAGAACAGTCGGCCGCCGACCCGATGTTTAAAAAAGTTTATAAATCTTATTCTGACTTCCAATCAAATGTGATGAAATACCATCAAATATCAGAGTTTGAATATTACAAAAATCGTGCTGGGTATAACCAATAATCGTAAGTAGAAAATGCAGTACGTTGACTCTTTTAATTAATATTAACTTTTTTTACGACCGTCTGTTAATTTGTTACGAGTTAATGTGTCTACCCACTTATTTATTAATATTTTATTGACCTTGTTTGACATATTACCTTGGACATTCATGCCCTTTGGTTAGTGTTAAACCTTAAACAAAGTTTAACCATTGCATCTTTATCAGCTGTTCAGATGTGTTTAAGCGTTGACAAGCATTACAATGCCTTGAAAATTTTAAATAGGAAATTTATATGATTGTTAAGCCCAAGATCCGTGGCTTTATCTGTACTAATGCACATCCAATTGGGTGTGCGACTAATGTTCAACAACAAATTGATTATGTTAAAGCTCAGGGAACATTAAACAATGCGCCAAAAAATGTATTAGTTATTGGTAGTTCTACTGGTTATGGACTCGCTTCAAGGATTACTGCTGCATTTGCCGGTGGCGCTAATACTTTAGGTGTTTGTTTCGAAAAACCACCTACAGAACGTAAGACAGGTACCGCTGGATGGTACAATACCGCAAGTTTTCATTCTAAAGCATCCGCACAGGGTTTGTACGCTAAAACATTAAACGGTGATGCTTTTTCTAAAGATCTTAAGCAACAGGTTATCGACACCCTCAAAGCAGATATGGGTAAGGTAGATTTAATTATCTATAGCTTAGCCTCTCCTAGACGAACCGATCCTGAAACGGGTGAAGTATACAAGTCAACTTTAAAGCCTGTGGGGCAATCATACAAAACGAAAACCTACGATACCGATAAAAATCTTATTCATGAAATAGCTTTAGAACCTGCTAATGAGGACGAAATCCAACAAACTATAAAAGTGATGGGCGGTGAAGACTGGGAGCTATGGCTTGACGCTTTAGGGGAAGCAGACTTACTGGCAGATAACTGTAAAACCACGGCTTATACCTATGTGGGTAAAGAGTTGACCTGGCCAATATATGGACAAGCAACAATAGGGAAAGCTAAAGAGGATTTAGACCGTGCTGCAGCTGACATAGCAAAAACCAATGTTGGTAAAAATGTTCATGCTTATGTTTCGTCATTGAAAGCGTTGGTCACTCAAGCTAGTTCGGCCATTCCAGTTATGCCTTTGTATATTTCACTTATTTACAAAGTGATGAAAGAAGAAGGGACACATCAAGGTTGTATCGAACAAATATACGATTTATTTACAGACAAGCTGACCCAATCACAACCAAAAGTGGATGAGTTAGGTCGCCTTTATATGAATAGCAAAGAAACTAACGATGTGACACAGGCAAAAATTAAGTCCTTATGGGATCAAGTGACTCAAGAAAATTTTCACGAATTAAGTGACTATGTAGGTTATCACCATGAGTTTTTGAAATTATTTGGCTTTGACTTACATGGAGTTGATTATGATGCAGAAGTTGAAACCCTAATTGATTGGTAAAAGACGTTAAAAAATTTGCTTAAAATAAAAACCGCGCAAGGCGGTTTTTTTATTTTTGTGATTTGGTCTAGCTTTGAAAGAGCTAAATCTGCTCAAAACAAGTA